>DATHQE010000596.1:0-3891 GCA_035483035.1 Streptosporangiaceae bacterium | reverse complement strand
TACCCCGGCCGCTACAGCCGGTGGCACCTGGCCTACCTCGACCCGCCGATCCAGATCGTCGCCCGCGGCCGCCTGATCAGCGCGACCGCCTTGAATCAGCGCGGCGAGATACTGCTGCCGCCGATCGCCGCCGCGCTACACAGGGCTGCTAACCACGGGGCCGCGAACCGCGGGGCCGCCAGCTCCAGGCCCGGCTCAGGCGCAGACGCGCGCCATGTCGAGGTGCTCATCCCGGACACCGATGAGATCTTCACCGAGGAGCAGCGCAGCCGGCGGCCAACCGTGTTCTCCGCCCTGCGCGAGGTCATCGCCGCCTTCGGCGGGCCGGACCCGCACCTCGGGCTGTACGGGGCGTTCGGCTACGACCTGGCGTTCCAGTTCGAGCCGGTGCGCCAGAAGCACCGCCGAGACGGGGCCGCGGCCGAGCGCGACCTGGTGCTGCACCTGCCGGACCTGATCTACGCGGTCGACCGGAAGCGCGAGACCGCTAGCCGGCTGAGCTACGAGTTCGAGACCGAGGCAGGCAGCACGCTCGGCATGGCGCGCACGGCAACCGGGTCGACGGACGGCCTCGTTCCCGTCCGCGGCAGCCTTCCGGCCGACCCGCGGCCTGGCAGCTACGCCAGCGTGGTGGAACTGGCCAGGGAGAAGTTCGCCCGCGGCGACCTGTTCGAAGTGGTGCCGAGTCACCGTTTCTACGCGCCGTGCACCTCGCCGGCGGCGTTCTTCGAGCGGCTGCGTGAGCGGAACCCGGCGCCCTATGAGTTCTTCCTCAACCTCGGCCAGGACGAGTACCTCGTCGGGGCGTCGCCGGAGATGTACGTCCGGGTTACCGGCGAGCGGGTGGAGACCTGCCCGATCGCCGGCACGATCGCGCGGGGAGAAGGCGCGATGGCGGATGCCGAGGCGATCCGGACACTGCTGACCTCGCCGAAGGAAGAGTCGGAGCTCACGATGTGCACCGACGTCGACCGTAACGACAAGTCGCGGATCTGCGTGCCCGGCAGCATCAAGGTCATCGGCCGACGGCAGATCGAGCTTTACAGCCGGCTGATCCACACTGTTGACCATCTCGAGGGCATGCTCCGGCCCGGCTTCGACGCGCTGGACGCGTTCCTCACCCACATGTGGGCGGTCACTGTGACCGGCGCGCCGAAGAACTGGGCGATGCAGTTCATCGAAGATCACGAGGACGCGCCGCGTCGCTGGTACGGCGGCGCGGTCGGCGTGATCGGCTTCGACGGCGGCATGAACACCGGCCTGACCCTGCGCACGGCGCACATCACCGGCGGCGTCGCCGCCGTCCGGGTCGGCGCCACGCTGCTGTATGACTCCGACCCGGCCGAGGAAGAGCGGGAGACCGTACTCAAGGCGCGGGCCCTGCTGGAGACGCTCGCCGAGGCTGGCCGCGACGACTCTTCAGACCGGGAACGGGGTAGCCGCACCATCCTCGCCCCAGCCGCCGCGCGGCCTGGCGAGGGCATGCGGGTCCTGCTCGTCGACCACCAGGACTCGTTCGTCCATACCCTGGCCGGCTACTTCCGCGAGCATGGCGCCGAGGTGACCACCATGCGGGCGGGCTTCGATCCGGGGCTGCTGGACGAGTTCGCCCCCGATCTGGTCGTGCTGTCGCCGGGACCTGGCCGTCCGGCCGACTTCGACTGCGACAAGCTGCTGAGCGCGCTGGACGAGCGGGGGCTGCCGGCGTTCGGCGTGTGCCTGGGCTTGCAGGCTATGGTCGAGCACGCGGGCGGGTCACTCGGCCTGCTGGACACGCCCGTGCACGGCAAGCCTGGCCGGGTGCAGGTGCTCGGCGGCGCCCTGCTTGCGGGGCTGCCCGCCGAGTTCACCGCGGCCCGTTACCACTCCCTGCATGCGCGGCCAGAGCAGGTAACCGGCGGCTTCAAAGTCACCGCGGTGACGGCCGATGGCGTCGTCATGGCGATCGAGGATGCCGCACACGGGCGGTGGGGGGTGCAGTTCCACCCCGAGTCGATCCTGACCACGGTGGGCGGCGCCGGGCACCAGATCATCGCCAACGTCCTGCAATTGTGCCGGGACTGCAACCGGGAGCAAGCTAGCTCTCATGCCTGACATTCACTATCCAGTCGCCGATGACGCCTGGCCCGGTTACCTCGCTGTGCCGGCGGTCGCACCCGGCCCGTGGCCTGCTGTCGTGGTCATCCACGAGGCGTTCGGGCTCAACGACGACATCCGGGCCAAGGCCGACGAGTTCGCCGCGCGCGGATACCTGGCGCTCGCGCCGGACCTGTTTGACGGCAAGTCCTGGATCCGGTGCATCCGCAGCGCGTTCGGCCAGCTGCGGGCGGGCCGCGGACCGGCGTTCACGGCGCTGGACGCCGCCCGCACATTCCTTGCAGCCCGGCCGGATTGCACGGGCAAAACCGGCGTCATCGGCTTCTGCCTCGGCGGCGGCTTCGCGCTGCTGTGCGCGCCCCGGCCAGGCTTCGACGTGGCTGTGGTCAGCTATGGCGATGTGCCGAAGGATGCCGAGAGCGTCCTCGCCGGCGCGTGTCCGGTCGTCGGCAGCTATGGCGGCCGCGACCCGATGGGCACGAAGCACCCCGAACGGCTGCAGCGTGCTCTCAAGGTCCTCGAGGTTCCGCACGATGTCAAGGTCTACCCCGGCTCGGGCCACCGGTTCATGACCGAGTCCGAGGGCGTGAGTGCCGTCTTCGCGAAGATCGCCAAGATGTCGTACCGGCCGGACGACGCGGCCGACGCGTGGCAGCGGATCTTTGCCTTCTTCGGCACGTACCTGGACGGCGAGCCCGAGCTCGCTGGCTGACTGAGGCCGCCGCAGGCGCGGCGCTATCGGATCGGGTCGTGGTGAATCTGGCCCGGCGGAATGCTCGCGGCCAGCAGTACGGCGGTCATCGTGACCATCGCCGGCGGCCCGCAGATGTAGGCCTCGGTGTTCTCGAACAGGCCCTGACCGCCCACGACGTCGGGCAGCAAGCCTGACAGCCCGTTGTAGCCCGGCTCGTCGGACAGCACCGGCAGCACTCGCAGCGCCGGGCACGAGGACTCGAGCAGCTGCAGGTCCGCCAGGTCGTACAGGTCGAAGCCCTGGCGCGCGCCGACGAAAAGCGTGATCTTGCGGTGCCTGCTCTGCTGACCAGCCGCTGACGGCGCCAGCGCGTGCTCGATGAGGGCCTTGATCGGCGCCAGCCCGGTGCCCCCGGCGACGAACAGCAGGTCTCGGTCGGAGTCGGCCAGCGTCATCGCGCCGGCGGCCGCGCCCAGCAGGACGGTTTCACCGGCGACGGAGTGGTGTACCAGCGCATTGCTGACCTGTCCGCCGGGAATCGCGCGCACGTGCAGTTCGATCAGCCCGCCGGGCCGCGGCGCGTTCGCAATGGAGTACGGCCGCCATGCGCGCGGCCATCTGGTCACCTGGACCGGGACGTACTGCCCGGCCTGGTAGGGCAGTGGCTCGCCCGGCCGCAGCCGGATCACCGCGACGCCAGGCGCGCGCAGCTCGTGCGAGACGATCTCGGCGATCCACCACGGCGGCGATGCCTTCGCCTCCGCCGCCGCGGCCGCTTGCATGGTGGCCGAGATGTAGTCGAGTGCGACCTGCCAGGCTCCGGCGATTTCGGGCGTCCAGCCGGGGCCGATGAAGTGCTCGGCTGTATCGCGCAGCGCGGCGAAGAACGGTGCGTAGTGTGCCTGCGTGACCCCGAAGCGCCGGTGATCGTGGGCTAGCTGGCCAAGTAGCTCGGCGCATCCCGGCTGATTGTCCAGGCTCCAGACGAGCCGGGCAAGCGCGGCGAACATGCGCTGTCGCTGTGCTGTCATGCTCGTCGGGAAAAGCGTCCGGCAATCGGGATTCGCCGTGAAAAGCCGCGAATAGAAATACTCCATTGC
>DATHQE010000595.1:0-17726 GCA_035483035.1 Streptosporangiaceae bacterium | reverse complement strand
TTCAGTACCTGGAAGACGCATCGCGGGTGCTGCAGCGTGTCATCGCAGAGCGCGTTCGGGTTGGCGGCCGCGCCGCCCGAGCCGTGTGCCTCGCCGCGTCCGGCTCGCCGCAGGTTCCCGCGGACCGCCCGGCGCTTGCCGGCCTCGGCGTCGGTCTCGGCGGCCTCGCGGCCTGCGGCCTGGTGGCCCGCGGCCTCGTCGCGGCGCGCTTCAGCGTCCTGCCGATCGCCGCTGGCGGGCTTGACGTCCTGGCTCTCGTACCGCCAGGTGTCGAAGTCGTAGTACCGCTCCTCGGCGTTCAGGCCGGAGAACAGGCCGTCGAGGTCCTCGGTGTCGGCGAACTCCTCGGTCAAGACCGTGGCCGCGTTCGTGTAGGCGACCACGTACTCACGGAAGTACTTGTCGTTCTGCAGCACGTAGTTGATCAGGCCGCCGACGAACGCGATATCGGCGCCGGCCCGGATCGGCACGTACACGTCGGCGACCGCGCTGGTCCGGGTGAAGCGCGGGTCCACGTGGATGACTGTGGCGCCGCGCGCCTTGGCCTCCATCACCCACTGAAAGGCAACCGGATGGCACTCGGCCATGTTCGAG
The DNA here is from genome assembly GCA_035483035.1 of Streptosporangiaceae bacterium. Lineage (GTDB taxonomy): Bacteria > Actinomycetota > Actinomycetes > Streptosporangiales > Streptosporangiaceae > JAJYUU01. The sequence continues at coordinate 17,132 of DATHQE010000595.1, read as the reverse complement.
CCCTCGATGAGGATGCAGTCGGAATTGGTGAGGTCACGCGGGAAGTTGGTGGCGCCGCCGCGCCCGAAGCTAGTCCCCAGACCGGGAACGGTGGCGGAGTGTCATATCCGGGCCTGGTTCTCGATCTGAATCGCGCCGAGCGCAGTGAACAGCTTCTTGATGAGGTAGTTCTCCTCGTTGTCCAGGGTCGCGCCGCCGAGGCTGGCGAAGCCGAGCGTGCGCCGGGTACGAGCCCCGTCGACCTCCTGCTGCCAGCCTGCTCGCCGCGCGGCGATGACCCGGTCGGCGATCATGTCCATCGCCGTGTCGAGGTCCAAGTCCTCCCACTCGGTGCCGTAAGGCCGCCGGTAGCGCACGTGGTACTCGCGCCGCTCGCCGGTCGTCAGCTGAAGGCTGGCTGACCCTTTCGGGCAGAGGCGGCCGCGGCTGACAGGCGAGTCTGGGTCACCCTCGATCTGCGTGACCTTGTCATTCTGGACATAGACCTGCTGGCCGCAGCCAACCGCGCAATACGGGCAGATCGACTTCACGACCTTGTCCGCAGTACGGACGCGAGGCGTCAGCGACTCAGTGCGCTTGCTTCGGACTGCGGCGCCGAGGCCGAGCCTGTCACCCTTGGCGAACTGCCGGTACACAGGCCATGACTCCAGCCAGCTGCGTGCACCCATCGCGACATCCCCCCGTCACGACCATCCCGACGGCACTACGGTACCCAGCGGCGGCCCGCGCACCCTCCGGAAGCCCCGCCGGTCAGCCGGTTATCGGGGTGACTGGGCCAGGGTCAGGCTGAAGTCGCCGCGGGCATCGGTCCAGAACTGCAGCGTCTTGAGCCCGGCCGCGGCCAGTTCGGCCTCGATGCCGGAGCGGCGGAACTTGGCTGAGATCTCCGTGCGCATCTCTTCCCCGGCGCCGAAGTCGACCGTGAGGCCGAGATCGCGGACCGTGACCTGCTGATCGAGGCTCGACCGCAGCCGCATCTCGATCCACTCGCTTGCCGAGTCCCAGACGGCGACGTGCTGGAAGTCGTCGACGGCGAAGTTGGCGTCCAGCTCCCGGTTCACGACCCGCAAGACATTGCGGTTGAAATCTGCCGTGACTCCGGCCGCGTCGTCGTACGCGCGCAGCAGCCGGCTGACGTCCTTGACCAGGTCTGCCCCGAGAAGGAAAGTGTCGCCGGGCCGGAGCGCAGCGCTGACCTGCGTCAGGAAGGCGGCGCGTGCGTCAGGCTCGAGGTTGCCGATCGTGGAGCCGAGGAACACGATCATGCGGCGTCCGGTGGCAGCCACCGAGGCGACGTCGCGGGTGAAGTCGCCGACGAAGGGCGCGATCCGCAGGCCGGGGTATTCCGATACCAGCGCGCTGGTCGCGTCGCTGAGCACGGCTGGGTCGAGGTCGAACGGCACGAACTCGCGCAGGGTGCCGCCATCAAGCAGCGCGCGCAGCAGCAGCCGGGTCTTCGCCGACGTACCGCTGCCGAGCTCGATGAGCGACTCGCACTGCGACAGCTCGGCGATCTCCGCTGCATGGCGCTGCAGGATGGAGGTCTCGGCCCGGGTGAGGTAGTACTCGGGCAGCCGGGTGATGTCGTCGAAAAGCTCGCTGCCCCGGGCGTCGTAGAAGTACTTAGGCGGCAGCGTCTTCGGGGTCGCGGTCAGGCCGGCCCGCACGTCGGCGCGCAGGGCGTCGAGGTACTGGCCGGGGCGGGGCTGGACGCGATCGTTGGCTGGCATCAGTCATGTCTCCAGACCGGTTGGGGCCAGGTCAGTGATGGTCACCGTGTCGGCGGTGACATCGACGAGGTGATGGTCGGGCACGTCCACCCACCGCGGGTCGTCGTCATACGGTTCGCTCGCCACGACGGTGCCGTCGTCGGTGCGCAGGACGGCGAGTGTGTCGTGCCAGCTGGTAGCCAGCACCCGTCGGCCGTTGGCGAGGAGCAGGTTGAGCCGGGCATCGGGATCGCGCTTGCCGAAGTCGGTAACGAACTCGGCGACTTTGTCGGGCCCGAACTCGAACAGGTGGGCCGCGAGCTGGGCGGAGTCGCATACCGACTCGGCGGCCGGATGCGGCCCGAGCACGCTGCGATCAGCGACGCCGTTGTGCGACAACAGCCACCGGCCGGACTGGAATGGCGCGGCGGCGCTCTCGTCGGCCGGCATCCCGGCCGTCGCTGACCGGACGGCCGCGACGACGCACGTCGCGGAGATCAGGGGTGCCACCGAGGCGAAGGACGCATCGCTCCACAGCGGCCGGTTGGAGCGCCAGCGCCCAGGCTCCGGGCGAGACGGCGTGTAGAAACCGACACCCCAGCCGTCGGCGTTCATGCGGCCGTGCCGCTGCCGGCGTGGTGCGTAGGACTGCACCAGCAGCCCATGCGCGGGTTCCAGAACCAGATCGTGGAGGGAACGGGGTGCTCCGAGCCACGCGAGGTGACGACACACTAGGCGTCCCACGCCAGCCGGACACCGGCGAAGATCTGGCGCCTGACCGGGTAGTCCCAGTTGCGGAACGAGGGCCGGATCGTCGATGGCGCTACCGCCCACGACCCGCCGCGCAGCACCTTGTAGTTCCCGCCGAAGAACGGCTCGCTGTAGGCGCGGTAGATCATCGGCTCGAATCCCGGCCACGGCGTGAAGTCCGAGGACGTCCACTCCCAGACGTCACCGATCATCTGCTCGGCGCCGTAGGCTGACGCGCCGGCCGGGTAGGCGCCGACGGGAGCTGGCCGCAGCCCAAGACCACCCAGGTTGGCCAGGCCAGGGCTGGGTGCCTGTGATCCCCACGGCCATGTGCGCCTGGCTGCCGTGGCGGGATCCCACGCGCAGGCCTTTTCCCATTCGATCTCCGTCGGCAGCCGGGCGCCCGACCAGGCCGCGAATGCCTCGGCTTCGAAGTAGCTGATGTGCTGGACAGGCTCATCAAGGGGCACGTCCTCCTCGATACCGAATCGCCGTCGGGTACCGCCGGCGGTCCAGAACTTCGGCCGCTGCAGTCCGGCCTCGACGCGGTGGTCCCAGCCGCGCGCCGACCACAGGTCGGGCCGGCGGTACCCACCGTCGGCGATGAACTCGCGCCATTGCCCGTTGCTGACCGGGACCCGCCCGATCCAGAACGAGCCGACGCTGACGGTGTGCGCTGGCCGCTCGTTGTCGAGGGAGAACGGCTCGCTGGCCGCGTCGACGCCGAGCACGAACGGGCCGCCGGGCACGAACACGCGCTCGCCGGCGATCGGCCGGCCAGGGGGCAGCGGCTCGCGTGCGAGCAGGACGGGCGGCCCCTGCCGCAGCTGCAGCGTCGCGTACATGGTCTCGTCGTGCTGCTCTTCGTGCTGCACGACCATGCCGGCCGTGAACAGGTCCTCTTCCGGCGTCCGCTCAATCAGGTCGATGACGCGCCCGCGCACCTCGTGGTTGAACGCCCTGGCCTCGACCGGCGGCAGCAGCGGCAGCGCCGGACGGTCGGCCCGCTTGTGCTTGAACGCGTCATACAGCGAGTCCACGTCAGGGGGGAGCAGGCCCGGCCGGGCAGGATCGCCGCGGCGCAGGAGCCAGAGCTCTTCCTGCTGGCCGATGTGGGCGAGGTCCCAGACGAGCGGGCTCATCAGCGCGTCATGCTGGAGCAGCAGCGTCGGGTCGTCGAGGTCGGTGAGCTGGAGCGTCCGGGCGCGGGCGAGGGTCAGATTGCGAACGATGGTGTCATGCATGAGCTAGCTCCTCGAATGCGGCCTTTGGCCCGATCTCCGCGATGCGCTGAGCCAGCAGGTCACCCGGACAGCGGCCGGAATCGACGAGGTCGGCGAGGTCGGCGACGGCCGAGGCGAGCCCGGCGGGAACTCGCTCCGCGGCGATGGTCAGGCACCGACGGGCGGAATCGGCGAGCACGGCATCGGTCAGCCCCTCCCGTGCCGCCGTGGTCCAGAGCGCCGTCGTCCGCTCGGTTGCCTCGGCTGCCTTGTCCGCCGCGACCGGATCGTCCATGAGCGTCGTGACGACGGCCGCGACGGCAGGCCACCAGCGCGGCGGGGTCATGTCGAGGTACCGGAGCTCGAGGTAGCCGCGGAGCCGGACTGGCGGGAACAGCGTGGTCAGGTGGGTGTCGAGATCGGCGGTGGTGGGCGTCCGGCCAGCCAGCCGGACCGCGCCGCTGGCCCACTGCGCGAACGAGACCGGCATGCGCACGGCAGCCGCCTCCTGGTCGCGGGACCGGACGAAGACCACCGGAGCCGTCATGGCGTACCGCGCCCAGGCGGCGGCTGGGTCGAGGGCTGCATCAGACCCTGCGTACGGCGCGACGCAGCCAGGAACCGGGCCGCAGGCTCGCTGGTCCAGCCCGCTCCATGCTCGCTGGCGCGCCGACTTCCAGCCGGTGTCGCGTCCTTGCAGCCAGGGCGAGCTCGCTGAGATCGCCACCATGGTGGGCCCGAGCCGGTAGGCGCGTGCCACCCGCTCTGGCCACCCGTCTTGCGGGCCAGCCTGGAGGTTGACCTGCATCGCCGCGGTGGAGTTCATCATCACCGCGCCCGGCGCGGCCCGGCTCGTGGCGATGAAGTGCTCTTCCATCGCGCGGTACCGCGGGCGCGGGTTGACCCGCCGGGGCGGCCGCAGCGGGTCGGCGCCCGCATAAGCGAGGCCGAGGCCAAGCTCGGCGAGCGCCAGCCGGGTGCGGACCGCGTCCAGGCGTATTTCGGCGACACTGGTCGCAATGTCGGGTGCTGGCACCCCGGACAGCTCAACCTGGCCGCCGGGCTCCAGGGTGACAGCGCTTCGCCCGGCAGCTGCGGCGACGATGCCCGGTATCGGGTCGACCTTGTCGAGGCTTACCGCGTCGCTGACCGCGTCCAGGTCCACAAGGTGAGCTTCGAGCTCGAGTCCGACTGGCCCGATCACCGACGAGACAAGTGCGGCGTCGTGCGCTTGGGCATATGCGGCGTCGAGAGTCAGGGGCGCGGCTTGATCGACGGCACTCGCAGAAGCAGCATGCAGAACAGCCATGACGACCCCTCCAGGTCCGGGCCAGCGGACTGACGTTGTCCGCTGCGGGTCGGTGCGGGGCGACTGAACTGCAGCCGTCCTCGATGGTGGCCGCCAGAAGCGGCCGGGCTACACCACTAGTCTACGACGGCCGCAAGCGCGGGCCGTCGCTGCTTGGCTGGCGGCATGGCGGGGAAGGGAACGGGGTGCAGTTGGGCTAGTCGAACGCCGAAGGGAAGACTGCCGTGTCTGCTACCGGAGTCAGCAATCTCGACCACAGTATCGAGAAGGCCAACGCCTGGCTGGCCGAAGTCGCGGGCGAATTCGGAACCGAGGACCGGGGCTTCGCCTACCGAGTGACCAGGGCTTGGATGCACGCGCTGCGGGACCGGCTCCCGGTCCCGGTGGCCGCGCATCTCGCAGCCCAGCTGCCGGAGTTGCTGCGCGGGGTTTTCTACGACGGCTGGAACCCTAGCCAGGTCCCGGTGAAATTCGATGATACGGAGTACGTGCGGCGGTTTGCCCGCGATGCCAACATTCACAACACCGAGGTCAGGCGGGCGGCCGGCCTGGTCACCAAGGTGATGCGGCAGCACGTCTCGGCCGGCGCCGTCGACGAGGCGATGGGGGCGCTGCCGGCGGACATTCGCAAGATCGCCGCCTGAGTTGGTCCTGCTGGCGCCAAGGTCACGCGGCTGGATTAGCGTGTCCAGCGTGCCGACAACGGTGTCCAGCGTGCCAAAGGCAACTGTTGCGCTCGCCGACGGCCGGGCGCTGACGTACTTCGGCGCTATCCCGAAGCGGCCAGCCGACTACCCAGATCGGCGGCAGCTGCCGGCCACCGGGGTGCAGTCCGAGGAGCGCTGGGACAGCCTGCTCAGCGAGTGGGTAGTCATCGCGAGCCACCGGCAGGACCGGACCTTCCAGCCCGCGGCTGACGCATGCCCACTGTGTCCGTCGTCGGCGGGCAGCCTGACCGAGATTCCCGCGCCCGAGTACGAGGTGGTGGTCTTCGAGAACCGGTTCCCCACGCTCGCCACGCCAGCACCGCCCGCCCAGTCCGCTGTAGCCCGCTCTAATGACGACCGCACCGGACAACCTGGTCTGCTCGCGAGCCGTCCGGGAGCCGGGCGGTGCGAGGTCATCTGCTTCAGCCAGGACCATTCGGCGTCCTTCGCCGGCCTCAGTGCCGACCAGGCGGCGACCGTCATGGCTGCCTGGGTGGACCGGTCGGTGGAGCTGGCGCGGGTGCCTGGCGTGGAGCAGGTGTACTGCTTCGAGAACCGTGGCGCGGAGATCGGGGCGACGCTTGCGCACCCGCACGGGCAGATCTACGCCTATCCGTCCATCACCCCGCGTACCGAGCGCATGCTGGCCGCCTGCGCGAGTTACCGCCGCGACACCGGTCGCGGCCTGTTCGACGACCTGCTCGCGGCCGAGCAGGCAGCTGGCTCCAGGATCGTGCTCACCGGCAGCCACTGGACAGCTTTCGTGCCGTTCGCCGCGCGCTGGCCGTACGAGGTGCACCTGTACCCGCATCGGCGCGTGCCAGACCTCGCGGCGTTGCCGCCCGCCGCGACCACCGAGTTCTGCGAGCTGTACCCGGGCCTGCTGCGCCGGTTCGACCGGCTCTTCGATGCCCCGGCACCGTACGTCTCGGCCTGGCACCAGGCGCCAGTCCGCCACCGCGACGGTGACTTCGCCTTGCACCTGGAGCTGTTCACGGTGCGGCGCGCGCCAGGGAAGCTCAAGTACCTGGCCGGCACGGAGTCGGGGATGGGGGCGTTCGCGAACGACATAACGCCCGAGGCCGCCGCGAGCCGGCTGCGGGCGATGCGCGAGTGACCACCGAACTCATACTGCTCGGCACGGCCGGCGCTCCGATGCCGGTCGCTCGCCGCGGCGGGATCAGCTCGGCGCTGGTCGTCGGCAGCCGGGTCTTCGTCGTCGACTGCGGTCGCGGGTCCCCGTCCGCGTATGCCAGTGCGGGGCTGGACTTCGCCCGTCTGCACGCGGTGTTCCTCAGCCATCTGCACGTGGACCACACCGGGGACCTGCCAGGCATGCTCCTGTATCCGTGGGGCTGCCGCGCGGATGAGCACGGCCCGCTCGCGCCGGTCCGTGTCTTCGGACCGTCGCGGCCCGCGACGCTGCCCGCCGGCGACGCCACGTTCCATCGTCTGACCACGATCAGGCCCGAACTTCCGGCGCCAGGGACCGCGGACCTCGTCCAGGGCGTCGTCGCCAGCTACGCCTACCACCTGAACGTGATGCCGCTAGATGCGAGCATGCCGGATGCGGGCGCGCTCGTCCGGGCCACGGACATCACCATTCCGGCCCGGCCGGACGGCGGCCAGGCACCGACGGTGGTCTTCGACGACTACGGCGTCCGCGTCACGGCCACTGCCGTGACGCACGGGCGAGCGGTGCCGGCAATGGCGTACCGGTTTGACACCCCGGATGGCTCTGTCGCGTTCTCCGGCGACACCTCCGTGAATGCGGACCTGGTGGCGCTCGCCGAGGGTGCCGACATTCTGGTCCACCACGTCGCCGACCTCGGCTACCTGGAGCGGCACGGCCTCTCAGGCCCCGCACTCGAGCGGATGGCTGCGCTGCACACGGACGTCAGCCAGGTTGGCGGCGTCGCCGAGCAGGCCGGCGTGCGCGAGCTCGTTCTTACCCACTACCTGCCGGCCGAGCCGGACGCGATCACGCGAGCGCAGTGGGGCGAGCGCGCCGGGCACGGCTTTCGCGGCCGGACCATCGCCGGCACCGATGGCCAGCGCCTAGTGCTCACCAGGACGTTAGCTGCTCGCCAGTCACATCCGCCGGTGCCAGCGGGTCATATCCACAGACACGCGGCAGCGAGAGGGTGTGACCGATGGCAGAAAGCGAATACCTAGCCGATCGCTTCGAAGAGCACCGCGCCCAGTTGCGCGCGGTCGCCTACCGGCTGCTGGGCTCGCTTGCTGACGCCGACGACGCAGTTCAGGACACCTGGCTGCGGGTGAGCCGGGCCGGCACAGCCGACGTCGACAACCTGGGCGGCTGGCTCACCACGGTCGTCGCCCGCGTCAGCCTGAACATGCTGCGCTCGCGCCGCCGCCGCCGCGAGGACTCGCTCGAGCTCCGCGTGCCCGACCCCGTCATCAGCCCGGAGACCGGCCATCAGCCGGAGGACGAAGCGCTGCTGGCCGACTCGGTCGGCCTCGCCCTGCAGGTCGTGCTGGAGACGCTGCCCCCGGCGGAGCGACTGGCCTTCGTCCTCCATGACATGTTCCAGCTGCCGTTCGAGCAAATCGCGCCTATCGTCGGCCGGACCCCGGTCGCGGCCAGGCAGCTTGCGAGCCGGGCGAGACACCGGGTGAAAGGCGCTGACCTATCCGAGCCTGACCACGATCTCGCCCGGCAGCGGACGGTGGTCGACGCTTTTTTCCGGGCCGCGCGCGAGGGCGACCTTGACGGACTCGTGGCGGTGCTTGATCCGGGCGTGGTGCTGCACATCGACGCTGGCGCCCGGCGGCCGGCGGCCTCCATGACGCTGCACGGCGCCGCCGCCGTGGCCCAGCAGGCGTGCACCGGGCTCAGCGGCGTCTTGCGAATCGCTCAGCTCCACCCCGCGCTGGTCAACGGAGCGGCCGGCGTGGTGGTGACGCTGCGCGGACGCCCCGTGACGGTGATGGGCTTCACCGTCACCGGCGGCAGGATCGCGTCGATCGACGCGATCGCCGACTCCGACCGTGTCGCCGGGCTCGCGGCCGACTGGTGACCGCGGTCTCGCTCGAACCTTCGCCGGCTACCACGCACCCCACGCCAGCCCCGGCGCTGGCAGTGCGGGCGGCTCCAGGAAGGCAGGTGGCGCGGTCAGGTCCAGCGCCGCGAGCGGCGCGGCCGCGGCCGCATCACGCCGCGTCAGCGCCGGCAGATTCCACTTCTCCTCGACGAGCTTGAGCACCGAGGTGTGGTCGAAGACGTCTGACACGACGCAGTCCGGCCGTGCGTAGGGGGACACGATCACGGCCGGCACCCGGAAGCCATAGGTGTCGTACCGCAGTGGCTCGCACACCAGGTCCTGCGCGTGCCGGACGTAGCCGGGAAACAGTGGCTTCAGGATGCTCCGCAGCCACGACGGGTGCGCAACCAGGCTGCGACCCTGGACATCATCGGGCGGCACGGCTGCAGGCGGCGCGACGTGATCGTAGTAACCGCCGTTCTCGTCGTAGGTCCAGATCAGCAGCGTGTCTGCCCAGCCCTTGCCGTGCATTACGCGGTTGATGACCTCGGCAGCGAAGCTCTCACCTCTGCGCACGTCCTGCGGATTCTCCTCGGAGTACTCGCCGAAGTCTGGGTCGACGATGCAGAAGTCCGGTAGCGCGCCGGCCTCAGCGTCGGCGAAGAAATCATCGATGCCGCGGACATGCAGCATGTACCTGGCCATGCCGAGCGGGTACAGGCCCGCGGTGCACTGGAGGTCCCGCTTGACTCCGCTCCTCGCGCGCTTGAACGGCCGGCCGAGCACCCGGACATGGTGGCCGGAACGCCGGCGCCGGTAGTGCCAGTAGCGCCGGAACTGGGACTGATCGCCGCCATCCGGGCGGTAGTTGACCCAGGACTTGCCGTACCGCGTCAGCATGTCCAGGATGGTGCCGGCCGGCGGGTAATCGAGAATGTTGACGGGAAGGTCATCCATCAGCCCGTGTGCGGTTCCGGCCAGCAGGAATCGGCGGTTCGGGAACGTCGGCCCCAGGCATGAGCTGAACCAGTGATCGGCTAGCGGGAAGGTCCTGGCCAGGCCGTGGTAGAACGGCAGGTCCTGCTCCGTCCAGTAGCCCATGGCGACCGTCTTGTCGGCCTGCGGCGATGCCTGCTGGGTCGCCGTCACGAAGCCGTTCATCTTGCCGCCCGCCCACTGCGCGTGGGCGGCGCTCCAGCTCTGAGACGGCACGCCGTCGTCCTGGCGGGTCGAGGTGAGGTGATGGGCGCGGACCTGCTGACCGGACATGTCCGGGTTCGCGGCGCCGGGCCGGCCGTCCGCGTCCAGCGCGAACCCGTCGCCGCGGCCCAGCGTGCCCAGGTAATTGTCGAAGGAGTGGTTCTCCATCATGAGCACCACGATGTGCTTGATCTGCGGGAGCCGGTCGGTGCCGACGGGCTGTGACGGGTCCGGTCGCTGCCCTGGCTGGGCTTGCTGCATGCGCGCGCCGCGCCGCCGCAGTCCCTCCCGCTCTACGCCTTCCCACACGGCCGTGCTGCTCATGCTCAGCCCGCCTTTCCGCGACCGCCGCCAGTTCCTGTCAGCCGCTCGGCCGTGCGCCCGGCACAGGCCAGCCCCCCGATCCGCGGCACGCAGCCGGTCACGGTGGCCGCCGGTAGCTGCCCACAGTCATACCCCGCAAACCCGGTCAGGCACGGCATCGGCTCCCCGCACCGACTATCGCTCTCGTCGCAGGGCAGTGAGCAGCGGAATCGCAGCGATCTTCGCTTCGGTCAGGTCGTCCCAGGAGATGCCGGCGGCCGGCCGCGGCGCCTGCCGGGCTCGGCAGTCGATGACGCGCTCCGGCGTGATCACGAAGTCGACCGGCACGTCGTGGCCGGTCAGCGGGATGGTCCCGGCCGGGCGAAGCTGGATCTCGTGGACGGTTGTCACGCACACGGTCTGCGGCCCGATGAGCCCCGCCGTGGCAGCCAGCGCGAATTCCAGGTCGGCGAAGCCACCGCCCTTGCCCAGCCGGGCGCCGTCCGCGCTTGCCGCGACGGACCCCATGACGACCAGGTCGACGGGCGAGAGATCGCCGAGCGCGACCCGCCTCGCCGACCGGGCTGCGCCGCTGATCGACGCAGCCTTGTGCGGCGTGTCCGCCAGGTGGTCGGGATCGAGGGCGAAGAACGGCGCTGCCGTGGCGAGCCGCGGGACCGCCATGTAGACGACCTTGCCGTCCTCGAGAGCGCGCTGCCGCACCGGCAACTGCGCCGAATCCGGGTTGGCCTTCAGCGTGCCTGCTGCCACCCATTGCGGCATCGCCCGCAGCCGCTGCGCCGCAGCCTCAGCGCCGGTGAAGTTCGGGATGCGGCCAGCGGCGCCGGGGAACCGCGCCACCTTCGCCGCGCGCATCGCGTCCCACACCTCTTGCCTCAGGTCCGCCTTGGCGGCGAGCACCTCGGCCGGTCCGCCCGCGTCACGGTCGTGGCGGGGCGCGGGACGCGACACCGGGGGCATGGGCACATCCTGCCGGAGTTTGGCGGTTCAGGGGCCGAGCAAGTCCCACTTGTTCCCCGCGATGTCGAGGAACACCGCGACGCGCCCGTACGGCTCGGACCGCGGCGGCCGCGCGAACCGGACCCCGGCCGCCATGAGGCGCGTATACGTCGCGTCGAAGTCGTCGACTTCAAGGAAGAAGCCCACCCGGCCGGCCACCTGCTGGCCGACGACCGCTGCCTGGTCCGGCCCGTCAGCGCGGGCGAGTAGCAGGCCGGTTGCCGCGCCAGGGGGCCGGACGACGACCCACCGCTTGGCGCGCCCGTCCGTGGTGTGCGCTGGGTCGTCCGCGGCCAGCTCGAAGCCCAGCACAGTGACGAAGAAGTCGATCGCCGCGTCGTAGTCCTCGACGACGACAGTCACGAGGCTCAGGTGCACGGCGCCAGCTTAGGCCGAGCCGCCGCCGGATTCATTGTGCGATGGGCGATGACGTCCTACGCTGCCAGACAGCGAGCGGGAGGAAAAGGCAGCTATGGCGGAGATCAACGGCAGTTGTAACGGGCGCTTCGACGCGGTGCGGCGTGAGCTGGCGGCTTGCCTGGACGCCGGCGAGGAGCTCGGCGCCTCGATTGTGCTGGATCTCGATGGCGAGATCGCGATCGACATGTGGGGCGGCTATCGCGACGAGGCCCGTACGCAGCCGTGGCTGGCCGACACGATCACGAACGTATGGTCGACTACCAAGACGGTCACGAGCCTGGCCGCGCTGATGCTCGTCGACCGTGGCGAACTCGACATCGACGCCCCGGTTGCGCAGTACTGGCCCGAGTTCGCGGCCGCAGGCAAGGACGGCGTCCTGGTCCGGCACCTCCTCTCGCACACCTCGGGTGTGTCCGGCCTCGACCAGCCCGCCGTCATCGAGGACCTCTACGACTGGGACAAGTCGACCGCCAGGTTCGCTGCGCAGGCGCCCTGGTGGGAGCCGGGTACCGCGTCGGGCTATCACGCCCTCAACTTCGGCCACCTGATCGGGGAGGTACTGCGCCGGATCACTGGCAAGTCGCTCAAGCAGTTCGTGGCCGAGGAGATCGCCGCACCGCTGCGCGCCGACTTTCAGATCGGCGCAGCCGAGCGCGACTGGGACCGCATCGCGCCGGTGGTACCGCCCCCGCCGCTGCCATTCGATATGTCTGCGCTCCCGGCGGACAGCCCGACCGTCAAGACGCTGACAGGTCCGGTCGCCGACGCCAGCGATGCCAACACGCCCGGGTGGCGCGAGGCCGACATCGGCGGCGCGAACGGCCACGGGAACGCCCGGTCCGTCGCGCGCATCCTGTCGGTCATCTCGCGTGGCGGCGAGGTGGACGGAGTTCGCCTGCTGCGGCCGGAGACCATCGAGCTGATCTTCCGCGAGCAGGCGAACGGCATCGACGTGGTCCTCGGGGTGCCGCTGCGGTTCGGCATCGGCTATGGCCTCCCGCAGCTGGACAGCCTGCCGTACGTGCCAGACGAGAAGATCTGCTTCTGGGGCGGCTGGGGCGGGTCGGTCATCATTATGGATGTCGGCCGGAAGATGACGATCTCCTACATGATGAACAAGATGGGGCCGGGCATCATCGGCTCTGAGCGCAGCGAGAAGTACGTGTCTGCGATCTATCAGGCGGTCGACGGATAGCGCTCGCCAGCCAGATCCGACACGGCCGCCAGATACCCGGCCAGCATGACCGTCGCGACCTGGCCGACCGCCTCGTCAGCCGGCAGGAACCGCGGGTGATGCAGGCTCACCGCCGTGCCACTGCCGACGAACAGCATGACGCTCGGCACGACGGCGGAGTAGTAGGAGAAGTCGTCGGCGCCGCACGAGCGGAACTCGGTGTCGACGCGGAAGCCCTCCGCCTGGAGTAGCGGCACGCAGGCCGCGGTGAGCTGCGGGTCGTTGACCAGCGCGGGCTCGGCAGGCGTGATAGCTACCGTGCCGTCGCAGCCGTAGGCCCGGCAGGTGGCGGCCACCGTCTCTGCGATGGCGGCACGAAGGAACTCGCGGTCCGGTCCCGCCAGCGTCCGGATCGTGCCGGCTGCGGTCGCCGTCGCCGGGATGACATTGGCAGCCTCCCCGGCGCGCAGCGCCCCCACCGAGACGACAGCGGCGTGGGTCGGGTCGATGCGCCGGCTCACCAGCTGCTGGAGCGCCACGACGGACTGGCACAGCGCCAGCACCGGGTCGGCCGCCAGGTGCGGATAGCCCGCGTGCCCGCCCGTGCCCGTGACGGTGATCTCGAAGTCGTCGGTCGCCGCGTTGACGGTTCCCGCGGCGGCGGCCACGGTGCCGGCCGGGAACTGGTGCTGGAGGTGCACGCCGATCATCGCGGCCGGTCGCTGCGCAGCGAAGCTGGCCGCGTTGGCGATGTCCTGTGCGCCGGATGGCGAAGTCTCCTCGCGCGGCTGGAGCACGGCCAGCAGCGCCACCGGCAGGTCGGCGCGGCGCGCGGCCCGGCCCACGGCGGCTAGCGCGGCCAGATGGACATCGTGGCCGCACGCGTGCATCGCGCCGGTCACCGACGACCACGGCGCGCCGGTCTCCTCGGTGATCGGCAGCGCGTCGAGCTCGGCCCGGATCGCGATCGCCGGTCCGTCCGGTGGCCCGATCCTGATCATTCGCCCCGTGCTGGCGACAACGGTGCTGGCGACAACCGTGCCGGCAACAACCGTGCAGGCCACTGCTCGGGCTTCTGCGTCGCCCAGCGCGGCGGCGGCCGTCGCGGCTGTCCTGGCCTCCGCCCCGGATAGCTCCGCGTGCCGGTGCAGCTCGTGCCGGAGCTCGACCGCCGCGGGCAGCTCGGCCGCCAGCAGGGCGGTCAGCTCTGACCGCAGGGCGTGGGCCGGTCCGGGCGGCCGGGGGAGCGGCTCGGCGATCACGAAGTGCCTAGCTGGTATACCCGCCGCGCGTTGCCAGCCCCGATCATGTCCGCTACCCGCGCCGCGTCGGTCGCCGACCACAGTCCTTCGGCCACGAAGGCGGCGGTGACGCCGGCGATGTCACGGCGGAACCCGGCGGCACCCAGGTAGTGCAGCTCCGGCAGGCCGAATGCATCGGAGGAGTACAGCATTTTGTGGAACGGGGTGAGCTCCAGCGCCTCCGCCAGCACGGCCGCGGACCTGGCCCCGACGTGGTTGAGCGCTACGCCGACATCCATGTACACATGCGGGAACAGGTTGGCCAGCGCCCCGGCCTGGCGGTGGTAGGGGTAGCAGTGCAAGAGCATGACCGGCGTGCCGGACGGCTGGCTTGCCAGCAGGAAGTCATGCAGGAGTGCCGGATCGGAGCTTGCGAGCCGGGAATCCGTGTCGCCGAAGCCAGCGTGGAACTGCAGCGGGAGGCCAGTGTCTATCGCCGCCCAGATGCCGTGCCGGACCAGGACCTGGTCCTCGAGCCTGGCTGGTGATCCGTCCTCCAGTGCGTGCAGCCAGCGGCCGGCGGCCGTGGCGACCTGCGCAGGCGCGGGCCGCGCCGGGTCCAGCGCCAGGCCGCCGCGGTAGGCGGCCACGGTCTTGAAGCCGACCGCGCTTGCCGTTGCCGCCCGCACCGCCGACGTCACCGCGTCGCCGTAGGCCGCCGCGTCGATACCCGAGCGGATCACGCGCTCGGCGACGGACTCGAGCCGGACGACTTCCCGCGCCGGGGTGCCGCTCAGCGCCGCTAGCTCGGCTGGCGTCGTCAGCGCGTCGCTCTGGTAGCCGGTGTCGACGAGCCAGGTGTCTGCCGCCGCCGAGGTCAGGAAGCGGCGGGCTGACTCGGTGCTGCCGAGCTCGAGGCGCCGGTGGACATACTCATCGGCGGGCACGAGCGGCTCCAGGTCCAGCACCGGCGCGCACCACCGGCGGACGGCGAAGCCGAGCTGGGTGTCGAACGCAGTCGTTCCTGGGGGCGGCGGGGCGGTCGACTCCATCAGCCCGGACTCAAGGCCGGCCGCGTCGAGCTCGCCGGACAGGATGCCGTGGACGTGGTGGTCGATGAGGGCGAGGCCAGCGGCGCTCGGGCTCATGTCAGATCAGCCAGCGGTAGTGGGCGATGACGTCCTCGTCCTTCTTGCCATCGCAGAGCGCGAGCTCGGCGCGGCGGGATGCGGCGAAAGTGGTGATGAGCTCCGCGCCCGCAGCGGCACGCAGCACATCGCTCGCTTCCAGCGCCGTCAGTGTCTCGGCCAGGCTGCCGGGCAGCCGGACCGCCGTAGCCGCCAGCGGGTGCCCCGGCGCGGCCGGGTCGCCGGTGACTTCGTCCGGCAGGCTGTCCTGGCGGCTCGCGCCGTCGAGCGCCACCGCCATCACGGCGCCGACCAGCAAGTATGGGTTGGCGCTGAGGTCGAAGCACTTGACTTCGGCATTGGCCGCGCCGGGATCCACCGGGCTGCCGGCGACGAACCTGACGGCCGCCTCCCTGTTCTCCCGGCCCCAGACCTGGAAGGCACCGGCCCACCGGGATGGCTGCAGCCGCAGGTACGACGACGGCGACGGCGCGCCGATAGCGAGCAGGGCGGGCAGGCTCCCCAGCAGGCTCGCCATGATCGACTCGCCGGCGGCGGTCAGGCCGTGGCGGCGCGGCCCCCCGGCCAGCAGGTTCCGGCCGTCCTGCCAGAAGCTCGCGTGGACATGGCCGCCGTTGCCGACATGATCGCTCACGACCGCAGGCGCGAACGAGGCCCGCAGCCCGTGCCGCGCCGTGACCGCCGCGATAACCATCTTGACCAGCACGTTCGTGTCGGCCGCGGACACGGGATCCTGCGCGCCGACCGAGACCTCGAACTGGCTAGGCCCGTACTCCGGGTGGATCTGCTCGACCCGCACGCCGGCGGCTTCCAGGCTCTCCAGCACATCCCGGACGTACGGGGCGGCGTCGAGGAACCGGCTCAGCCCGTACCCGGTGCCGCGGAAGGCCGGCTCGAAGTCGCCGGCATCGCGGCCGACCATCCACTCCACCTCGATCGCCATGAGCGCGCTGATGCCCTGCGCGAGGCCGGCGGCGACCTGGGCCCGGGCGAAGGTCCGCTGGCAGTTGGCGTAGACCGCGCCGTCCTGGCGGAACCGGTCACCGGGCGCCCACGCCCAGCCGTCGGGGTCGCGCAGGACGACGAGCTGGTCCAGGTCTGGCACCATCCGCAGGTCGCCGTCCGGCGTGTCCAGCGGTGACGCCGCGTCGATGCCCCCGTCGCTGACGAACGCGTCGATGACTGGCGAGAAGCCCACTCCCGACCGGGCCGCGATGGCGAGCCCGTCCAGCGGCACGACCTTGATCCGCCCAGCCCCGCTGTGGTCGACGTAGGTGATCGCCACGCCGGAAACCTGATCAGCGAGCTGCCGCTGGAGGACCAGGGCTCGCTGCACGTCCGCGGTCCGCTCCCGGTCGTCGCGAGCCGGGCTGAACGGTCGTGGCATGGTCAGTTCCCTTCGGTCGAACCCTGACAGCCCGTGGTGATCACGCAGTGCTGATCACGCAGTGCGACTCTAGGCGGCTTGGGGGTAGACACTCAAGGGATGATCTGCGTAATTGGTGATGCTCACCTCGACGTCATCGTGCGATTGTCAGGTCCGCTGAGACAGGAGACTGACACGCCCGCTGCGACGTCAGTGGGCGTCGGCGGCCAGGGTGCCAATGTCGCCGCGTGGGCGGCGGCGCTCGGCCGGCGGAGCAGGCTGATCGCCGCGCGCGGCGCCGACCTCGGCGGTGACCTCGTGAGCGCGGAGCTGGCCCGCCGCGGCGTGGATCTTGTCGGGCCAGTGACGCCCGCGGGCACCGGCGTTGTCGTGTCGCTGTCCGACGGCGGTCGCCGGCGCTCGATGCTGACCGACCGGGGCGCCGGCGCCGGGCTTGACGCGGCCCAGATCCAGCCGGCCTGGCTGGCGGGCTGCGACTGGCTGCATGTCAGCGGGTACGCGCTCGGCCAGGAGCCGATGCGCGGCGCGGCACTAGC
>DATHQE010000594.1:0-3751 GCA_035483035.1 Streptosporangiaceae bacterium | reverse complement strand
GTCCATGATCCGGGTGGTCATGATCGTCGGGTCCGACTCGAGCCGGAGCCTCTCCTGCGGGTAGAGCGGCACTAGCTTGCCGAATTCGGGCCGGTTCTTGGCCTGCTCCGGGTCTAGCCCGTTGATCTTGTCGAGGCGGACAAGCGCGTTGAACTTCTCGCGCCGCTCGCCCTCGCGCGGCTGCCGGATGGCGCCCTCGATCACGTCGCCCTTGCGCAGGCCGTACCTGCGAACCTGGGACAGCGAGACGTACACGTCGTTGGAGCCGGGCAGGTAGCCGGTGGTGCGGACGAACCCGTAGTTGTCCAGCACGTCCAGGATCCCGGCGATCGGGATCAGCACATCGTCTTCGCTGATGACCGGCTCGGCCTCATTGCCACCGGTGCCGCGCTCACGGCGACGGTTACTGGTGTTGCGGTTGCGGAAGCGATCCCGGCTCCGGCGGTTGCCGCCGTCCCTGTCGTCGTCGTTCCGGCCGCCCTGGTCCCGGCCGCCCTGGTCCCGGCCCCCCTGGTCGCGCCCGCTCTGGTCACGACCGCCCTGCTGGTCCCGGTTGCCCTGCTGGCGGCCGCCCTGCTGCTCACGCGGTCCCTGGTCGCGGCCACCCTGCTGGTCACGCCCGTGCTGGCTCTGCTGCTCGCGCGGGCTTAGGTCCCGCCCGTCTTGGTCGCGACCACCCTGGTCACGACCACCCTGGTCACGACCGCCCTGCTGCTCACGGCCGTTGCCGCCGACGGTGTCCGTCTCCTGCCCATCGCTCGCTGCACGCGGCTGCTCGCCAGCGTCATCGCGGCGCGGGGCCGACCGGCGACGCCGTTCGGTGCGCTGGCCATCGCCAGCCTGCTGGGCATCGTTGCGCGGAGTCCCGTTCACCGCGGCGCTGCCGCTATCTAGCGCGGTCACACCGCCTGCGGGTGCATTGCCGATGCCGGCGTCAGCCGAGCGCGATGCTTCCCCGATGCCACCCGCGATACTGCCGCCCAGCCCGGGCTGTGTCGATGTCTGCGATTCCATGGCGTCCTGCTCGAAGGTGCGGTCAGTGCCGGCTCCCGCAGGCGCTCCCCGCTGGACTGACTTAGCTGAAGTCTCGATCTGACGGGCCGGCGGCTCCTCGTCCTGGGCCGCCACCGCCCGGAAACCCCCGCCGCTACGGCCACTGGGGTCAGCCTCCTGCGGCGCCCCGCCTTGCCGTCTCTCCTCAATGGCTGCGATCAGCTGGCCCTTGCGCATCCTCGCAGTGCCGGTGATGCCCATCGACTGGGCGACTCGCTGGAGCTCGGGCAGCAACATCGCCGTCAGTCCCTTGGCCCGGCTAGTAGTGCCGGAGGGATTCGCGCTGGCCTCGTCGCCGCCGCTGGCCGTATCAACGGCATCCGGCCAGGAGCGTACCGCGCCGACCCGGTCGTGGGAAGTCCCCGCCGTGTCCGCCACGCCGACAGGCTGGCTGTATGGTCCGGACGAACCCGGCCCAGACAGGTCAGCAGAATCCCCGTTCTCGGCAGAGAACAGGTCCAAGGTTTCGCTCACAAGGGGTCCTTCCCAGGGTGCGGGTCACGGCTGCTGATATGGCCGAAGGCCCGCTGTCGTGTTGCTACCTGCCATCGCCGCCTGCTAGCGCCATAGCTAGCAGACCGTCCCGGTCGCGGCTGCGTGCCGCAAGGGTCCGCGTTGACCAGGTCCTTGGCTAGGGCCGGGCAGACCGGAAACTCGCGCGATGGGCAGATGAATGTCGAGATCGCACGCCGCCAAGCGCTCGGAAGACGACCGGGAGGAGTACGAACGAGCACCTGTCCCCATGACGGGGCATCTGGCGCAGCACCTAGCTTAACACCAACATGACCCACGGCATTCCTTCGGCTGTGGCCGCACTGCCAGCACCGCCGTGACCGGCTGCCGATAACGCTGGCCAGTCGTGACAGGCCCGCGGGCACGCTCGCGTCAGCGTGGTGGCGCGAGAGTGGACAGCCTAGGCGGGCGGGAGCTGGGTACGTCCAGGGGGGCTTACATGCCATGGGTTACCCGTTTCGCCAGCGATTGAACCGCAGATCGAGCAGGAAGCAACTGCGGTCCGTACCTCGTGACAAACGCTGGCCCCCATAGCCCGGCATTCCTCCAGTTGACCCGCGAACCTACTTCAACCTGGAGGTTCTCTCAAGTGCTACGCGCCATAAAAGCCTGCGCGCCAGCTAGAGCCGGTCAGTGGCAGTGATGCCGGTGAGCGCCAGCCCCGCCGCGAGCGTCGCCCTGGCGGCGTCGGCGAGCACCAGTCGCGCGCTCGTCAGCTCGGGCTCGTCCGGGGCGGCGGCGCCGCCGAACGGCATGGCCGGAGCAACCTGCTTGCACGCCAGCCAACCGGCGGCCACTTGCTCGAGGTACCGGGGCACCTCGGCGGGCCGATGCCGGCGAGCCGCTGCCGCTACTCGGACGGGCAGCCACGGCAACAGCCCAAGCAGCTCGCGTTCGGCGGGCGTAGCGAGCAGGTCCGCCAGCTGGTCCCCCGGATCCTGGCCGTCCAGCTCGAGATCAGCGGCCCAGCGCAATGTCGATGCCGCATCGGCGTGGGCCTGCTGAACGGAGTAGAGCGGATCGGCCGCGCGTGCACGCAGTTCGAGGAGGTCCGCAAGCTGGGCCGTATTACCCGGCAGCGTGCGGGCCAGCCGGTAGCGGACCGAGCTCGCGCCAAGATAGGCCACCGCGGCGTACACCGGCGACTGCTTGTCGCGGGCGGCGCGAGGCTGGAGCCCACCCCGTTCCCATTCTGAAGTGATCGTGACCGTCGCGCCGGCAGCCTGCGCCAGCCGGCCGGTCATCGCGTCCGCCTGGTCTTGCCACGCGTCTGCCCAGGTGTGGGCAGCGGCAGGGTCGGGCCAGGGCCGGACGGTCGCCGCCGTGCCGCGCAGGATCGTGCTCTGTGCGCTGGCGAGGCCAGCCGCAGCCATCCGGGCGGCGGAGGTCGCCAGCGCCTGCGGGGTCACGGTGATCGTCAGGTAGCCGTCGCCGGACGGCTCGGCTGCCTCGATCCACGCGATGGAGCGCAGCGGCGTGGCCAGGACGGCCGCCACCTCAGCCGGGCTCCGGCCGTTGAGCCTGGCGAGCTCGAACGCCAGCGACGTGGCGAAGCTGGCAGGCCTGTCACCGGGCGCGGGGCGCCACGTCCCGCCGGGCGTGAATTGCGCAGACGCAGCCGGAAGCTCGCCGCCGACCGCGAGAGCGGCGAGGCAGGCGGCAAGTTCTCGGTCGAGATCGCCTGTGATCACCAGCCAAGGCTACGGCGGGCGGCGAGTCCGCTGGTCAGTCGAACGCGCTGCTGGGCGCGCCGGCCAGGACGCGGACGGCCCTGATCATCTCCGCCGGGTCGAACGGCTTGGTGAGATAAGCGTCAACGCCGATCTGGCGGCCGCGATCCCGGTCGTCCTCCTGAGCCCGCGCGGTGATCAGCACGACCTTGATGCCCGCGGTCGCGGGATTCTTGCGCAGCTGAGTCGCCGTGACCCAGCCGTCCAGGCGCGGCATCATCACGTCCAGGGTGATCACGTCGGGCTTGACCTCGGCCACCTTTTCCAGGCAATCGCGGCCATCCACCGCCGTGACCACCTCAAACCCCTCAAGGGTGAGATTGACGGCGATGAGCTGCCGGATGACCTCGTCATCGTCGACAACCAGCACGCGGCCAAGTCCCTGAGTCACGGCGCGAGGTTATCGGCTTCGGCCAGCTCATGCGCGCAGATCGCCTGCGTGTCCGGCGATCCGT
>DATHQE010000593.1:0-4625 GCA_035483035.1 Streptosporangiaceae bacterium | reverse complement strand
GGATCGCCGACGCTCGGCCGGTCGCCACCGGCCCCCAGCCGGGCCGGGCGACCTGAGGCGCTAGCTGATCGGGCGTCAGCTGACCTGCTCGTCGACGCGCTCGGCGTAGAAGCACAGCAGGCCGGCGATGTCGTCGGCCGCGGGGATCGGCGTCTCGTAGCTCCACACCAGGTCCTCGTGCACCTCGCCGTCCAGCACTGCCGACCAGTAGGACGCCTCGCCCTTGAACGGGCAGGTGGTCTTCGTGGCGGTCGGCCGCAGGTACTCGGTGCGCACGTCCTCGCGTGGCAGGTAATAACGGGCGCGGCTGCCGGTTTCGGTCAGTAGCAGGGCGCGGTCGGACTCCGCCAGCTTGACCCCGCCGAGGGAGATCTCGACGTGCTGGCCCGCTGGGCTGATCGTGATCGTGTGTCCGTTGCTCATGCCGGTGGCAACCCGCTCGCCGCCTGGCCCATTCCGTCACCAGCGGCCGCGATGCTCGGGTACCAGGAACACCAGCGGCAGGGCGGCGATCAGCGTAGCCGCGAAGATCAGGAAGACGCGGGCCTGAGCGAGGCCTGGGTCGGCGCTGCGGGCGAGGATCGCGGCCGTGATCGAGACGGCGGTGATGGCGCCCGACTGGCGGAACATGCCACGCAGGCCCGCCACGGCGGCGGCGTGGTCGGGGGCGAGCTGGAGCGTCGCGTTGTTGGATGACGGGGTCGAGATGCCCATGCCGACGCCGCAGATGCCGGTAGAGACGGCGAGCCAGGCGTACGTGGCGAGCCAGTGCGGGCTGATGGCGGTCGCGGCAAGTCCAGCGGCGGACAAGGAGAAGCCGACCGCGATCGGCCACCGGTAGCCCGTCCGGCGCAGCAGATAGACCGACAGCCCCGCAGTCGCGATCATGCCAATAGCCCGGGCCGTGAGGAGGGTGCCCGCCGCGAGCGCTGGCAGGCCGTACCGGTCCTCCGCGTACAGCGGCACCAGCGGGGCGAACCCCAGCACCGCGCTGCCGTAGAGGAAGTTGAGCAGGTTCATGACGCCGAAGCCACGGCCGGTCAGGAACCGCAACGAGATGAACGGCGACTGCGCCCGGGCGGAGTGCCGGACGAACGCGGTCGCGCCGACGACGGCGACGCACTCCGGCACCAGGAAATAGGCGCTCAACGGATCGCTGCGGGCGCCGCCCAGGTAGCCGATCCCGAGCATGGCGGCCAGCAGCGTGGTGCCGAGAAGCACGACGCCGCGGATGTCGAGATGGCTGTCCGGCCGGCGGGCGATGTCCGGGATGAAGATCGCGCCGAGTAGCACCAGGACGATGCCGATGGGAATGTTCACCAGGAAGATGCCGCGCCAGGACCAGTACGTCACGAAGATCCCGCCAAGGACAGGTCCGATGAGCCCGCCGATCGGGAAGATGCTGGCGAATAGTCCGACGGCGCGGTCCCGGTCCTTGCCGAACAGGTGGGTGACGATCCCCGTTGCTGACGGCATGAAGGCGCCGCCGCCAATGGCCTGGATCGCCCGCAGCACGATCAGCAGGTAGATGTTGTCGGCGAGCCCGCAGCACAGTGACGCGGCCGTGAACAGCACGGCCGCGCCGAGGAAGATCCGCTTGCGGCCGAACTGATCGCCGATCTTGCCGGCCAGCGGCATCACCATGACCTGTCCGAGCGCGTAGACCGTGATCGTCCAGATGCTCCAGTTCACCGGAGCGGCAAGGTCGTGCTGGATCGAGGGCAGCGCCGTCGCCACGATGGTCTGGTCGACCGAGGCCATCAGCAGCGCCAGCGAGACGATGGCGAAGATGATGACGCGCCTGCGTGCGGAGTTTTCTGCGACCTGCACGGAGGCGGTATCGGCATGCGCAACCTGGTCAGCCACTGATGACCGACATTACACTGCTTGCCAGCAGGCAACTAGTTGGCGAACGGTAGGATCTCGGTTATGGACGACTCCGATGGATGACGAAGGCGCGATCCGCCTCCGCCGGGTCATCATCAAGGTCGCCCGCCAGCTCAACGCGTCGTCGACCGGGGAGGGCCTGACACCCTCGCAGGCTTCGGTGCTAGGTCTCATCGTGGCGCGCGGGCCGATGAGCTTGCCCGACCTCGGCGAGCTCGAGGGGATCAACCCCACCATGCTGTCGCGGGTTATCGGCAGGCTCGTCGACATGCGGCTGATCGATCGCATCCCGGATCCAGCCGACCTGCGCAGCGTGTCCGTCGTCAGCACGGCATCCGGCCAGCGGGTGGACCGCCAGATCAAGGCGGACCGGGCGGCGGCGGTCTCGCAGTGCCTGGCTCTGCTCCCAGCCGATGACGTGGCCGCGCTGACCGACGCGCTGCCGGCACTGGAGCAGCTGGCCGACACCATGCGCCAGGTCAGCCACCCTGAGCGCGGTTCGGCAGCGACGGTTCCCGATCGCCGTCGGGCGCGCTGACGGGCCAGGACGCATGACCGGCCGTGCCGTTCGCGCCCTGGTCCTCGCCTCCGCATCGCCAGCCCGCCTGCGGATCCTGCGCGACGCCGGGATCGATCCCGAAGTGGTCGTCAGCGGCGCCGACGAGAGCAGCGAGGATCAGCTGACGACCTAGCGCCTGGTCGCCGTCCTGGCGGAGCGCAAAGCCGCCGCCGTCGCGACCCTGCGACCGGATGAGCTGGTACTTGGCTGCGACTCGATGCTGGACCTGGACGGTATCGCGTTCGGCAAGCCCGCTACGGCGCACGAGGTCATCGAGCTCTGGCGGCTGCTGGCCGGTCGGACCGGCACGCTGTACACCGGGCACAGCCTGCTCGACGGTATAGCCGGGCGCCGGGCTAGCGGTGTCGCCGCGACTGCCATCCGGTTTGGCACGCCGAGCGAGGCCGAGATTGCCGCGTACGCCGCGACTGGCGAGCCGCTGTCGCTGGCGGGCGCGTTCAGCATCGATGGCCGGGCGGCACCGTTTATCGACGGCATCGACGGCGACCCGAGCAACGTCATCGGTCTGTCACTTCCGCTACTGCGCCGCCTACTGGCTGAGCTCGGCGTGCCAATCACCGACTTGTGGCATTGGCCGGACAGTCACACGCCGTCGTCGCCGTAGCGCTGCACGACCGCGTCATGGGCGAGGCTAACCACCGGGCAGAGTCCGCTCCTCGAGGTCGAGCTCGTGCTGCAACTGGCGCAGGCAGCCGTCGGACATCCGGCCACTATCGCGCCAGCGCAGCAGCTCCTCCCGCTGTGCTTCGATGACGGCGTGCTGAGCACGGATCGCGGCCTCCAGCTCAGGCGACCAGCCGATCTCGCCGTCGGAGTCCGTCAGCATGCTGTACCGGGTCTGGTGCCGGTCCGCCTGGCGGCGCAGCGCCGCGCGCATCGACTCGGCTACTGACGCAGGGATGTCGTGGCTCGCCTGCATGTCGGTCACCGCGCTCTGCGCCGCGCGAAGAGCGGCCAGCCGCGCCTCGTGCCGGATCTGCGCGTCCTCGGTGTCATTTGCCCGCAGGCCGAGGCGTCGCAGGAGCGGCCCGAACGTGAGTCCCTGGCCGACTAGGGTGACCAGCACGACGATATAGGCGCACAGCAGCAGCAGGTCGCGATCGGGGAACGGACCGTGATTCCTGGTGACCAGCGGGATGGCAAAGACAGCCGCCAGGGTAATCACACCGCGCGTGCCGGCCCACGTCAGCGCGGTCACCTCACGGCCGGTGAGGGTCGGGTTCGCCGCGTCGAGCCGCCATCCGAATAGGCCAGGTACGGTCTGCGTGAGAACGAGCCAGAGCGGCCGCACGAGCAGTACGCCGGCGAGCGTGACCAGGATCGCCGCCGCGGTCACGCCGGGCGGCTCGGGTCGGAGGCCTTTCAGCACCGCCGGAAGCTGCTGCCCGATGAGCAGGAAGACAAGGCCCTCCAGGAGGAATTCGACGAACTGCCAGACCGCGTCGGTCTGGAGCCGGCTGGCGCCTGATTCCCCGCGCGGCGAAGCGTGGCTAGCCATGAGGCCAGCGATGACGACCGCCAGCACGCCGGACACATGCGCTGCCTCACCGGCGACGTAGGCCGCGAAGGGCGTTGCCAGCGACACCGCGTTCGCGATGAGGGGATCGCGCAGGAGCGGCCGTGCCAGCCACTTCAGGTAGCCGATCGCGGCGCCGATCAGCAGCCCGCCGCCGGCCGCGAGCACGAACTCTCCAGCCGCCAGCGCCAGCGAGATGCCGCCGCCAGCGACTGTCGCGGCCACTGCTACCTGATAGGTGGTCAGGGCCGTCGCGTCGTTCAGCAGCCCCTCGCCGCCGATGAGCGTGAGCAGCCGCGGCGGCAGTCCGGCCCGGCGGCCGATCGACAGCGAGGCCACTGGGTCGGGCGGCGCGACAGCCGCGCCGAGCACGACGCCGACCGCAAGCCCGATCCGCGGCACGACCCAGGCCACGAGCGCGCCGACCGCGAACGCCGTCAGCAGCACGAGCACCACCGACAAGCTGGTGATCTGCCGCCAGTTTGCCCGGATCGCCAGCAAGCTCGACCGCAGCGCGGCTGCGTACAGCAGCGGCGGGATCAGCAGGAACAACACGACGTCTGGCTCGAGGTGCAGGTTGGGACCCGGCAGCAGTGCGTAGACCAGCCCGCAGATAGTCAGCACGATCGTATACGGCACGCC
>DATHQE010000592.1:0-3402 GCA_035483035.1 Streptosporangiaceae bacterium | reverse complement strand
GTCGACCACAGGCCGCCCTCCGCCCAGATCAGCGGCATAGCCGGGGCGACAGCCAGCTCGTCGGAGAAGGCGCGGCCAGCGTAGGGGGTCGCCCGCCGCCCGGCCAGCGCTGCCGGGAGCGGCTCGAATCCGGTAGACGACATACCAAGCGGCGTCAGGATGCGGTCGGCGACGTACTGCGGGTACGGGATCCCGCTCGCCCGCTGGACGATCTCGCCCAGCAGCTGATAACCGAGATTGCAGTACTTGAGCTGGGTGTTCGGCGGCACGGCGGTAAAGATCTCGGCGACCTTGGCCAGGTTCTGCGCAGCGCGCCCCTCGTAGCGCGGCTCGCTGGCCAGGAAGTCCGTGCCGGGCGGCTCGCTGACCAGGCCGGACTCGTGCGACAGCAGTCGCCGGATGGTCACGGCGCCGATGGTGGCCGGGCTCGCGCTGTCCGACAGCTCCGGTATCCACTTCACCGCCGGGTCGTCAAGGTCGAGCGCGGCGGCGTCGCGCAGCTGCATGATCGCCGTGCCGGTGAAGGTCTTGGTGATCGACGCGATCCGGTACAGCACGTCGGGGCCCGCTGGCTGGTCGGCGGCCAGATTGGCGAACCCGGCGCCACCCGACCAGACGAGGTTGTCGCCGTACACGACGCCGGCGGCGGCCCCGTACAGTCGGTTCTCCTTCACGAACGAGGCCAGCTTCGCTCCGAACTCCGCTGCGCCAGCTTCCACCGGACCAGCCATCAGCCTGTTCTCCCATCACTTGATGACACATCACCCGAATCATCCCATCGGTGCATCTAGTTGTCGCCCCGGGCGGGACCGCCGCCAGCCGCCGCGCACACCAGTTCCGCGCGCCACTCCAGCGGGCCGGCCGGCACATCGATCAGCTCGAACCCGAGCTCGCGATAGGTCCGCTCGTGCTCGTCCTCGAACACCAGCGAGTCCTCGAAGCTGATCCGCCGGGCCGCCGTCGGCTCGACGAACCCCTGGTTCCGCACAAAGAACACCACCGTTGCGGCTCGGTCTGCCACGAACCTGTCCACCTCGGTCGCGAGCAGCGTCGACACGGGCCAGCCGCAGTACCGGCTCAGCGCCAGCGTGCACACCGGCGACCTATCAAAGAAGACGCCATCCGCGCCTGCGCGGTCGCTCTCAGCCCTATCCCGCCGGCGGCGCTGCAGGCTGACGATCGCGTCGGCGAAGTCGGGCCCCTGCCACGGTTCGGGCCGGCCGAGCGCATGCGCGAGTGCGATCACGTCCGTCGCCGCCTCCTCGACGACGCGGTGCCCAGCATGCTCGAGCAGGCGCAGGATCGCGGTCTTCCCGGACCCGGGCGTGCCGGTCAGCACATATCGAGCCATGTTGATTTCCTCCACCAGATCAATGACGGGAACGGGGTCGTTGAATCTCGGCACGCGGCGAAGGCCGCGGCCGGTCGCTACGCCGCTGGATCAGCGGGCGGCGACGCCGCGGCGGCGAGCCGGGCGAGTTCGGCGATGACCGAGTTGGCCAGGCGCGCGATTCCCCACAGCGCGGCCATGACTGCCAGCGCTTCGATGGCGATGCGGAAGCCTCCGCCGCCCACGTGCTCGTGATAGATGAAGAGCCCGAGCAGGGCGCCGACGACCGGCTCGAGCACAGCGAATGCCGGCAGTGAAGCCGCCAGGCCAGCCGCTCGGAACGCATTCTGCTGCATCGTGAACGTCAGCAGCCCGATCAGTGCGAGCAGGTAGAGCCGGACATCGGCGAACAGCCCAAGGCGTGCGATCCCGGCCAGCCCTGCCACCGTCTTGGTCAGCGCGTCGGTGACGCCAGCCCCGATGCCACCACCGACGCTGATCACGAGCGCTCGGTGCGCCGGCTTCGCCCTGAACGCCAGCAGGCAGCACACGACGGCGACGGCAACGGCCCCGGCGACGGCTAGCGCCAGCGACCCCGCTGGCGCGGTGCGCCGCCCGCCAGATGGCTGCGCCGCGACCAGGAAGATCGCGAGCCCGCCCACCGCCGCTACGGCGGCCGTCCATTCGGCGTGGCGCAGCCGACGGCCCTCAGCGCGGGCGGCCAGCAGCAGGGCGAACAACAGGCCGATCGGAAACACAGGCTCCACGACGACGAGCCGGCCAAACCCGAGCGCGGCCGCCTGGAACCCGTAACCGCAGAGGACGGCAATCAGGCTGATGAGCCACCGGCGCCGCCGGACGAGCCGGACCAGTACAGCCGGGTCGAAGGCGGCCGAGGATGGAAGTTGCGAAGCCGCTCGCTGCTGGCCGACCGACGCGACGGCATAGCTGAACGCACCAGCGATGGCGAACGCCACTGCCAGGATCTGTGCGGGTGCGCCGGTCATCGAGCGGCCACCTGCCTTCCTGGCCGTTCGAGCCGCGGTTACGAGAAGAAAAACGACTAACGCGACGGTCGCACATAGATCATCCGGTTCGCTAGTCCTCAGCCGCAGATAATCGCCGCTGACGATAGCCGGTTGGCCGCACAGGTTTGGTCGCACAGTGTCATCGCGCGGATTTGACCAGACGCTACAGTCCGCCTCCTGGCCCGCTATCCGTCAGCCAGGATCGAATGGCGGACCGCGGACCAGCGCAGCGAATCGGCGATGCCGTCGGCGATGGAGTAGCGCGGCTGCCAGTTCAGCAGTCGCCGGGCCCGGTCACTGCGCGTGAATGCGCCGATCACGTCGCCCGGCCGCCGCGGCGCCTCGACAGTCGCGACGGGCTGCTCCACCACGTCGTTGAACGCGGCCACCAGCTCGCGGACCGTGGTGCCGGTGCCCGTGCCGAGGTTGACGGCGGTCGATGTGGCCGGGCCGAGTATCTCGTCGAACCCGGCCAGCGCGGCGACGTGCGCGGCGGCGAGGTCCCAGACGTGGACGTAGTCCCTGATCCCCGAGCCGTCTCGGGTGGCGTAGTCGGTCCCGGTGATCTGGAACGGACTGCCGGACTCGTGGGCCTGGATCAGCATGCCGAGCGCATGCGTGGGGTACCGCGCCTGCAGGCCCGTCCGCAGCCGCGGGTCGGCGCCGATCGGGTTGAAGTAGCGCAGCGACACCACCCGCAGCGGCGTCCCGGCGGCGATGTCAGCGAACATCCCTTCGCACACCGCCTTGGTCCGTGCATACGGGCTGCCAGGCGCGATCGCGGAGTCCTCGTCCACGCTGCCATCTGGACCGGGCTGGTAGAACGATCCGGTCGAGCTGAACAGCAGACGGCTGCAGCCGTTGCGCAGCAGGTGCTGGACGAACTCCAGGCTCTTAGCGACGTTGGCCTGGTAGTAGCGCACCGGCTCGGCGACGGACTCGGGCACGACGATCAGCGCCGCGCAGTGCACGACCACCGTGATGTCCGGGTGCTCGCCGAAGACCTTGTCGACCACGGCCCCATCGGCGATGTCGCCCTCGTAG
>DATHQE010000591.1:0-16154 GCA_035483035.1 Streptosporangiaceae bacterium | reverse complement strand
CAGCCGGAAGCCGCCGCGGCCCGGGTCGAGTAGCCCGTCGTGGATGCCTCGTCCAGGAAATTCATCGGGTGGTAGGCGATCCTGGCCCGTCCGTCGTGCACCAGCCCGGCCAGCACCGATTCAGCGGACAGCTCGAAGCGCTTGCAAAACGGGCACAGGAAGTCGATGAAGGCGTCCACCTGGACCGGCCCGTCGCCGACGAGTACTCCATCACCATCGGGCGTAGCACCCGTTGGAACACGGCCGGGCGTCATTTGGTATGTCATGGTTCCTCCGGGTATCCCAGCCGCCACTTTCGCTACTCAGCCAAGCTCACTCGTACCCAGCGGAACGGACTCTGACCTTGCCAGCGGCTTTGCTGGCGCGGGCCTGACCTTGGCGGCGTGAGCAAGATCACGCCAGGCAAGCATTTGCCTATCAGTTTCCCTTGCTGAGGCGGCCTTTTGTGGTTCCGCGACCCTCGCTAACGATACGGTTGCCGGCTTCACGTTCCGAAATGTGGTTTGACCTGCACATATGCAATGTGGCTTGATTCAGCGGCAGGGGCCGGTCGGGCTAGGGCGCTTAGTGCTTGCGGGGGACTCGGCACGGCGTCTGAACCTCCCGGCCCCTGCTTCCAGCGCACCAGCCCATCGAAAGGGAGCGCTCACAGGTGAGCATCGTGGCAGCGCGCGGCACCAAGCACGGCAAGCGGGCGAGGTCGCGGGATGACACGGCCAGCCAAGCACACTTCGGAAGCAGGTAAAGCGACCATGACCAGATGCCAGGGCGCGCTTGTCGCAGTGGGGATCGGCGCCGCGCTGACCGCTACGGTCGCAGGTTGCGGCTCTAACAAGCCTGCCGACTATCAGGCCGGTTACAGCTTCGCCCAGCAGCACACAACACAGTTCTACGAGTCTGGCGATTTGCCGACGATCTTTTGCAACGTCAAGGTCCCCCCTGACTATGGCGGCAGCGAAGGCGCAAAAGCCGAATGGATCGCGGGCTGCGTGGCAGCGGCGCGCAAGCTGTAAATGTCGCGTGCGGTCTGTAGTCCTTGCCGCGAGTTCTAGCAGGCCGCCGGGTCGGCAGGCGATTCGAGCGCCTCGAGGCGCGGCTCAGCACGTGCGTATAGCGCCAGCGCGATCTCCGGTGGCAGCGGCCACGTCGAACCCTGGAACCCCCGGAATGGCCGGAACGCGCCAAGCTCGGCGCTGGCGAGCAGTTCCGCGCGCAGCAACGGCGGATCGATGCGGGAGTCAAACCGGATGTCAGTCCGCCACCGTCCGTAGACCGAGTCGGCGGCATGCCACTGCGGATCCTCGTAGGTCGGAGCCGTGATCGTCGCCACGTAGTAGATGCCGGGGTGGTCCCGTCCCACGAGCTGGAGCCAGACGCGGTCGCCGGCGGCGGTCCGATCCCGGTAGCGCGGAGTGCTCCACGAGTGCCGCCGCGACGCAGCTATGGCTGCGTCCAGGTCGTACCGCTTGCGGTTGCCCTGGAAGATCCACTCCGTCATCCCTCGGCGCTCCTCATGGGCGCCAAGTTACGCCAGTGGCCCGCGCGTGCATGGAGCGAACCGTCACCGGGAATCAGGACGGCAACGGAAGCGTGAAAGGGGGATCAGATGGCTGGCGAACTCGCCACCGCGCTACAGGACGCCAACGAGATCACCATAACTGTGACCGGGCGGGTGACAGGGCGGCAGATCTCTGTCCCTGTCTGGTTCGTCGCGGACGACGGGAAGGTCTATCTGCTGCCCGTCCATGGCTCAGACAGTGACTGGTACAAGAACACGGTCAGGAATCCGGCCATGCAACTCACCGCGGACGGCGCAAGCCTCACGGCGACTGCCACGCCGATCACCGAACCCGCCGCCGTCACCTCGGTGGTCGAGAAATTCCGCGCAAAGTATGGCGCCGACCAGATTGCCGCGTACTACCCCAAGACCGATGTAGCCGAGGAAGTGGACGTACCGGATCGGGCATAGGCCGGCCCGAGCGGTGTGCGCCTCTGTGGACGCGGCCCGGCGTTACCGGACGCCGTAGAGGTGCTCGAGTGCGAGCTGGTCAAGGTGCTCGAAGGCCATGCCGCGTGCGGCGAGGAGTTCGGTGTCGGGGGCGAACCCGATGACGTCGTGCCAGGTCTCGCCGTGGGCGAGGGTGGGCACGGAGAGCAGGTCGACGCGGGCGGCTCGCAGCGCCTGCTGTACGTGCGGGTCGGCGCGGAATGCGCGGGCTTTCTCGCGCAGGATCAGGTAGTTGCGCATGCACGCGGCCGCGGAGTCCCACACGCCTTCGTCGTCTTCGGTGCGGGGCGGCTTGTAGTCGAAGTGGACCGGGCCGTCGTAGCCGCCTGCTTCGAGGGCGTCGACGATCCAGAACGCGCCGCGGGCGTTACCGGCGCCGAACCGCAGGTCCTGGTCGTAGCGGGGGCCGTGCTGGCCGTTGAGGTCGATGTGGAACAGCTTGCCGTGCCACAGCGCCTGGCTGATGGCGTGGGCGTAGTTGAGCCCGGCCATCTCCTCGTGGCCGACTTCGGGGTTGATGCCGACCAGCTCGGGGTGCGCCAGCTCGGTGATGAACGCCAGCGCGTGCCCGGCGGTGGGGAGCAGGATGTCGCCGCGGGGCTCGTTCGGCTTGGGCTCGATCGCGAACCGCAGCGAGTACTGCCGGTCGATGACGTACTGGGTCAGCACGTCGAGCGCTTCCTTGTACCGGTCAAGCGCGGCCCGCACGTCCTTGCTGCCGCCCGACTCCGCGCCTTCCCGGCCGCCCCAGCACACGTACACGCTCGCGCCCAGCTCGGCCGCCAGGTCGAGGTTGCGGATCGTCTTGGCCAGCGCGAACCGGCGGACGTCCCGGTCGTTCGCGGTGAACGCGCCCTCCTTGAACACCGGATGGCTGAACAGGTTCGTCGTCGCCGTCGTCACCACCAGGCCCGTATCGGCCAGGGCCTGCTTAAAGCCGGTGATCCGCTTACCCCGGTCCGCGTCGCTCGCGTCGAAGTCGAAAACGTCGTTGTCGTGGAAATTCACCCCGTAAGCACCCAGCTCGGCCAGCTTACGGACCGCCCGGTCAGCCGGCATCGGCGGCCGCACCGCGGGACCGAACACGTCGACCCCCTGCCACCCCACCGTCCAGATGCCAAACGAGAAACGGTCAGCGGGCGTCGGCACGTACCCGTCCGTGGTCATGAGCGCAGTCCCTTTCGTCCGGCCAGGCGCGGTGTCACAGGTCTATTACTGTTGCTGGCGTCGTGAGCACGCGGTCACCGCCAACTTGCCGTTCAGGCCCGGTTAGCTCGATCTCGCCATGTCGCCGCAAGTCGACCGAGGAGGACCCGATCCCGACTTCGATCAGCCCTGCTTCCACGATCCGGGCTCCCGATACTCCGTGGAACGCCGTGCGATCGGCGTGCAGCCGGAAGATCACCCGGCTGGCGCTGCCTGGCTCCAGCCGTACTCGGGCGAAGCCCGCAAGGAAGCGCACCGGCCGGGTCACCTGCGCGACCGGGTCGCGCAGGTAGAGCTGCACAACTTCGGTGCCGGCTACGCGGCCGCTGTTGCGGACCGTACAGGCGATGTCGACCGCGCCATTGGTGCTGATCCGCGCCCGCGTGCTAGCTGGGCCGGGCTTCTCTGACACGAGGCTCTCTGACACGAGGCTCTCTGACACCGGGCTGATGGAGAGATCGACATACTCGAACGTGGTGTACGACAGGCCGTGCCCGAACGGAAACAACGGCGTCGGGTCGACCGAGCTCACGCTAGTCCGGGCCGCCAGCGGCGGCGCCAGGTAGGAAGGTTGCTGAGCGCCGGCCAGCAAGGGCACCTCGATGGGCAGCTTGCCGCTCGGCACCACCCGGCCCGACAGCACGCCGGCGATGGCGCGACCGCCCTCCTGGCCGGGAAAGAACGCCTGGACGGCGGCCGCGAGCCGGCCCGCGACCGGCCCGAGGGCGTAAGGCCGCCCGGTGATCAGGACGAGCACCACAGGCTTGCCGGTCGCGACGAGCTCGGTCAGCAACTCACCCTGGATACCCGGTAGGTTCAGGTCGCTGACGTCGCAGCCTTCGCCCGAGCTCCCCCGGCCGAACAGTCCGGCCTCATCGCCCAGCACCGCGATCACCGTATCGGCGGCACGAGCACACTCGAGCGCGGCCGGGATGCCCGACCGGTCCTCGTCGCGCACATCGCAGCCGGGCGAGTGGGTTACCTGAGCCTGCGGGAGCTCCTGCCGCAGCGCCGCGAGGAACGGCATCAGCGGGATACCGGCGCTGGCGCCCGGATGCGCGTGGCCGACGTGCCGCGGGAATGTGTAGCAGCCGAAGAACGCCAGCGGATCGGCGGCCAGCGGGCCGATGACGGCAAGGCTCGCCGCCGGTTCAAGGGGCAGCTGACCGCCGTTGGCGAGCAGCACAATCGAGTTCTCCGCTAGCGTCCTGGCCAGGTCTCGATGCCCTGGCGGGTCAAGGTCGATGTGTTCGCCGCCGCCGTCCCGGCTGTCATCGTCGCTATCCGGATCCAGCAGGCCCAGCTCAATTTTCTGCCGTAGCACCCGGCCGACCGCGCGGTCGACGATTTCCTCAGGAATCTCCCCGGCAGCCACCGCAGCCGCCAGCGGCGCGCCATAACAGCGCGCGTTCGGCAGCTCCACATCGACTCCGGCCCGAAGCGCCACGACCGCGGCTTGCGCTGGGGAGCCCGCTACGGCATGCAGCGTCTCCAGGAATGAGATGCCGTAGTAATCAGAGACAACGACGCCATCGAAGCCGAGTTCGCCGCGCAACACCTCGGTGAGCAGCTCATGATCGGCCGCGGCCGGCACCCCGTCAACGTCGGTGTAGGAATGCATGACAGCGCGGGCGGCCCCGTTCCGAATCGCCATCTCGAATGGGACGAGGAACACGTCGGCAAGCTCACGCCGGCCCACGCTCACCGGTGCCATGTTGCGACCGGCCCTGGATCCTGAGTAGCCCGCGAAATGCTTGAGCGTCGCGATCACGCCCGCCGACTGCAGCCCTTGGACGTAGGCCGTGCCCAGTACTCCGACCAGATACGGATCCGCGCCAACCGTCTCTTCCACCCGGCCCCACCTGGAGTCGCGTGCAACGTCGAGGACCGGGGCCAGGCCCTGGTGGACGCCGACCATGCGCATGCTGTGACCGATCGCAGCGGCCATCTGCAACACGGTCTCAGGGTCAAAGGCCGCCCCCCAGGCCAGCGGGGTCGGGAACGCGGTCGCGGTCCAGGCGGCGAAACCGGTCAGGCATTCTTCGTGCGCGATCGCGGGAATGCCGAAACGGCTGCGCTGCACGATCGCCGCCTGCAGCCGCGCAAGCTCGGCTGCCCCCTCGGCGGGTTGCAGCGGGCGAGTGCCGAAGACGCGGGTCAGCTGTCCGAGCCCGTCCCCGATCAGTTC
Source organism: Streptosporangiaceae bacterium (assembly GCA_035483035.1). Lineage (GTDB taxonomy): Bacteria > Actinomycetota > Actinomycetes > Streptosporangiales > Streptosporangiaceae > JAJYUU01. The sequence continues at coordinate 10,752 of DATHQE010000591.1, read as the reverse complement.
GGCGAAGGGCGGCATGTCCTGCGTGAACTCCCCCTGAAATGGCGCGACGCCGTCCGCGCCCGCGGGACCGCTCAGCCACAGCGACCTCAGCTGGGCAAGCTTCTCGGCCATCGTCATGCGAGCTAGCAGGTCGTCGACCCGCGCGGCCACGGGCAGAGCAGGATCACGCCACGCTTCCGCCGCTGCCGCGACAACGGTCACGGACCTGTCCTCTGCTGGGCTTTCGACCGAGGATGTGGTCGTGGCGAACGGCACGTCACGAGTGGTCATCGCGCGGGCAGTTCGAGGGTCGACTCCCGGACGATCAGCTCGGTCGACAGCTCGACGCGCTGACTGCGGAGCGGGATGTCCTCGATGAGATCGCCGAGCATTTCGGCGGCCACGCGCCCCATGTCAGCCAGCGGTTGCCGCACAGTCGTCAGCGGCGGCGAGACCCATCTCGCGGCCGGCAGGTCGTCGAAGCCGACCACGGACAGATCCTGCGGGATCCGGAGGCCCCGCTGCCGCGCAGCCTCGTAGACCCCGAGTGCCTGCTGATCGCTGCCCGCGAAGATCGCGGTTGGCGGCTCAGCCAGATCCAGCAGCTCGCCGCCGCGCAGGAAGCCGCCCTCGTGCTGGAAATCGCCGTGCCGCACGAGATCTGGATCGAACGTCGCGCCGGCGCGCTCGAGTGCCGATCGGTAGCCGTCGATCCGCGCCCGGCTGCACAGGTAATCGGCTGGCCCGCTGACGGCGCCGATCCTGCGGTGGCCGAGGCTGAGCAGGTGGTCGGTAGCCGCGATGCCGCCCGCCCAGTTCGTGGCGCCGACGCTGGGAACATCTGAATCGGGCAGGTTCACCGGATCCACCACCACTAGCGGGATGCCGTCCGCGCGCATCTGGCGCAGCTGCGGGTTGGTGAGCTCCGACGTCACGAGGATCACGCCGTCGGTGTCGTGACTTGCCAGCGCGCTGGTCCAGCTAGCTGGGCGCGCGTTGCCATGCCGGACGGCGGAGACGGCCGCGCCCATGGTGTGCGCTGAGCACCAGTCCTCCACGCCGCGCAAGATCTCCACTGCCCAGGGGCTGTCGAGTCCGTTGAAGATCACGTCGATGAGACCTGCCCGCCGCCCGCGACGCGGGCCCGGACGCTGGTACTGACGCTCGCCGAGCAACCGCTCGACCAGAGCTCGCGTGTCCGGCGCCACGTCGGGGCGGCCGTTGACGACCTTCGACACGGTCGGCAGCGAGACGCCCGCCTCCGCGGCAATGGCAGCCAGAGTCGGCCGACGTTTCCGGCTCGCGCCAGGCGCGGGGCCCGTCCTCATCGGCTCAGTGCTCGACACGTTCCACAACCGCCTCTCGGAGCTGCTTTCTCGAAACTTTCGATATCCTAGTATCGGTAGCTCTCGACGCGCTACCACCGTTACATCCTGCCTTGCTCAGGCTGCGATCGCAATCTGCCCAGGTCACGGCTCTATTACGACCGATACATGCTTCAGCGGAAAATTTGTGTAACGAGTCGGAAACAGGGGGTTGACCGCGAAAGAGCAGATTCCTACGATGACGGCACATCGAAATGTTACTGAAAATTTCGAATAGTCAGGGCGGCGGCGACCTGCCAAGGGTGGCGGCTTGACCGACGTCCGTGCTAAGAAACGTAACTCGGCCGTCAGGAGATGACGAACATGCGCAGCACCCGGACACCGCGGAAATACGCGGCCGTGGCCATGGCTTCAGTTGCGGCGCTCCTCCTCGCTGCGTGTGGCAGCTCAGGCTCGTCGGGCGGCAACTCGGCAAGCGGCAAGGTCACGCTCACCTGGTGGAGCAATGCCAACGCCAACCCGCTCCTGGGCGTCTTCCAGACGCTCATGAAGAGCTATCACGCCAGTCACCCCAACGTCTCGTTCACCTACGTTCCGATCCAGAACGAGCAGTACGACGCAAAGATTCAGGTCGCCCTCCAGGGCAACAATGCGCCGGACATCTTCTTCCAGCGCGGCGGCGGCTTCATGGCGACGCAGGTCAAGTCCGGCGAGATCAAGAACCTGAGCCCGTATGTGTCGAGCTGGATCGGTGAGCTGGGATCGCAGGCGCAGGCCTGGCAGATCGGCGGCGCCCAGTACGGCGTCCCGTATGACCTGCACACGGTCGGCTTCTGGTACCGCAAGGACTTGTTCGCCAAGGCTGGCATCACCGCGCCGCCAGCGACGATGCCGGAACTGGAGTCCGACGTCACCAAGCTGAAGGCCGCGAACATCGTGCCGATCGCTGTCGGCAGCAAGGACCAGTGGCCAGACGCGTTCTACTACGACTATTTCGCGGTCCGCGAGTGCTCAGTCGCCACCCTGGAGGCCGCGGTCAAGAACGTCACGGCGAACGCTCCGTGCTTCGCCAAGGCAGGCACCGATCTCAAGTCGTTCATGGCCACCAACCCGTTCCAGCCCGCCTTCCTGAACACGCCGGCCCAGACCGGTGCCGGCAGCTCGGCCGGAATGGTGGCGTCCGGCAAGGCCGCGATGGAACTCCAGGGCGACTGGGACCCGAGCGTGTTCCAGGCGCTCGTGCCGAAGAGTGAGTGGCAGTCTGACACCACTGATCTCGGCTGGTTCGGGTTCCCCGCCGTTCCTGGCGCGCCCGGCAATGCCACCGCCCTGCTGGGCGGCAGCGACGGCAACTCGTGCTCGAACAGCGCGCCCGAGCCGGCCTGCGCCGACTTCCTCCAGTATCTCGACAGCGCGTCCGCACAGAAGCTGGTCGCAGGAGCGAGCCTGCTGCCTGCCAACCCGGCGGCCGCCTCGGCGGTGAGCCTGTCGGCGGATCAGAGTGTCCTGCAGGCGAGCAAGGCATCGTCCTTCACCCAGGAGTACCTCGACCTCGCCTGGCCGACCAATGTGGGCACGGCACTGGACGCCGCGGTGGCGACCTTCTTCGCCAAGCCGACCACCACCTCGACGCAGTCCATCGTCGCGGCCATCGATCAGGCCGCGACCCAGCAGTAATGACCGAACTCAAAGGAGTGACGGCTGCCGCGGGCGCGCCTGCGGCAGCCGTTGCCCCGCCCGCCTCGCCAGCCGGGCGGCGGCACCGGCCGCGCCGGCAGGTCGTCGAGCTAGTCGTGCTGCTCGGCCCGGCGCTGGTGCTGTTCGCCAGCTTCGTCTTGCTTCCGATCTGCATCTCCGCCTACTACGGGCTCTTCAACTGGACCGGCTACGGGCCGCTATCCGACTTCACCGGCCTGCACAACTACAAGCTGGTGCTCGACGACCCGGTCTTCCGGTCCTCGCTGCTGCACAACCTGATCATCGCGGCGCTGTCGCTCGTCATCCAGCTTCCGATCAGCATCGCGATCGCGCTGCTGCTGAACCGCCGGATGCGCGGCGGCTCGTTCCTGCGGATGGCCGTGTTCGCGCCGTACGTCGTGTCCCAGGCGACCACGGCAGTGCTGTGGCTGCTGCTGCTGCAGCCGGGCGGCTTTGTGGACGAGCTGATGAAGGCGGTCGGACTCGGCGGCCTGGTACAGGAGTGGCTGGCTAACCCGACCATCGTGCTGTACACGATGTTCGTCGTCTTGACCTGGCAGTTCATCGGCTTCGGCGTCATCTTGCTGCTGGCTGGCCTGCAGAGCATCCCGGCGGAGCTGCGGGAAGCGGCCGCGATCGACGGCGCGTCCGCGTGGCAGACGACCCGGCGAATCACACTGCCGCTGCTCGGACCGACCGTCCGGATCTGGATCTTCCTGTCGATGATCGGCTCGCTCCAGGTCTTCGACCTGGTCTGGATCATGACCCTCGGCGGTCCCGCCAACGCTTCTAGCACGATGGTCACCTACATGATCTTCTTCGGCTTCCACAGCCTGGAGTTCGGCTACGGCAGCGCTGCGGCCGTCATCCTGTTCGTGATCAGTTTCGTACTCGCGTTCCTCTACCAGCGGTTCGTCCTGCGTCGTGACACTGACGGCGCGCTGACCCGGGCAGTGAGGTGACCGGCAGTGCTCGCTGCAGCTGACGCCGTGCGGCGGCCGCCTGCGCCTGCCCGGCGGCAGCGGCGGCTCCGGCCATCGGTTCCGCTCAGCTACCTGGTCGCGCTCGTGATAGTGGCGATCACGCTGGTGCCGATGCTCTATGTGATCGTCGGCGGGTTCCGGACCACCGCGCAGCTCAACGTCGCGCCGACGGGGCTGCCGCATCCGTGGGTGTGGCAGAACTACAAGTCGATCCTGACCTCGGCGACCTTCTGGCAGAACCTCGGCAACAGCGCGCTCATCTCGATCGTGGTCACGGCCCTGGCGGTCGGGTTGGGAGCGATGGCGTCCTTCGCGCTGTCCCGGTACAAGTTCCCCGGCCGGGAGGCCTGGTACCTGGTGTTTGCCGTCGGCCTGCTGTTTCCGGCGAACGTGGCATCGCTGCCGGTGTACTTCCTGGACAAGCAGATCCACCTGCTCGACAGCTGGCTCGGCGTGGCGCTGCCGGAGGCGGCCTTCGCGCTGCCGATCACGATCATTATCCTGCGGCCGTTCATGCGCGCGGTGCCAGGCGAGCTTGAGGACGCCGCCGTCGTCGACGGCGCGACCAGACTCACGTTCTTCCTGAAGATCCTGATCCCGCTGGCCAAGCCCGCGATGATGACGGTGGCCGTGCTGGCCTTTGTCACCAGCTGGAACGCCTACCTGCTGCCGCTGCTGGTCTTCACGACTCCGACCCACTTCACCTTGCCGCTGGGCGTGGCGACCTTCCAGTCCACCTACTCGCAGGACACCGCCAGCGTCTTCGCGTTCACGGCGTTGTCGATGCTGCCCGCGCTGGCATTTTTCGTGCTCGCGCAGCGAAGAATCGTCGGCGGCTTGTCAGGACTGGCCGGCGCGGTCAAAGGTTAGGCATGCTCGCCGACCTGCCGCTGTCCGAACTGCGGCGTTACCAGCCTGACGTACCCGAGCCCGCTGACTTCGACGAATTCTGGGCCGGCCAGCTGACCACGGCGAGGGCAGTCCCCGCCGAGCCGGAGTTCCGCGCCGCGGACAGTCCGGTCCGGCACGCAAGGGTCTTCGACGTGACCTTCGCCGGATACGGCGGCGACCCGATCAAGGCCTGGCTGCTGGATCCGCAGCAGGCCGACAGCCACGCCGCCATCGTCGTCGAATACGTCGGCTACGGCGGCGGGCGCGGCCACCCGTTCGACTGGCTGAGATGGAGCTGCGCCGGACATCCGCACCTGATCATGGACACTCGCGGCCAAGGCGGCGGCTGGCGCAGTGCCGATACTCCCGACCTCGGTGATGGCGGCGCACCGAGCACGCCGGGTTTCCTGACCCGCGGCATCCTGGACCCGCGAGGCCACTACTACACTCGCCTGTTCGTCGACGCGGCCAGGGCTGTGGATGCCGTGCGGCGCTGGCCAGGCGCCGTCGGCCGGCCCGTTGTCACCGCTGGCGCCAGTCAGGGCGGCGGCCTCGCGATCGTGGCAGCACACCTGGCAGGTGACATCGCCGCGACCGCGCCGGACGTACCGTTCCTCGCCCATCCGCAGCGAGCGCTCGAGGTCACCGACGGCCGTCCCTACTACGAGCTCGCCGAGTACTGCAGAGTGAACCCGGACAAGGTGAGCCAGGTCTTCGCTACGCTGGCCTACCTCGACGTCGTTAACCACGGCAAGCGCGTCAGCGCCGCAGCCCTGTTCTCCGTCGGCCTGGCCGATACCATCACTCCGCCGTCCACCGTGTTCGCCGCCTACAACCACTACGCAGGACCCAAGGACATCGCCGTTTACCCCTACAGCGGACACGAAGGGGGCGGGACGCATCACTTTCTCGCGCAGCTCGCCTTCCTCCGGCAGGCTGGCCTGCGGTAGTCCGGGACCACTTCGGCTACGTCGTCGCTTGTCAGCGAGCTCGCAGCCGCGACCAGGCGTCGCTGCCAACGGCCAGCAGGAGAATGACCCCGAGGGCGATCTCGTCGTACAGGGGGTTCAGCCCCAGTAGGTCGGAGCCATTCCCGATCAGGGCGATGAACAGCACGCCGGTGATGGTGCGCCAGATCGCACCGTCGCCGCCGAGAATGCTGGTGCCGCCGACGACGATCCCGGCGAGCACGGTGAAAGTCAGCGTGGTCTGACCGTTGGATGCCTGCGCACTCAGCACCCGGGATGTGTCGATGACGCCCCCGAGCGCGGCGGCACCTCCGCTCAGCACGAAGGTGAGCACCCGCACGCGGTGCACCCGGACACCGGCCAGGCGCGCTGCCTCGGCGTTGCTGCCGGCCGCGTAGATGTAGCGCCCAGAGGTGGTGCGCGCGAGCAGCACGCCGAAGACGCCGACGACGGCGATCATGGTCCAGGTCGAGGTGTTGACCGTCAGGAACGACGAGCGCGCGAGATCACCCAGTCCTGGCCGGCTGTAATCGATGATGAGATTCCCGCCCGTAACGAGGCTCGCCAGGCCGCTGATCACGAACGACATGGCGAGCGTGGCGATCAGCGAGTTGATCCGGCCTACCGTCGTGATCAGCCCGTTTGCCAGGCCGACGATGAGCCCGACCGCGACCCCGGCGAGAACGGCGACCGCGGGCGGCATGGTGAGTGCGAGCTTGGCGGCGGTCACGCCGGCGAGGGCGTAGATCGCGCCGACGGACAGGTCAATGCCGCCGGCGACCAGGACCAGCGTTCCGGCCGCCGCGATGATGAGCGTCGACGCCTGCTGGTCGAGGATGTCGAGCAGGTTGACCTTCGTGAAGAACGGTCCGCTCGCCACCGACAGCACAACGAACAAGACCAGGAACGGCCCGATGATGCCCGCCCTGCGCAACGGTCCGCCGAGCGCTGCGCGAAGCGGGGACGCCACGCTCGTCCAGCGCGGCAGGGCCGGGCGCTCCGTGGTGGTTTCCTGCTGGCTCATGCTGCTCCCTTGTCAGCCGGACCGGTGGCCGGGCCGGACATGTCGGGCTGGCCGAACGTGTCGGGCTGGCCGGAGGTATCAGGCGCGCCAAATGCTGCCGCGAGGATCGCCGCCTCAGTGAGCTGCTCGCCGGTGAGCTCGGCCGCGACGCGGCCCTGCCGCATCACCAGGACGCGGTGGGCGAGACCGAGGACCTCCTCGACGTCAGACGAGATCAGCAGCACGGCCATCCCGTCCCTGGCCGCCGACGCCAGCAGGTCGTAGATGGCGCGCTTCGCGCCGACATCCACGCCGCGGGTGGGCTCGTCCGCGATGAGCACCTGCGGCTTGCGCAGGAGCATCCGGGCGAAGAGCAGCTTCTGCTGGTTGCCGCCGGACAGCGTGCCAGCGGCCGCGCTCTGGCCGGCCGCCCTGACGTCGAGGCTGACCAGCACCTGACCGACCGCCCGCCGCTCCGAGCGCCGGCTGACCAGGCCGCCCCGGCTGTAGTCGGCCAGGCTGGACAGGCTGACGTTCTCCCGGACTGAGCGCCCGAGCAGCAGGCCTTGCTCCCGACGCGACTCCGGGATCATGGCGACGCCTGACGAGAGCGCGGTTCGCGGGCTGTCCAGCCACCGGGCGGTCCGACCGCGGCCGACCAGCGCCCGGCCATCAGGTGCGGTGACGGTCCCGCCAGTGACGCGAAGCGCACGGTAGGCCGCACGCGCAAGCTCGGTCCGGCCCGCCCCGATCAGCCCTGCGAGGCCGAGGATCTCGCCGGCCCGCAGCTGCAGCGAGACTTCGCCGAACCCGGGGCCGGACAGCCGGTCGATGGCGAGCGCGACCGGAGCGTCAGGCGCCGCGAGCTGCCTGACCGGAAACGCGGCGGTGGTGGCGGTGCCGAGCATGGCCTCAAGCAGGGATGTCTCCGTCTGGCCGGTCGCGTCCGTGGTGCGGATCAGCCGCCCGTCTCGCAGCACGGTCACCTGATCGGCGAGCTCTAGCACTTCGCCGAGGAAATGAGAGACAAGCACGATGGTGGTGCCGGTCCCGGCAAGCCGCCTGATCACCTCATGCAGCCTGATCACGTCCGGCCGGGACAGGGCCGCCGTCGGCTCGTCCATGACGATCAGCTCCGCGTCCCGGCTCAGGGCCCGCAGGATCTCGACCTTCTGCTGATCCGCGGTCCGCAGGAACCCGGCGTTCGCCTCGCCACTGAGGTCGAATCCGGCCGCCGCCGCCAGCTCGTCGAACCGGCGCCGTAGGGCGCGCCCGCGCAGGAGACCCGCGGTGCGAGGCTCCGCGCCGAGGAACACGTTCTGGGCGACGGACAGCGCCGGGACCACCGACGGCTCCTGGCCGATGAGGGCGATCCCGGCCGCGATAGCATCCCGCGGCGAGTGGAAGCGGACAGGCGCGCCGCCGAGCAGCAGGCGCCCGGCATCAGGCGCGATCGCCCCGGAGATGATCTTGCCGATCGTCGACTTGCCGGCCCCGTTCTCGCCGACGAGCGCGTAGATGGAGCCGCGGCCGATTCGAAGGCTGACCGCCTCAAGGGCGCGCACGCCGCCGAAGGACTTTGACACCCCGTCCAGCTCGACGTGCGCGCCCGGCAGGCTATGTTGCTCGGGCACCGTTAGCCCGGCCACTCGGCGGTGAACCGGCTGACGTTGGCCTTCGTGACGACGCCGCCGTCGGGCAGCCCGGCGACCGGGTTGACGGCGCCGCTGCTCTTGCCAGTGCGCAGTGCCTTGATGATGGCCTGCATGGCCAGGCGACCTTCGCTGGCCGGAGCCTGGGCGACGTCGGCGTACCAGGCGCCGGAGGCGACGCCTGCCAGCGCTGCGGCGCTCGCGCCGTAGCCGACCAGGATGACCTTGCCGGTCAGGTGCGCTGTCTGCAGAGCCTGCGCGCCGCCCTCGATGCCTTGGTCGGAGCCGACGATCAGATTGAGATGCGGGCTGGCCTGCAGCATGTTCTGCACCGCGGTCAGTCCTTCGGTCGGGCTGAAGAAGCTCTGACCCTGGGCCACGACCTTGATCGCCTTGTCCGCCGCGATGGCCTTATCGAAGGCGCCGCTGATAGCGACGTCCAGCGCGGACGCCTTGATGTCGTACAGATACCCGACGTCGCATGGGCTGAGGTTCTTGGCCTGGCATGCCTGCACCACGAGCTGGCCGAGCTTGGTTCCGATGTCGGTCGGCACGAACGTCACATTCGCCGACAGCCCGCTGACCTGCGGCTGGTCGGTGGACAAGTCCGGCCCGAGGATCTGGTCCATGTTGACGACCTTGATCCCCTTACTAATGGCCTGCCTGACGAGGCTGAGCAGGCCGGTACCGAAGATCGGCTGCACGATGATGCCGCTGTACTGCCCGGAGTTGATGACGTCCTGCAACTGGGAGTACTGCGTCTGCGGGCTGTTGTTGGCGTCGAAGACTTTCACGGTGGCGTTCTGGTCGCTCGCGACGGCCTGGGCTGCCGCGAGCATGGGAGCGTCGTAGCTGTTCTCCACGGCAAACGAGAGGTAGGCGATGCTGAGCGTCTTGCCGGCCGCCAGCGACGCTGAGCCGGAGGAGGCCGGCTGGCCTCCGGAGGACCCGCAGGCAGCCAGGGCCAGGCCCGCCGTGAGGGAGAGCACGATGGTGGCGCGATAGCGAAGGCGCCGGATGGCAGTGTCGTTCGTCGACCGTGAAGCCACGGCTAGACTCCTTTGTGCTTACTCGCTGGATGGTGGGTTAGCGATCTGGCCGGTGAGTCGGGTGGCCGCCCGGCTCACCGGTTTTTGTGTGGCGGCATCGTCCGCGCCGCTGTCAAGGCGGGATCATCACGGAGGTTCGAAGGGCGCGGAAGGCCGCGGCCCTGGCGCCAGCCAGCGGCTGCGGCCTGGTCATCCTCGGCTCGGTCGTCCTCAGCACGGGCGACTGCTCAGGCGGGACCGTCACCTCGGATGCCGCCTTTCCACTGCGCCGAGCCCGCGTCCCACTCGGTATAGGTGTAGGGGTTATCCAGCACAGCGGTCGCCGGGACCTCCGGGTGCATTCCGTCGGCCCAGGCCTCGGGTCCGAGCTGACCCTGCAGGTAGTCGATAGTCTGGCCGACGACCTCGCGGGCCTTGGCCAGGTCCGGCCCAGTCAGGCGATGGTTGTGCTTGACCACCCGGCCGTTGATCACGACGGTGTGCACATCGCCCCGCTGTGCCTGGAAAGCGACGTGCCCGTACGGGTTCAGCAGCGGGAACATCACCGGAGAATCGTCGTTCTTGATGAGGACGATGTCGGCCTTCTTGCCCGGCTCGAGTGCCCCGACAACCGAGTCCAGGCCCAGCGCCTTTGCGCCCCCGCGCGTGGCCCAGTCGACCACGTCCTCTGCCCGCAGGTGACAGTTTGTGACGGTCTCCTGCCTGGCGTGCGCCTCCAGGTGCTCACGCGACCGATCGGCGCCGAGCGTCGTCCGCATCGCGGAGAATAGGTCGCCGCTCCACCACACGCTCGTGTCCATCGACAGCGAGACCGGGATCCCGTGCTCGCGCAGCTGCCAGGTCGGCGGGTAGCCCTGGCCCGCGCTCTGCTCGCTCTCCGTCGATACCGACGCGGACCCGCCGGTAGCGGCGATCCGATTGTAGGAATCCCTGGTGAGCGTCGCCGCGTGCACGTAGATCGATGCCGGGTTCATGAATCCGTGCTCGTGCATGAGCCGGATCCCGTCGTCGTTGGTGGCCCCCCAGACCCCGGCGTGCGTCGTGACCGGCACGCCGAGTTCACGGGCGACCTCGAACGCGGCCCGTTCCGGGAACGCCGGGTCACCAGTGACGTCGAACGCCATCTGGAAGCCGAGCATGTCGTCCGGCGTGCCGAACCTGCGGGCCACGAACGCGCGGAACTCGGGCGCCGCCGACCACTCCC
>DATHQE010000590.1:0-1575 GCA_035483035.1 Streptosporangiaceae bacterium | reverse complement strand
GCGGCCACCACGAGATACGGGTCGTCCGCGTCGTGCCGGGCGACCCGCTCGGGCGGCACGACCTGGCCGGACTCCAGATTGTCGGTCACGTCCAGCATCGCCGAGATGAACATCCGGTAGCAGGCCAGCACCTCGGCCTGGTAGGCGTCGCGATCGGCCGGATCGGGCAGCTGCTTGCACACGAACCCGCCCTTCGCGCCGGACGGCACGATGACGGAATTCTTGACCTCCTGCGCCTTGGCCAGGCCGAGTATCTCGGTGCGGAAGTCCTCGCGCCGGTCTGACCAGCGGAGGCCGCCGCGGGCGACGCTGGCGAATCGCAGATGCACGCCTTCGAATCGCGGTGAGTAGACGAACATCTCGAACTGCGGGCGCGGCGCCGGCAGGTCCGGCACGCGCTGAGCATCGAGCTTGAACACCAGGAACGGAACGGGGCCGTCGGCCGTACTGAAGTAGTTGGTTCGCAGTGTCGCGCTGATGAGGCCAAGGTAGGACCGCAGGATGCGGTCCTCGTCCAGGCTGGCCACGTTGTCGAGCGCACCGTTGATCTCCTCGGTGATCGCCTCGCTCCGCTCGGCCTCGCCTGCCTGCTTGGCGGGATCGAACCGGGACTCGAACAGCGTGACCAGGAGCCTGGCGATCGGACCGTTCGATCGCAGCACGCTCTCGATGTAGTCCTGGCTGAAGGTGACGTTGGCCTGCCGCAGGTACTTGGCGTAGGCGCGCAGTACGGCGACCTGACGCCAGGTCAGCTGTGCGTCCAGCACCAGCGCGTTAAAGCCGTCATCCTCGATCCGGCCATCCCACAGCGCCAGCAGCGCCCCTTCGACCTGCTCCCGGACGCGCTGGTTGGAGATCAGGTCGCCCTGCGCTGCCTCGCCTGCGTCGGCCATCGGGTTGCGCCGCAGCCCGAAGTCATAGATCCAGAACGGCTCGTCGGCACCGAACTCGTACGGGTGCTCGTCCACCACGTCGACGCCCATGTGCTGGAGCCGCGGGAGGACGTCGGTCAGCGTGATGGGGCCATCGGTCCGGTAGATCGTCAGCCGCCACACCGGCTTGACCGTGTCCGGCACGTCGTCGTCCGGCTCGATCGGCACGCCGCCGACGAAGGTCTCCGACTCCCACAACTCGAAGTCGATGGTGCGGTCGGATTCGCGGAGCTCCAGGATCCTGGCGAAGTCGGTGACGGCGGCCGACGGCGGTACATCCGTCTTGTAGGTCTCCGGGATGGCCCCGCCGATCTGGTTGAGCAGTTTCCTAGCCCGCTGCGGACCGAACGCGGCGGTCGCCTCGTCGGACACATCGTCGTCCCAGGACCGCACGGCGGCCGCCACCGCGCGCTCCAGCTCGGCGGGATCGGCGTCGGGCAGCTGCCTGCCCCGCTCGGCGCGGACGACCAGGTGCAGCCTGGCCACGGCCGACTCGCCTACCTGGACGCTGTAGTCGACCTGCGACACAGCCCCGAACGCGCGCTGGAGTATCTCCTGAGCCCGCAGCCTGACCTGGGTGGTGTACCGGTCCCTGGGCAGGTACACCAGGCAGGACACGTACCGGCCGTACACGTCCTTGCGC
>DATHQE010000589.1:0-22617 GCA_035483035.1 Streptosporangiaceae bacterium | reverse complement strand
AGTTCAAGCCCGGCCCGATCTTCGCCAATATCGTGCTTGGCGACGAGATCAACAGGGCCTCGCCCAAGACGCAGTCGGCACTGCTGGAGTCGATGGAAGAGTCCCAGGTCACCGTGGACGGCAGCACGTACCAGCTGGAACGGCCGTTCATGGTGATAGCCACGCAGAACCCGGTCGAGATGGAAGGTACCTACCCGCTGCCCGAAGCGCAGCGGGACCGCTTCATGACGAGGATCTCGATCGGGTACCCCGATCGCGAGTCCGAGCTTTCGATGCTCGACACGCACGGCTCAAGTTCGCCACTGGACGACCTGAAGCCAGTAGCGCACGCCAGTGACATCCGAGCGCTAGTTGACGCCGTGCGCGACGTGCACGTGTCCGACTCGATCCGGCAGTACATCATCGACCTGGTCAATGCCACGAGGACATCGCCCGAGCTGAGGCTCGGTGCCTCACCCCGGTCTGCACTGCATCTGCTACGGGCATGCCGGGCCTTCGCCGCTCTGGACGGGCGCGATTTCGTCATCCCGGATGACGTCCAGGCGCTAGCCGTGCCGGTCCTCGCGCACCGTCTGCTGCCGAGCGCTGAGGCCATGGTCGGACGCGAACTGCCCGACCAGGTGCTATCCGGCATCATCCGCCGGCTGCCGCTGCCTGGACGTTAAGCCCTACATTCGCGCAAGCTTGGGCAGCCGGAAGGAATCAGACCATGCGGACCTCGCTGCTCGCCGGCATCACGACTCGCGGATCCTCGTTCCTGGCCGCAGGAGTCGCCGCTGCCTGCGCCGGCTTCGTGCTCGGCGAGCGTGACCTGCTCTGCGTGGGCATCGCTCTGGTCGCACTGCCCGTGCTGGCCGCAGCCGCCGCCCGCCGCGGCCAGTACCGGCTCGGCACCAGCCGCATCATCAGGCCGCCACGCGTGCCGGCCGGCCACACGGCCACTGTCACACTCCGGCTGGAGAACGTGTCCCGGGTACCGACCGGACTGCTGCTCGCCGAGGACGGGGTGCCCTACGCCCTCGGCAGCCGGCCACGCTATGTGCTCGACAAGATCGAGCGGAACGGCGTGCGGGAGCTCACCTACCCGCTCCGCTCGGACGTGCGCGGCAAATTCGAGATCGGCCCGCTCCAGCTGCGAGTGGCCGATGCGTTCGGCCTGGTACAGATCACCCGCTCGCTATCCGGACGGACCACCTTCATCGTCACGCCGCGTGTGGTGCCGCTGGCGCGCACCGTCATCAGCCGCTCCTGGGCGGGCGAGGGCGAGGGCCGGGCCAGACTAGCGTCCACGGCCGGCGAGGATGACGTCATCCCGCGCGCCTACCGCCACGGGGACGAGCTGCGGCGGGTCCACTGGCGGTCGACGGCCAGGTACGGCGAGCTTATGGTGCGGCGGGAGGAGCAGCGCTGGCGCAACAGGGCGACCGTGCTGCTGGACAGCCGGTCGATGTCCCATATGGGCACCGGGGCCGGCTCCTCTTTCGAGCTTGCCGTCAGCGCAGCCGCGTCGGTCGGCGTGCATGTCTGCCAGGAGGGCCTGACTGGGCAGTTCATTACCGACAACGACATGATCAGGGCCGGCCCCTTCTTCGATGACCGACTGCTCGACGCGCTCGCGATGATCCGGCCATCCAGCGCCCGGACCCTGGATCGCTCGTTCAAGGAGCTCAAGGTATCGGGCGCAGGGGTGATCATCGCAGTGATGGGCAAGCTGTCGACTGCGGAGGCGAGCCAGCTCGCTGCCTGCCGGACCGAGGGCAGCCAGGGCATCGCATTGCTGCTCGACGTTGCCACCTGGGCGGACGCGGCGCGCCGCGCCGGGCCGAGGGCGCCAGCAGACCTGGACGGCGGCAGCCCGGGTGGGAGCGACTCCGACGCCGTCGACGATGCAGCGGCAGCGGCGGACGCGGCAGTTGCGTGGGACACGGGCGCAGCGAACACGGGCGCAGCGAACACGGGCGCCCACCGCCGCCCGGGCTCAGCCCGGTCGACGGCTGAGACAGCAGCGGCGGCCGCCGTCCTGCGCAGCGCTGGCTGGCACGTCACGACCATGGACGTCGATACTCCGCTCCCGAACGCTTGGCAGCGTCTGCCGCGAGCGGCCGAGATGCTCGTCGCCACTGGTACGACGATCTCTCCGGGGACTGGCAGCGGACGGCCCGCATGAACCTGCGCATCGGCGTGACTGCGGCAGTAGCCGTGCTGCTGGCTTCGCTGTCGCTCAACGCCGTGCTGCAGGGCAACGGCTGGCTGGCGGCCGGCTTCGGCGCCGTAGTGGTCGTCGCCGGGGCCGGCCTGCTGACCAGGCTGCCGGCCGTGCCCGCCACCGTGGCGATGACCGCTATCGTGCTGACCGGCGCAGTGCCGCTGCTATCCGCGCCTAGCTGGCCCGTGCGCAGCACCGGGCTGGCCATCGTCGCGCTGACGGCAGCCAGCGTGACCGGCTGGCGGATACTGCGAAGTTTCGCGATCCTCGCCGCCTATCTGGCGGCGCTGCTGATCTACCTGGACCTCGTGTTCGCCAACGCGACAGCGTTCGGGCGCATCGTGCCGAGCTATCACTCGGTGGCTGCACTCGGCCGGCTGGTCCCGATCGCCTTCGACGGATTCAAGTACTCACCGCCGGTGCCCGATACGCGCCCGGCCAGCCTGGTGGCGGCGGCCGGCATCGGCCTGGCCGCGATCCTCGTGGACATCCTGGCGGCACGGCTGCGACGGCCCGCGGTGGCCGGGGTGCCGCTGCTAGTGCTGTTCAGCGTGCCGGTCGCGAGCGACCTGAAGACCTTCGGCGTGGCCCAGACTGTGACGTTCGCGGCGGCCCTGGCAGGATTCCTGGCCCTGCTGTCAGCCGATGGCCGGATGCGGCTGCGGATGTGGGGCAGGCTGGTCACGTTCCGGTATGTGCAGCCCGCAGACGAGGCCGGCGCCGGGCCCGACACCAGGGAGCTGGCCGCCTCGGGCCGGCGCATCGGCCTGGCCGCCGTGTGCCTGGCTGTGATCATCCCGATCATCGTGCCAGGCATGCACGCCCACGACGTCTTCGGCACGACCGACAACGGGCAGTCGCACGGCGTCGGTGCGGGACTCAACACATTCCTGAGTGTTCAGCACGACCTCACCGAGCACCCGCAGCCGGTGCTGTCGTACACCACTGACTCGAACGACCCCGCGCAGCAGTACTTCCAGGTCTATTCCCTCAACTACAGCAGCACCCAGAACGCCTGGTTCCCGGAATTTCCGTCGGGGGTGGTTGGATCACGCACGGTCCTGGACACGGCGCTGCCATACAGCCCGCCGGGGCAGCTGGCGACCACGCCGACCCAAACGGTGACAACAACTGTGCACGTAGCCGGCGGTCAGGGCGGCCCCACGGCCTACCTGCCCGTGCCGTACGCCCCGGTGGCACTGACGATCGGCGGTCTTGCCACCTGGCAGGAGCTGGGGGGATCCCTGATGATCCTCAGCCCGGTGGAGGGGCTGTCCGGCCTGGAGTACCAGGTCACCAGTCACGAGGCCGATCCGACGGCGACCAGCATTAACAGCACCAACGGCCAGTTCGTGCCGGGAGTCATCCAGACCCAGTACGGCGCCTACAACGGCCCTGACGCGGCCAGGCTGCTGGCCATCATGCGTCAGCACACTCAGGGCGCGCAGACATTGCTCCAGGCTGCCATCGACCTCCAGAACTGGCTGGACTCCAGGGCGTTCACCTACACCCTGAAGCCGGATCTGCCCAACAACTCCCACTGGCTGCTGAGCTTCCTCACCAGGGACCGGCGCGGGTACTGCCAGCAGTTCGCGTGGGCGTTCGCGGTGCTGGCCAGGCTGGCCGGGATTCCGTCTCGAATCTCTGTCGGCTACACCGGCGGCGATCCGGGCGGGCATGCGTCGTGGCAGGTCACCACGGCCGACGCGCACGCCTGGCCAGAGCTGTACTTCCCCGGCGAAGGCTGGCTGCGGTTCGAGCCGACCCCCAGCGGAGCTGGTGACCAGGGGACGGCTACGGTACCCGGCTACGCAAAAGGCGCATCAACTGGACCTAACACGCCGCTGCCGGGTAGTCAGTCTCAGAAGGCGACGAGCAACGGCAAATCGGCCGGGTCGAGCAAGAAGGGCTCGGCGCTCAACCGCCTCACGCATGGTCAGCCTGGCGTGAGCGGCGCGGCGACGGCTAACTCCGGCGGCGGGCTGTGGCTCGCCGTCGGCATACCAGTCCTGGTCGTCCTGCTCCTCACGTGGCCCGCGCTGACCCGGCTGCTCACCAGGCGGCGGCGCTGGCTGACGGCAGCCGGGGATGCCGGGCAGGCCCGCGCGGCCTGGCGAGAACTGACCGACGACCTGGCCGACCTGGGCCTGCAAGGGGCGCCCGGCGAGACCCCGCGCGGGGTTGCCCGGCGCATAACCCTGCAGGCCAGTCTCGACCCGACCGCTGCGCAGGCGTTGACCAGGATCGCCACCGCGGAGGAGCAGGCCCGTTATGCCCGGCTAGCGCTACCCGCCCCCGGACTGGCTGCCGACGTGCGGACCGTTCGCCGTGCAGCTGCCGCTTCGGTGCGACGCGGTCAACGGCTGCGGGCCAGGGTGCTGCCCGCCTCGACCATCGCCGCGACGCGTCGGCTGCTCGAGCGTCTCGGCGCACTGCTGAGCTGGCTGGATTCATCCTGGCCAGCCCTCCGCCAGCAGCTACGCAGAGCGGGCGCGCACCGGTCCGCCTGACCACTGCTCCGCACGCAAGCCGCTCGTCGGGGCGCTTGGTGCGCGTTCAGCGCGATCGCGCTAGCGGTTGTTGCCTTCCTGGCGGCGCCGCCAGCGTTCCTCGATGCGGTCCATGAGCCCGCCATTAGTGGGTGCCGCCTTCGCGACGCGCCGGTCGCGCCGGTCCCGGCGCTTGCGACGGTCCGTCGTCACGCCGACCATCCGGCGATAGCTGGCAACTGCCCAGAAGCCCGCGACGATCATGACCGCGACTCCGACCCCTGCGAGCCAGGTGTACTTCAGGTAGAGGCCAGCCGCCAGCGCGCCCGCGCCAATAACGAAGCCAACGGCAGCCTGGACGACTCTGCGCCGGTAGTGGACTTTAGGATCTTTAGCCCGCATTGCCCGCGCGAGTCGCGGATGCTCGGCATAGAGCGCCTGCTCAATCTGCTCGAGCTGGCGCTGCTCGTGCTCAGAGAGCGGCACTTTGCCTCCCAACGACTCCGGCCCCATGTTAACCGCGCAGCGGCCCTTGCTTTACGCCCAGAATACGAGCGCTGGGGCGCCATGTGGAAGGGTACATGCCAGCAGGAGCCAATCCGGTACGCGATCACGACGGTTAGCCACTAACTTCCCGGCGCACGAGGCCCTGGCACGGCACGGTCCGAGCCTTCGCCTGGTCCGGATTGTGCCGTATTCACCAGCGTTGCTGGTCGAACGGCGTCCGCCCCGAATCGGCCGGTGATGCGGTCGAGGGCGGACTCTGCATCTCGCCAGGCCGCGCCGCGCTCGCCGAGTGCAAGCTGGGTGGCCGCCGACCCGGCCGGCACCAGGCCGGTGGCTCGGACGCCGACCAGACGAAGCCGGGCCTGACCGCTGAGTCCCGACGCCTCGTACAGGGCGCAGGCAGTCGCATAGATCCGCTGCGTCTCGTTAGTGGCCTCGGGCAGGGTCTTGGACCTGGTGATCGTGGTGAAGTCGGCCTTGCGGAGCTTGACGACGACGGTCCGCGTCGCATACCCGGACGAGCGGAGCGCGCGGGTCGTCCGCCGCGACAGCCGTAGCAGCTCGCGCCGCACCAGCACCGGGTCGGTGACGTCGACGTCGAAGGTCTCCTCGGCACCGACGCTCTTCTCGTGCACCGCGGCCTCGACGCCGCGGCTGTCGCGGCCCCAGGACAGCGCGTGTAGGTGGGCGGCTGCTGCCTTGCCAAGCTCGGCTTCCAGCGCGCTGAGCGGCGTTCGGGCGATGTCGCCGACGGTGCGCAGGCCAAGCCGGCCAAGCGCCTGCCCGGTCCGCTCACCGACGCCCCACAAGGCGGCGACGGGCAGCGGATGCAGGAATTCCAGCGCGCCGCCAGCGGGGATGATCAGCAGGCCATCGGGCTTGCACTGCACGGAGGCGAGCTTGGCCAGGAACTTGTTGGCGGCGATGCCGACCGAGCACGTGATCTGCTGCTGCTCGGCGACCTGCTGCCGGATCAGCCGCCCGATAGTGGACGGCGAGCCCAGCAACCGGGTCGCGCCGGCGACGTCAAGGAACGCCTCGTCCAGGGACAGCGGCTCTACCAGCGGCGTCACCGCGGCAAAGATCGCCATAACCTCTTTCGAGACCGCGCCGTACAGGCCATGCGTCGGCGGGATCACCAGCGCGTGCGGGCAGAGCCGGCGAGCCCTGGACATGGGCATCGCGGAGCGGACGCCGAACGCACGCGCCTCGTAGGTTGCCGAGAGCACCACCGCCCGGCCGGACAGGCCGCCTACGATGACCGGCTTACCTGCCAGCTCGGGCCGGTCCCTGATCTCCACGCTGGCGTAGAAGGCATCCATGTCCACATGCAGGATGTGGCAGCCGGCGTCGTCAGCGAGATCGTCACCGAGCGCAGTATCGCCACCGAGCGCAGTATCGCCACCAAGAACACCGTCACGACCGGCCCCGCCGTCCCGCGGCTGCTGCCCCGACCTGCCCATAGCTCACCCACCAGCAATTGGCCTCACGGCCCGCCTGTGATGACTGTAGCGCCGGGTACTGACACTGTGGCTGCGGCCGCGACGGCGGATTCACAGTGGACCCGGATTCACAGTGGACCCCGGACTCACAGTGGACCCCGGACTCACAGTGGACCCCGGACTCACAGTGTCAGCGTGGGCTTCAGCTCGAGCAGCCGGGCCAGGAGACCATTGACGAACGACGATGAGTCATCCGTGGATAGCTGGCCAGCCAGCACCACAGCTTCGCTGATGGCGACCGCGTCCGGTACCGCGTCGTTCCAGAGCAGCTCGAAGACGCCGATCCGCAGGATGTTGCGGTCGACTGCGGGCATCCGGTCCAGGGTCCAGCCTCGCGCGTTCGCCGACAACAGCGCGTCGATCTGCTCAGCGTGCTCCTGCACGCCCCGGACCAGCTCGGCGGCATAGTCCGACACCGGCGGGTCGCCGGCAGCGGTCCGCTCGGCCAGCAGCTCAAGCACGGGCTCGCCCCGAACCTCCGCCTCGAACAAGACGTCCAGCGCCCGCTTGCGGGCCTTACTGCGGGCTGCCATGACAGGGCTCTGTTCGCTGGAGGACGGTTCGCTGGAGGACGGTTCGCTGGAGGACGGATCGCCGGAGGACGGATCGCCGGAGGACGGTTCGCCGAGGGACGGTTCGCGATCGGAAGAGCGCCAGGTCAGGCCCGGCCCAGGTAGGCGCCGGACCGGGTGTCGACGCGGATCTTCTCGCCGGTGGTGATGAACAGCGGCACCTGGATCTGCGCGCCCGTCTCCAGGGTGGCCGGCTTGGTCCCGCCGGTCGACCGGTCGCCCTGCAGGCCGGGATCGGTGTGCTGAACCGTGAGCTCGACCGCCGCGGGCAGCTCGACGTACAGGGGCGTGCCGTCGTTGAAGGCGATCGTGGCGGTCTGCTCTTCCAGCAGGTAGTTCGCGGCATCACCGACAACTGCGGCCGGGATGTGCGGCTGGTCATAGTCGGTGGTGTCCATGAAGACGAAGTCCTCGCCCTCGCGGTACAGGTACTGCATCTCCCGCCTGTCCACGGTGGCGACCTCGACCCGGACGCCCGCGTTGAAGGTCCTGTCGACGACCTTGCCAGACAGCACGTTCTTCAGCTTGGTGCGGACGAAGGCGCCGCCCTTGCCGGGCTTGACGTGCTGAAAGTCGACAACGCTCCACAGCGCGCCGTCGATGTTGAGCGTCATGCCATTCTTCAGGTCGTTCGTGGTGGCCACGTCTGCGTGTCTCCTGCATGCGAACGGGACTGCTATGCCCGCGTCACAGGACGAGCAGTTCCTTGGTGGTCGTGGTGAGTACCTCTGCCGGTACCGCTTGCCGTGGGTCGGCGCCGCTGACGCCGGCCCGTACGACGAGGGTGTCCTCGATCCTGACTCCGCCCTTGCCGGGCAGGTAGACCCCAGGCTCGACGGTGACAGGGACCCGGTCCGCCAGTCTACCTGTCCGGCCACGCCCCATCATCGGTGCTTCGTGTACCTCAAGCCCCACGCCATGCCCCAGGCCGTGCTCGAAGTGGTCGCCGTGCCCGGCAGCATCGATCATGTCTCTGGCGGCGGCATCGACGTCGGCGACCGCAGCGCCAGCAGTCGCGGCGGCGACGCCGGCCAGCTGGGCGGCGGCGACCAGCTCGTAGATGTCCCGCTGCCAGGCCGCTGGCATGCCGAGCGCCACGGTCCTGGTCATGTCGGCGTGATATCCGCCGACTCGCGCGCCGCAGTCCACGGTGATGAGGTCGCCGGCCTCGAATGCCCGGTTGCCTGGTGAATGGTGCGGGATGGCGCCGTTCGGGCCGCTCGCCACGATCGTGTCGAACGCGGGCGCCTCGGCGCCGAGATCGATCATGGCCCGTTCTAGCAGCACGGCAAGGTCTCGCTCGGTCCGGCCGGGCACGATCTCGCGGAGGATCCCGGCGAATGCCTCGGCAGTGATGGCGCAGGCACGGGTCAGCAGCGCGATCTCGGCCTCGTCCTTGATCATCCGCAGGTCCTCGACGACACGCCCGAGCGGGACCATCTGCATGCTGCCGGCCAGCGCGGCGACCACGGCGTGCCGCTCGACGGTCATCTCCTGCGCTTCGAAGGCCAGCGTGCGGTAGCCACGGGCCACCGCGAGCTGGGTCAGGGCCGGCTCCAATTCTCGCTCGCTGGCGATCTCGATGTCCGGACAATCCCGCTCGGCGGCCTCGGCGTAGCGGGAATCAGTAGCCAGCAAGCCACCACCCGCAGCCGGAAGCAGCACGGCCGCGTTGGAGCTCACCAGCCCGGAAAGGTAGCGCACATTGGCCGGCGCCGTGATCAAGGCGGCGTCCGCGCCCGACTCCGCGATCTTCTGCTGCGCCCTGGCGCGCCGGTCTGCGTGTATCTCGGTCATACCAGGACTCTAGTGACCGGCTCTCAGCCTAGGAGCGGCACGTCGTCCCGCGATGGCACGTCGTCGCCCACAATGAAGCCGCCGCCCCGGCTCCAGGTCAGGTACCGCCAGGACAGGTTCACGAGCGTGACCACCCGGTTCCGGTTGCCCAGCAGGTAGATCAGGTGCAGCCCCAGCCAGGCCAGCCAGGCCAGGGTGCCGCGCAGCCGCAGGCCACGGGGCAGCTGCACGACGGCCGACCGGCGGCCGATCGTGGCCATGATCCCCTTGTCGTGATAGCTGAACGGCCGCGTCGGCTCCCCGGCGATCAGCCGGGCCACCTGCTCGCCTGCGTGCCTGCCCTCCTGGAGGGCTGGCTGCGCCAGCTGGGCCACCGGCCTCGCCTCGTTGACGGCGATGTCACCAGCGGCAAAGACCCGCTCCTGGCCGGTTACCCGCAGGTCAGCGTGGACCTCGATCCGGCCGCCGCGGCCGCGGGGCAGTCCGGCAGTCCAGCCGGCCTCAGGCCCGGCGACGCCAGCGGCCCAGACCGTGATGTCGCTACGCTGCTCGCTGCCGTCACTGAGCAGCACCGACCCGGCCCTGACCTCCTTGATCGCGGTGTCGAGCAGTACCTCGACGCCGCGGTCTACCAGCTGCTGGCGGGTGTACCTGCGCAGGCTGTCCTTGTACGGCAGGAGCAGCGCCGGGCCCATCTCGATCAGCCGAACGTGAAACATGGACCTGTCGATCTGCGGATAGACCGCAGGCAGCGCGACGTTGCGCAGCTCGGCCAGGGTGCCAGCTAGCTCGACGCCGGTGGCCCCGCCGCCGACCACCGTGATGTCGAGCTCGGGATCGCACAGTCCCTCGTTGCGGCGCTCGAGGGCATCCATCAGCGTATTCCGCAAGGCGACCGCGTCTCGCCGGGTGTACAGGCTCAGGCTGTGCTCGGCCGCGCCAGCCACGCCGAAAAACGCGGCCGCGACCCCGGTAGCGATGATCAGATAGTCGTAGCTGAGCTGCTCTCCAGCGGCCAGCGTCGCAATCCGCCGCTCGAGGTCGAGGCTGGCCAGCTCGCCCTTGCGGAAGCGACCACTCCGCCGCCCGGTGGCCGTCCACAGCGGGTAGGCGACATCCGCGGCTGTCAGCCCGGCCGTTGCCACCTCGTACAGCAGCGGCTGGAACGTGCTGTAGACGTTGCGGTCCACGACCGTGACTCGCGCCCCGGACCCCGCGAGCGCGTGCAATGCGGACAGCCCGGCGAAGCCGCCCCCGATGATCAGGACCTCCGGACCGCCTGCCGCCTGCCGTGTCGATCGCATGGCGCTCCTATCAGGTAGGCGCTGCTGACGACCTTGCCCGCCGCTCAGCGCTCAAAACGGGAGGCGGCGGATCGCCGGATCTAGGGCGCCGTCGCAGCGACGCAGACGGCCGCCGTCACCCGGCCAGCTCCTTGATCTGCTCGATCAGCGCGATCCGCTCGGCGTGGGTCGGCGCCATCGGCGCGACGTTCAGGGTGGTGACGCCCGACTCCTTCATCGCCGCGACCCGCTCGGCCACGAACGACTTCGGCCCGATCAGCGAGACGTTCTCCAGCAGTTCCTGCGGGATGAGCCCGGCCGCCTCGTCCTTGCGCCCGGCCAGATAGGCGTCCTGGATTGCGGCGGCCTCTCTCTCGTAGCCGTACCGGACCGCCATGTTGTTGTAGAAGTTCCGGCCGCGCGCGCCCATCCCTCCGATGTAGAGCGCCTGGACCGGCCGGATCAGGTCAATGAGGCCCTTGACGTCGTCGCCGATGGCCAGCGCCGTCTGCGCGAAGACGTCAAGCGGCGGCAGCGACGGGTCGCGCTTGGCCTTGCCCGCTGCTAGCGAGGGTCCCCAGACGTCGTTGGCCTTCTCCGGGTAGTAGAAGATCGGCTCCCAGCCCTCGGCGAGCTCAGCGGCCAGCTCGACGTTCTTCGGCCCGAGCGCGGCAAGGATGATCGGGATCCGGTCCCGGACCGGGTGGTTGATCAGCTTCAGGGCTTTGCCAAGGCCAGTGCCCTGCCCCGCTGGCAGCGGGATCTGGTAGTGCTTGCCGTTGTACTCCAGCCGTTCCCGCCGCCACACCGCGCGGCAGATCTCGATCGTCTCCCTGGTGCGCGCGAGCGGCGCGTCGTAGGGCACGCCGTGCCACCCCTCGATCACCTGCGGTCCAGAGGCGCCGATGCCGAGCGAGAAGCGGCCGTCGGAGACGAAGTCGATGCCCGCCGCGGTCATGGCAGTCAGCGTCGGCGTGCGGGAGTACAGCTGCATGATGCCCGAGGCGAGCTCGACGCGCTGCGTCACGGCGGCCAGGTAGCCGAGCTGGCTGACGGCGTCGTAGCTGTACGCCTCCGGCACGAAGACGATATCCAGGCCGGCCTTCTCGAAGTCCGCGAGTTCCGCGGCCGTCTCCTTGAAACCGCCCGCGTAGTTCAGAGCCATCCCGATGCGCATGCAGCACCCTTTCGCGCCAAATGGCCGCGGCTGGCGGCTCGCAGTTGGCCAGACGGCCCCGTTCCCTCACTAGGGATGAATCGTAACTGCCGGGACCTTTCACCGACAGACGCCAGCCGTCGCGGCGGTTAGCTGGCCGGTTCGAGCAGGCGCGCCACCGCGCGCAACGCCAGCTCGTAGGACGCCGCGCCAAAGCCAGCGATCGTGCCGTCGGCGACGCCCGACACCACCGAGGTGTGCCGGAATGACTCCCGCGCCGCCGGGTTGGACAGGTGCACCTCGACCAGCGGCGCTGTGCGCATCGCCAGCGCATCCCGCAGCGCGTAGGAGTAGTGGGTGAACGCGGCCGGATTGATCACGACGGGCAGCCGCAGCTCGGCGGCTTCGTGCACCCAGCCGATCAGCTCGGCCTCGTCGTCGGTCTGCCGCAGGTCGATCTGGAGCCCGAGCTGCGCACCGAGATCCGTGCACGCGGCCGCGATGTCAGCCAGCGTTGCTGACCCGTAGATCTCCGGCTCGCGTGAGCCGAGGCGGCCGAGGTTCGGGCCGTTGAGTATCAGCACAGTGGTCACCCGGTCAGCTCACTTCCGCGTAGGCGAGCTCGAGCAGTTCCTCTGGCGGGTCAGCCATGATGCCGGGCCTGGCGAGCCCGTCGAGCACGACAAGCCGCAGCCGACTCGCCCGCGTCTTCTTATCGACAGTCATGGCCGCGCGCACCGCCGGCCACGCGTCGGCGCGGTACCGGGCCGGCAGGCCGACGGAGGTCAGCAGCGATCGGTGCCGCTGCGCCGTCGGGGCGTCCAGCCGGCCGGCCAGCCGGCCGACCGCTGCCGCGAAGCACATCCCGATGGACACGGCCTCGCCGTGGCGCACCGAGTAGTCCTCGACCCGCTCGATCGCGTGGCCGAGCGTATGCCCGTAGTTCAGGGTCTCCCGCACGCCGGCCTCGCGCAGGTCGGCCGAGACCACCGCCGCCTTCATCGCGATCGCGCGCTCGATCAGCTCGCGCTCGTGCCGGCCGCCTGGCTTGGCCGCGCCGGCCGGATCGGCCTCGATGAGGTCGAGGATGGCCGGGTCGGCGATGAACCCGGCCTTGATGATCTCGGCCAGCCCGCTGGCGTACTCCGCCGTCGGGAGGCTCGCCAGCAGGCTAGTGTCGGCGAGCACCCCGGCCGGCGGGTAGAAAGCGCCAACCAGGTTCTTCCCGTCGGGGGTGTTGATGGCCGTCTTGCCGCCGATCGCGGCGTCGGTCATGGCGAGCAGTGTGGTCGGCACCAGCACGACCCGGACGCCCCGCAGCCACGTCGCGGCGACGAAACCAGCCAGGTCAGTCACCGCTCCTCCGCCGACGCCGACGATCGCGTCGGTCCGCCCGACACCGGCTGCGGCAAGCTGCGACCACAACCCGGCTGCGACGCTGATCTCCTTGGCCGCCTCGCCATCGGGCACCGGCTCCGGCCGTACCGCGAAACCCGCCCTGGCCAGTGCCTGGCAGACCGGCGCCGCGATGCCGGGCAAGCCGGCCGAGTGGATGACGACAACGTTCCGGGCCTGATCGCCCATCAGGGACGGCAACTCGGTCAGCACACCGGTACCGACGACCACCTCATACGGGCGCTCGCCACCGACCGCGATGCGCGTCGCGGTCACCTGCCGCCGCCCTCGATAGCGCTGTCCTCGATAGCGCCGCCCTCGACGGCGCCGCCCGCGATAGCAGCCGCGATCTCGGCTGCGATCTCATCTGGTTCGCGGCCGTCGGTACTGACGGTCAGCCAGGCCAGCCGGCCGTAGACGGGCAGCCGCTGCTCGAGCAGCGCCTTGAGCTGGGCGCGCGGGTTCGTGCCGATCAGCAGCGGCCTGGCCCGGTCCAGCCCCACCCGCTTGGCCAGCTCGGCGAACCCCGTCTCCAGGTACACGACCCGCCGTCCCGCGAGGCGGGCCTGCGTCTCCTCGTCCATGACCGCGCCGCCGCCGAGACCGACGATGCCCGCCGCCGCACCCGTACCAGGCGCCAGCGCGGCCGCGACGGCCGCGCGCTCCAGCCGGCGGAACTCCGGCTCGCCATCGGTCACGAAGATGTCACTCACGGGCTTACCGGCCGCCGCCTCGACGATGGCATCGGTGTCGGTGAAGCCGACCCCGAGCCGCGCCGCCAGGGCGGCACCGACCGTCGTCTTGCCGGCCCCCGGTGCTCCGATGAGCACGACGGGCGGGAACGGGGCCGCCCTCGTGCTCGCGCTCTGGTCGCTCGCGGTCACTGGATCACCAGCGCCTTGAGGTAGGCCTCGGCGTTGCGTGCGGTCTCGGCGACGCTGTCACCGCCGAACTTCTCGAGGACGGCATCGGCCAGCACGAGCGCGACCATCGCCTCCGCGACGACCCCGGCCGCCGGGACGGCCGTGACGTCGCTGCGCTGGTTGATCGCTCTGGCAGGCTCACCGGTCCGGACATCGACTGTGGCAAGCGCGCGCGGCACTGTTGAGATCGGCTTCATCGCGGCGCGCACCCGGATCGGCTCGCCGGTGCTCATGCCGCCCTCGATCCCGCCGGCCCGGTTGGTCGTCCGCCGGATGCGACCCGCGCTGGCGTCGATCTCGTCGTGCGCCTGCGAGCCGCGCCGCATCGCCGTGGTGAAGCCGTCGCCGACCTCGACGCCCTTGATCGCCTGGATGCTCATCAGCGCGCCTGCCAGCCTGCCGTCCAGACGGCGGTCCCAGTGGACGTGGCTGCCGAGGCCCGGCGGGAACCCGTAGGCGACGACTTCGACCACCCCGCCGAGGGTGTCCCCATCGCGGTGCGCGGCATCGACCTCGGCCTGCATCGCGGCGCTGGCCGCGGCGTCCAGGCAGCGCATCGGATCCGCGTCGATTCGCTCGGCATCGGCCGGTTCCGGCACGTAGTCTTCGGGCGCGCGGACAGCACCGAGTCCGACGACGTGGCTGACGATCTCTGCACCCAGTACCTGGCGCAGCAGCCGCCGGGCGACCTCGCCGAGCGCGACTCTGGCCGCCGTCTCCCTGGCGCTGGCACGCTCCAGTATGGGCCTGGCGTCATCATGACTGTATTTCTGCATCCCGGCCAGATCAGCATGGCCGGGCCGGGGCCTGGTCAGGGGCGCGCTACGGGCCTGCACCGCCAGGACATCCGGATCGACCGGGTCGGCCGACATGACGGTCTCCCACTTCGGCCACTCAGTGTTGCCGATCCTGATCGCGATGGGGCTGCCCTGCGTCAGTCCATGCCGGACGCCGCCGGTCAGCTCGACCTCATCCTGCTCGAATTTCATCCGCGCGCCGCGGCCGTAACCAGCCCGGCGGCGGGCCAGCGCGTGGGCGATGTCGGTGGTGGTGATCTCAACCCCGGCGGGGACGCCCTCGCAGACGGCCACCAGCGCGGGGCCGTGTGACTCCCCTGCGGTCAGCCAGCGCAGCATGGTGCCGATCCTGCCATGCCTGGTGCGGTCACATTCGTTTGCCCGTCGGGGCGCCGGGTATTCAGGCATCGCACTACGGGGGATCGTCGATCTGCAACCTGCTGGGCGGGTCGACATTGGAGGTACGTTCATGCGCCTGACGAGGCGATCTGCCGCTTCAGCCAGGCTGCGCGCCGGTCTGGCCGGCACGGCCGCGCTTGC
Organism: Streptosporangiaceae bacterium; assembly: GCA_035483035.1. Lineage (GTDB taxonomy): Bacteria > Actinomycetota > Actinomycetes > Streptosporangiales > Streptosporangiaceae > JAJYUU01. The sequence goes on along the minus strand of DATHQE010000589.1, from coordinate 7,450 downwards.
TTTTGGTGTCATGGCCGCCGCGCTGTCCGGTCCGGCGTTCGCGGCGACCGCCGTCCAGCGCGCAGCGGCTGTCGCGGTCGCGACTCCGTCGACCGTCACGGCGGGCACCATGGTGACGCTCCAGGTGACGTGCGGCAGCCGCCAGGCCACGTCAGCCACCCTGTCCGGGACTGCGCTCGGCCTGCCGGCGCAGATTCCCATGAACAGCCAGCCGTCAGGTGGCGGCGTGTTCACCGTCACGGTCACGCTGCCCGGCAGCATCCGGCCAGGTACGGTCCACCCTGCCATCGGCTGCGCCGACGGCAGTTCGGCCATTGCCAGCGTGCGGGTCGCGGCGATGCCAAGCTCCGCCGACGCGCAGGCGGCCGCCGGCCCGACCTCGGCCGCGACCAACGCGAGCCTGTCTGCCGCCGGCGTCGCGCTGATCGCCATCGGTGCCATCGCTGGCGGCATCGCGCTGCGCCGTCGCACGGGCACCCGTTCCTGACGGCATCCGATCACCCCGCCCATAGGGCGCCGGATTGGATATGACGCCCCTCTAAGGGCAGGACGTCCAACTTCGCGCCCAATGCCGCGGCTGCGAGACCGTGGTAGCGTCGAGTTGATCATGTGCGGGACGCCGTAGTCCTGCCGCACCCACTCGCAGCAGCGCTACCGCCCGTGAGTTATCCATGACCAGACAGGTAATCAAGCTCGGCTCCAGCTCTATTGCCAGCCGGGACGGGCTCGCCCTCGATGTCATCGCCGGCCTGGTCAGCCAGATCGCCGTTGCTCAGCGGGCGGGCCACGAGATCATCCTGGTCACCTCCGGCGCCGCGCGTCTTGGCCGGCGGCTGCTCGCGTTCGAGGGACCGGCCGCTGGCGCGGCGGCCGCGCTCCAGGCGCTGGTCGGATCCGTCCGTTCGGCAGTGGCGTCGGCCGACGGGTACGACCCGCTGATCAAGTCGCTCGACGCGATTCTGCGCCGCTACGACGGACCGGCCGGCGGACCGGCGGACGGGCCGGCCGACGGCCCGCAGGCCGTGGACACCGCACTGCCGGCCGCAGTCGGGCAGCCGGCGCTGATGGCGCTGTACCGCCAGCTCGCCGCCGCGGTTGGGGTCGAGGTGTGCCAGATTCTGGTCTCGCGCAGCGACCTGGCGTCTGCGCGCGCGATGGGCGACCTCGGCCACGTGCTCCGCGAGGCCACCGCCCGCGGCCTGCTGCCCATCGTGAACGGCAACGACGCCACCGACCCGCTCTCGGCCCTCGACAACGACCAGGTCGCGGTGGCGGTCGCGGTCGCGGCCGAGGCATCGCGGTTGCTGTTCCTGACCGATGTGCGCGCGGCGTACCGCGACTCAGCGCTGAGTCAGCGCATCGACCGGCTCACCCCGGCAGAGGCGCGAGCAGTTCGCGTCATGGCCGGCGGCTCCGGCCGGGGCGGCATGGGCTCGAAGCTGAGCGCGGCAGCGAGGGCCGCATGCTGCGGCGTCGAGTGCACCATCGGCTCCGCGCGCGAGGCTGACGTCGTGGCCCGCAGCCTGAATCCGCGCGCCCGGATGGGCACCGTCGTCCGGGCCGCAGGCCATCAGCTCGAGCCCGCCAGGCGCTGGATCGGCGGCATCGCCTACTCCGAGGGGTCGGTGCACGTGAACCGCGAGGCGGAGGAGAGCCTGCGCACCGGGAGCACGCTGTTCCTGTCCGGCGTCAAGCGCGTTGACGGCGACTTCGCGGCCGGCTCGGTCGTCGAGCTGATCGACGTCCGTCACCCCGAGCGGCTGCTCGGCCGCGGCTCGGTAGCGCTGCCGTCGAGCCTGCTCCGGCTGCTGCGCGCGCTTTCCCCGCAAGAGGTGGCCTGCGTGATCTCGATCGTGCTGCGGCTCCGTTATGGCGCCGTGGCGGCCGCCGACGGGCCAGGCGCGGACGGGCCAGGCGCGGACGGGCTGGGCGAGGCGGGCGCGGTTTCGCTCATTGATCCGGACGTCTACAAGGACTGCCGGGAGCTCGCCGGGGGCACCTCACGCGCCAGTCAGGAAGCCTTCGCCCAGCTGGCTTCGTTCTCCCCGGATCGCGTCGCAGAGCTCGCCGACTCGCTGATGCTGGCGCAGCCGCACCTGTCCACTACGTTCCTGCTGAGCCGGGGATTCCTGCACGGTCAGGTACCGACGGACCCGACGGCACGCCGGGTCGTCCGCGGCATTCACGCGGTGCACCGCGAGTCGCTGGTCGTCTACCCGGGTTAGCGGGCGCCCTGCGGTACGACCACGTACTGACGCAGGTAGAGGTCCCGGAATGTCACCGGGCCGCGCGGGCCCGGAACGACGTCGATGTTGATCCCGGTCTCCGGCACCGACAGCAGGGTGAAACCATCGAGCAGGCGGGGTGTCGCATTCCAGAACGCGCCTGTCCCCGCGTACGTATCCAGGAACCGGCTGGCCGCGCTGGCATCGGCGGCCACGATCGACGCGGCCAGGCCCGACGTTTCGCGGTTGGCGATCTCGGCGGCGTCGGTTGCGTCGTGCGCCGGGGCCAGCGTGATGGTCGCCTCCGCGCCCGCGTCCAGCGCCCACTCGTGGCCGAGCGCATGCGCGTGCGGCGGACGCGAGACGGCGATGCCCAGCTTCTCGGCGAGCGCCATAACCGCAGGCACCGTCTGGTCCCAGCTGGCGCGCTGCACGAGCAGCAGGTTCAGCCGGTTGCAGACGCCGAGCCGGTCCAGGCTGCGCTCGATGAGCCGCAGCGCCAGCTCACCGTCGGCCGACTGGTCGATGTAGATCACTGCTCCGCCGTCGGCGTGCGCAAGCGTGCGCACGCCGTGCAGCGCCGCCTCACGCGCGAGGGCGCGGGTGCTGTCGCCGCTGCCGCGCAGGATGACGAGCGGGATCAGCGCAGGCTGCCGGACGAGGGCGGCGGCGGTGTCACGGCCGGGAACGCGCACCAGCTGGATCGCCGCCGGATCGAGCCCGGATGCCGCCATCGCCGGACCGACGACCTCGTCGATCAGGACCGCGGCCGACCCGATGGCACTGGAGCCAGTGCGCAGCACGCCCGCGTTGCGCGACTTGATCAGCTGGGAGGCGATGTCGACGACGACATTGGGGCGGGCCTCGAAGTTCGCGCCGACGACGCCAACCGGCCGGCGCCACTCGTGCAGCTCAAGATCGTCGGGCAGGTCGCGGACGAAAGACCTGGCCGGCTCGCCCGGCACGCCGGCCAGCGTGCGCAGCTGGTCGGCCATCGCCTCGATGCGGCTCACGTCGAGCGTGAGTCGGTCCACGAAGGCGTCAGCCAGCCCGTCGGCCTTCGCCGCCAGCACGTCCTCGGCGTTTGCGGCCAGCACCGCGTCCGCGCGCCGAACCAGGTGCACGGCCATCTCGCGCAGCGCCGCGGCCAGGCCATCGGCCGAGATATCGCGCAAGCTGCCTGCTGCCGCGCTCGCGGCCTGCCCAGCGGCCACGACAGCAGCGTCCGCCTCACCCGCCACGTCCATCGGTTCTCCCTGCATGACTGGCGACCGGGAGTCCCGGCCGACCCACCGAGCATAGCTATGGGGCCTGACCGGCAGGCCTCGTGAGCCGCCCGGAGGCCGCGACGCGGCGGGTCCGGTCATGACCGCAACAGGCGGTCTGGCATGGTGACTCGCGTGACTGATGACACTCTCGCGGCTGCAGATCCTGGCCTGACGGCGGCCGTGTTGTCCCGGCCGCTGCGGTTCGGCCTCGTCGGCACCGGCTACTGGGCGCGTTTCGCGCATGCGCGCGCGCTCGCCGAGACGCCTGCCATCGAGTTCGCGGCGGTCTGGGGGCGTAATCAGGACGCTGCGGCCACGCTCGCCGACTCCTTCGGCGCCGCGGTGCATACCGACTTCGACGCGTTCCTGGCCGACATCGACGCCGTCGCATTCTCGGTGCCGCCGTACGTGCAAAGCCAGCTAGCGGTACGTGCCGCGAACGCTGGCAAGCACCTGCTCCTGGAGAAGCCGATAGCGCTCACCGCCGAGGCATGCGACGCGCTCGTCGCCGCGGTCGAGTCGGCGGGCGTCGCATCGGTGGTGTTCTTCACCTCACGGTTCCAGCCGGACGCGCGGGCGTGGCTCGACGAGGTCACCAGTGCCGGCGGCTGGGCTGGCGGAGAAGTGTCGTGGCTCGGCTCGGTCTACGCCGAGTCCAGCCCGTTCAACACGCCGTGGCGGCGGGAGAAAGGCGCCTTGTGGGATCTCGGCCCCCACGTCGTGTCGCTGCTGTGGGCCATCCTCGGGCCGGTGCAGGCGGTCACCGCCGACACCGGTCGCGGCGATCTCACGCACCTGGTGCTCCATCACCACGGCGGTGCGACGAGCACGGCGACTCTGACACTGGGCGCGCCCGAGCCGGCCGACGGCTTCGACCTGATGGTCTGGGGTGAGCGCGGGCGCACATCCGTGCCGCCGCTCGCCGACGACCCCGTCGGCGCCCTGGGGGTCGCCCTCACCGAGCTGGCCGAGAATGCCCGATCGGGGCGGGTGAGCCACCCGTGCGACGTGCGGTTCGGGCAGGCGGTGACGCAGGTGCTCCTGCAGGCGCAGGACGCGATCAACGCCCGCCGCGCCTAATCCGCCGGGCGCACAGGCCCGGCCGCGTCGGCCTGGCGCCGGGCCTGATCCAGTCGGCGCTGTGCGGACTCGAGGCGGCGCGTGGCCGCGGCCTGGCTTCGTTCGGCCTGTTTCGCCTCGCGGGCGAGCTGCGCGTCCGTCGTGCGGGCCTCGGCCAGCTCCCGTTCGAGATGGCTGACTCGCCGGCGCAGGAACTGACGCTGCTCGGCGACGCCGGCGACCCCACGCTCGGCTTCCTCCGCCGCGGCGGCGGCCTGGTCAGCCGCCTCCTGCGCCGCGAGCACCGCATCGGCGGCGCGCCCCGCGGCCGACTTGCGCCCCACGGTCGATTCGCGCTCCCCGACTGACTCGCTCCCCACGGGCGCGCCGCGCCGACCCCGCGATGCGACCGCGCCCGCTCCGGATGCGACGTGGTCGCCGCCTTTGCCTGCCCTCGCCGCCGCGGGCACAGCCATTGCCGCGGTCAGGTCCACTTCGCCGAGCCCGGCGTAGGCGAGCGACTTGGTCAGCCGGCCCGAGCGGACAGCCGCCCTTGCGCCGGCGTCGGCGAGCGCAGCCTCCAGGGTCGCGCGCACCTCACCGAGAACGGCGGCGCTAGCAGGCTGGCCCGCCTGTCCAGCCAGGTCACTAGCGGCAGGCAGCAGGTCATTGATGACCTGCCGACGCTGCACCGACAGTTCCCGCAGCCGGTCGCCGGCCAGCGTGCGCTGCGCCTCCTCGAGCTCGGTGCCGAGCTCATAGAGCCGGGCCATCCGGTCGGGCGCCGCCCGGCCGAGCTGATTGACCAGCCACGCGCTCGCTGTCGGCCTGGGGAGTTTCTTGATCGCGGCGGCCTCGTCTCGCTGCCCGGCCGCGCGCACCTGGCGTGCCCGTTCGTCGCGCGCCGCCGTGAATTGCACCGGCGTCAGCGCGTAAAGCTCGTCCGCCACATCAGCGACGGTGACTGGCTGCACAAATCATGATCGTAATACCACGGCCCAGACCTGGGACTGGCCGAAGCCGAACGCGCTATCCAGGGCGGCGCAGCACCGCGATCCCGGCACGGATCCGGCCGGGCAGGCGGTCATGCACCGCATCCGCCACGCGTGTCGCGACCTCCTCCGGCACCAGCCCGGCCGAGCCTGCGGGCGGCGCGAGCTCAAGGGTGAAGTCCAGGCCGCCATTTGGCTGGCTGAGCCGCACCCGGATGCCGGGCGCTACCGCTGCCGCGGCAGCCGCCACGTGCTGCCAGACATCGGGGTCCTCGTGCATGCCCGGCACGTCACCGCCCGCAGCGAGCGCTGCCAGCCGGGATCCTTCGACCACGATGGGAACGGGGCCGGCGATGTCAATGACGACGGCACACGACTCTTGCACAGCCGACTGCCATACTGCCGTCGCTGGTACCGGCACCGGGCGGGCCGCCGGGCGCCACTGCTGCACGGCCGCGAGGGACGTGAACGCGGGCAATGCCTGCCTGCCATCCCGGCCGATGATCTTGGGCATCGCCATCTCACTGGCCTTATCCCCGGCAATGGCAGCTGCGCTAGGGAGCTGATCGGCCCCAGCCAGCTCGGCTGCCAGCACGGCAACCACGGGAACCAGCAGCCGGCTGCCGGCCAGCGCAGCAAGGGTCGCCTGCTCGCCGCCAGTGCCCGCCGCGTACGCCGCCAGCGCGGTCGCGACGGCCGGGTCGGCGGCACCATGATCGCCGCGGTATCGCTCGTCTCCCGCACTCAGATCGGCCACTGCGCCAACTGTAACGGGCGCCGCTGTCAGCCGGCCCGAGCCCCGGCCTGGCGCGGCGCGAGCGTTCAGGCGACCACGGCACCCCTGGTCCGGCGGGTAGCCTGGCGCTCGACACGGAACTACCTGGCCCGAAGCAGTTGAGGACGCATTTCGCGATATGAGAGTCTCGTGGGACTACCGCAAGGCGCCGCAGCGTAGCCGCGCCTAAGGCACCAGCTGCGCGCAGATCATCAGGGCACCGAGCATTCCAACTGCAGAGGACAGCGTGAACCAGGTGAAACAGTCCCCCGGACCCGTGGAACCTGGCACGCTCATGCACAAGGCGATCCCGCCCCGGATGGTCGAGCCGTACCTGACCGGGCGCCGGTCGATCATTTCCGGGTTCGTGCACCGGGTCGCCGACACGCGAGCCGCCAGCCCGCGGGAGCTGCACCAGGCCTTCGGCCTCGGGTACGAAGGCTCAGACTTCAGCCCGGACATGGCCGAGATCTACGTGCTGCGCTGGCGTGCGGTCGGCACGGAGCGCTATCAGGTCCCTTACTCCGCCGAGAATGGCGGTGACTGGGCCATGCAGCCGCCGTTTACCGGCACCGGGTACACGGACGGCCAGACTCAGACAGTGGCCGAGTACTTCACGGACCCGATCCCGGTGCCCGTCGGCGCCGAGATTCACCGTATTGGTATAGGTAAGTCCGACTTCATCGCCCGGTACGACGGTCAGGTGTGGCTGCGTCCGGCAGAAGGGCTCGAACTGTGCGCTACCGGCTGATGGCGACATATCAAGGATCTCCGTTCGAGGCTGGTATCGGGCCAACGGAAGGCGACATCGTCCTGTTTGCCGCGTGTCCGCCTCCTGAGGAGCTCGGCTTCGAGCCGGCCACCGGGCACTGGCGCAAGCAACTGCGTGTCGCCGATGTCCAGGCGGTCTGGGAATCCAGGCCCGTCGGCACCTTCCGCGGCGAGCGCTGCATGGTGCTGGACGACCTAGGCGACCGGCTGCACATCGGCTACCTGGGGCATGACGGCTTCAAGGCTGAGCAGCTCGGTTACTGGCAGGTGGACCGCGGCGTCTTCGAGCTCGTCGCGCCGAGAACCGAGGTCACCGACATCCTGGAGGAGCGGACCGAGAAGCCGCGGCCCGCAGCGAGC
>DATHQE010000588.1:0-1775 GCA_035483035.1 Streptosporangiaceae bacterium | reverse complement strand
GCTGCGAATGACAGCGCGGCCATCGGGTCGAGCACGCTCTGGTACACCGGCTCCATGCTGGAGCCGACCGGGATCAGTAGTCGCTGGAAGCTCCACAGCGAGGAGTAGCCTGCGGTCTCAGCGGCTACAGCGAAGGCGGCTAGATTCTGCGGTGTGGCCCACGCGCCCGACACAGGGGCGCCGAATCCGATCTCCATTCTGCTCAGCCTAACGGCGACCCGGCAGCGGTGGAGATAGTGAACGACACCGTTCCGTAATTAGGAGGTATTTCGTGGCGTCGGACCCCCGCACTTATATCGCCACCCTGCGCGAATCGCACGACAAGCTCGAGAGTCTGGCCAGGCCGCTCACGCCTGAGCAGCTCCGCGGACAGTCCTACGACACGGACTGGAGCATCGCGCAGGTGCTGTCCCATCTAGGCAGCGGCGCGCAGATCTCGCTGCTGATGCTGCCCGGCGCCCTCGGCGAGGCCGAGCCGGCCGGCCGCGAGGCGTTCCCAGCCGTCTGGGATGTGTGGAACGGCAAGAGTCCCGACGAGCAGGTCGCCGACGGGCTGGCCGCGGACGAAAAGCACGTGCAGACCCTGGAGGCGCTGACTGACGAGCAGCTCGCCGCTGTCGACTTGGACTTCTTCGGCATGATGCGGCTGGACGCGGCCGGCATGGTCCGGATGCGGCTCAGTGAGCACGTCATGCACACGTGGGACGTCGCCGTCATGGCGGACCCGACCACGACAGTGCAGGCCGACGCGATTGAGCTGCTGATCGACAACGTGCCGCAGTTCCTCTCGCGGCGGGCTAAGCCGCTGGCCGAGCCGTTCCGCGTGCGGATCACCACGACCGATCCGGCTCGCGACTACCTGCTGACCTCCGGCGAGTCCGTGACGATGACGGACTGGCCAGGCGACGCCGAGAGCAACGCCGAGGGCAGCGAGACGGGCGACGTGCCGCAGGCGCGGATGCCCGCCGAGGCGCTGATGAGACTGGCGTATGGCCGACTCGACCCCGACCACACGCCGTCGTCGGTGTCGGCCGACGCGGATGTGCTGGACAAGCTCCGGGCGATCTTCCCTGGCTTCTGACCCGGCTTAGGCGAGCGCGCCGAGTGCCTCGAGCGCGAGGGTGGCGGCGTCTTCGGCGCAGCCCCACGACAGGGTGACCCCGGCGCCGCCGTGCCCGTAGTTGTGCACGAAAGTCACGCCGTCGCCGGGCTCGGCCGCCAGGCGCACCGATGGCCTGGCCGGCCGCAGCCCGACCCGGTGCTCCAGTACCGTCGCCGCGCGCAGCTCCGGCCGGATCACGGTGCAGGCCGCGATGATCTGCGCCGCGGTCCCTGGATCGGGCTCGCGGCTCCAGTTGCCCGGCTGCTCGGTGCCGCCGAGCACGACGACGTCGCCGTGCGGGAACAGGTATGTCAGGTCGCTCGGATCGGCGGCGGTGCCGACGAAGAACTCCGAGATGCCAGGATTGCTCGTCACGACGACCTGGCCGCGAACCGGCGTCACATCCGGGTCGGGCACCAGGTCGCGGGCGCCGGTGCCAGTGCAGTTGACGATCACCCGAGCTGACGGCGCCAGTACCCTAGCCTCGCTGAGATTGCCGAATGTGACCCGGAACGGGGTCGTCCCGCCCGCGCGCTCGTATCGCTGCGCGAGGTAGTCCAGGTACTCCGGCATCGCCACTACCGGCGCCGTCAGCCGCCAGGCCGACCGGTAGCCCGCCGGGATCTCGGCCGGCTGGCACGCCGCCAGCGTGGTCCCGGCGGCAAACTCGGGC
>DATHQE010000587.1:0-8317 GCA_035483035.1 Streptosporangiaceae bacterium | reverse complement strand
GCCAGACCAGCATGTCCTTCGAACCCTGCACCATCGAGACGAAGACGCCAGAGCGCTCGCGGTGAATCCCCGGAATCGTGTTGGGGTAGCGACCCACGAAGACCTCGACGTCGACGCCGCCGGGCAGTGCGCCAGTGGCCTCGTAGAGGCGGGCGAGAAAACGGGCCGCCGTCTTCCAGATCTGCCTGCTCGCCACATGCGCGCGCTCGACGGTGAGGAGGTAGGGCTCGCCGTCGAGCTGCTGTTCCATCCGGGCCATGTAGCCGTCCAGCGACGCGTCGTCCGGCCTGGGGAAGTACTCGTCGGTGTCGGCGATAACCTGGCGCTGGCCGACGTGAACGCGCAGCTCAGGATCTTGCGGCCGACGGCCATGGTGAGCAACCGCGCCGATCAGCAACTGGAACAGCTCCGCCGGACTAACGGCGAGGTCAGCCGCCGGCTTGTCGGCCTCCCATGGCTCGCGCGCGTAGTAGCGAGCCGCAACGGATGGCCAGAATTCGCCGGGAGTCCGCCGGGCTGGGTCCTCAGTGGATGCCGCGGTCCAGCCCTGATCGCCTAGCCCAACTTCCTGAGCTGGCTGCACCGATCAGATCACCACAAGTTCGGCCTGATGGGCGGCGGCCCGTCCGAGCGGCTCGGCTCCGCCTGCGTCCGGCCCGCTAGCTCCTGACTCGTGCCAGGCTCTGCGGACTCGCTGGGCTCATCGGTGCCCGCTTCCAGGGAAACGACGATGGAGGTGTCCGCTGCTTGTGTCATCGCTGCGCCTTCCGAGCGGGCCGGGGCACGTCCACGCGGCCGATTTGATCCGTCTTTGCACAGCTTCGACGATCGGATTGAGTTTTGCAACGGTCGCCGTTCGACCAGCTCACGTCTTCGTTGGGGGATAAACTTGTCGACTGTGCTTATTACAGCTCTTTTCTGACAAATTTGGCGCTTGTGTCGTCTAGGGATGCGGGCGGCACGCTATATACGCTTCTTTCATGCACACTGAGCCTGGCGATCTGCACGTCGGGCTGCTTGGCCCGGTCGAGGTGCACGTAGCCGGCCGGGCTGTCCCGATTACTCAGCCCGGGCTGCGCGCCCTGCTCGCGCTGCTGGCTCTCGCACCGAACCGGGTCACATCAGAATCGGCGCTGATCGAAGGCCTGTGGGGGCAGCCCACAACCCGGCCGCGCGGCGGGAATCTGCACGCTCAGATCTACCAGCTCCGCAAGCGGCTCATCGCCATGGAGCCATGCCGCGCGAGCCCGCGGCTGATCACCAAGCCACCTGGCTACGAGTTCACGCTGGGCGCGGAGGAGTCGGACCTAGCGCAATTCCTGGCGCTGTCCGCGCGTGGCCGGGACGCTGCTCGGTCCGGAGACCCGGTGACCGCCGCCAGAATGCTCGGGCAGTCGCTCGCGCTGTGGCGCGGCCCGGCGCTTGCCGACGTAGCCGATACGACAGTCCAGCTAGCCGCCGAGGCCGCGGCACTGGACGAGCAGCGGCTGGCCGCCCAGGCGGATTATGCTGATGCCGCGCTGGCCGCGGGCATGCACGGCGAGCTGGCCGTCGAGCTAGCGGCCCTCGTCGCGCGGCACCCGCTCCAAGAGCGACTGCGCGGCCAGCTGATGCTTGCCCTGTATCGATCCGGCAGGCAGGGCGAGGCGCTGGCGCGCTATCAGGAAGGGCGGCGCATAATCAGGGCCGAGCTCGGCGTCGAGCCCGGACCGGCGCTGAAGGACCTGCAGGACAAGATCCTGCACGCCGATGCGTCACTCGCCGCGCCATCGCCAGCGATGCGAACCGGCGCGCGGCGGATCGTCCCACGACAGCTGCCGGCCGGAGTGCGACACTTCGCCGGCCGCCAGTCCGAGCTGGGCCAGCTCGACTCGCTGCTTAGTCAGAAGGTGCCAGGCGGAACCGTCGTCATCACCGCGATCAGCGGCACTGGGGGCATCGGCAAGACGGCCCTCGCGCTGCACTGGAGTCATCAGGTCGCAGCGGTATTTCCCGACGGTCAGCTCTATGTCAATCTCCGCGGGTACGACCCCAGCGGAACGCCCCTCACGTCGGCTGAAGCTGTTCGCGGCTTCCTCGACGCGCTGGGCGTGCCGCCGACCGAGATTCCCGAGGTGCCCGATGCGGCGGCCGCGCTGCTGCGGACCATGCTCGCTGACCGCCGGATGCTGATACTGCTCGACAACGCCAAGGACCCCGACCAGGTCCGTCCGCTGTTGCCTGCATCGGCCGGCTGCCTGGTTATCGTCACGAGCCGCTCGGAGCTGACTGGGCTGAGCGTCACCGACGGTGCTTCGACTGTCCCGCTCGGGCTAGTTAGTCACGCCGAAGCCGAAGCTATCCTCGCCGCACGAGTGGGCTCGGACCGCCTGTCAGCCGATCGCGCCGCGACGTCCTACCTCATTGACCAGTGCGCGCGTCTACCCCTAGCGCTGACGATCACCGCGGCCCGCGCCGCCGCGAACCCGACGGTTCCACTCGCCTCGTTCGCCGCCCAGATGAGTACCGAGCACGATCGTCTTGATGCCTTCGACATCGGCGACGTCACGACGAGCGCTCGGGCCGTGTTCTCCTGGTCAGTCAGCCAGCTGAGTGCCGCGGCCGCACGGCTGTTCCGCCTGCTCGGCCTCCATCCGGGCCCGGATTTCACGGCAGCCTCGGCGAGCAGCCTGGCCGGCTTGCCAGCACCGGAGGGACAACGGCTGGTCAGCGAGCTGGCACGGGCAAGCCTGATCTCCGAGCAGGTGCCCGGCCGGTACGCATTCCACGACCTCCTGCGTGCGTACGCTCGCGAGCAGGCTCGCAGCTACGAGTCCGAGACCGACCGGCTGGCCGCACGCCAGCGGATCCTGGATCACTACTTGTACACAGCCAGGGCAGCTGGCGCGTCGATTTTCGCCGAGGACCTGCCGCTGCCAGAGCTGGTCCCGCTGGCGGACCCGGGGGTGAGCCCCGAGCATGTGGCGACGACGACAGGTGCGATCAGCTGGTTCCGTGCCGAGCACGAGATTCTGGTGGCAGCCACTCTGCTCGCTGACGGCTGCGGCTCCGACCGCCATGCGTGGCAACTACCGTGCACGATGACGCAGTATTTCCGTGCGGTGGTCCGGACCCGCGACTGGGCGAGCCTCGATAGCGTTGCGCTCGCTGCCGCGACGAGACTCAGCGACGATCGGGCGCTGGGCCGGGTCTACTTCAGCATGGGCACCCGATGCCGGATAACCGGTGATTACGACGACGCGCTGCACTACCTCATGCAGTCGATGACCCATCTGCGTGCTATCGACGATCTTGCCTCGCAGGCGTCGGTTGATCTCGCTGTCTCGGCCGTGTACCGCTCCCGCAGCGAGTTGCCGGCTGGCGATGCCGTGAGCGAGATTCGGGTTGCGCTGACGCATGCCAGCAAAGCGCTGGACTGGTGTTCCGCAGCTGGCGACAAGACTGGGCAGGCGCGCGCCCTGGCGGACCTCAGTAATCACTACCTGGCGCTCGGAGAACTTGCCACGGCGAAGGACCTCTGTGCCAGGGCGCTGGAGCTGAACGTCGAGATTGGCCACATGACGGGACAGGTCGATGCCCTGGACACGATGGGCCGCATCCTGCTCAGCTTCGGCGACTCCGACCAGGCCATCTCGTGCCTCTTGGCTGCCCTGAATACGTGCAGCCAGGCTGGGATACCGGTGCGTCCGCCGCACATTCTGGAGAGCCTGGGCGATGCTTACCTGGCTCACGGAGACACTGCGGCGGCGCGCGCGACCTGGCAGGAACTCATCGAATATGTCCGCGGCCAGCAGCGGAGCGAGCACCCGTGGCAGCGGCTTGCTCGTGTGCTGTCAAAGCTGGAAGGGCTCACCGCCGGCCAGCCAGCGGACTTCGCCGAGCAAGTCGGCAATCCGGCGAACTGACCGGCGGGCCGGTCGAACGCTCACCACAAGTACGGGCGCGTCTCCGGCTTCGCTGGCGGTTCGCTCGGCTCCGCTGGCTCGGCCGGCTCCTGCGCTGGCTCGCCCGGCTCCTCGGTTGGCTCCGCTGGCTCCTCGGCTGGCTCCGCTGGCTCCTCGGTTGGCTCCTCAGGCTGGCCTGGCTCCGGCTCCGGCTCCAGGCTCACCACGGCGCCGGAATCGGCCCCGTCCGAAACGGCCCCGTCCGAATCGGCCCCGTCCGAAACAACACTGTCATCCGCCGCAGGCTCGCCACTCACCTGTGTCATCGTTGCCCCCTTCGGTTACGACTCAGCGCCACGATAGCCCAATGCATAGGCCATTTCGGCATCATATGTCACTAGAAATGGGCGTGGCGTTTTACCCGTTTTCGAACGCCAGTCCGCCGGCTCGCAAGATCAGGCCCAGGGAACTCACCCGGCCGGCCGGGAGTAGTCGCCGCCCCTAGCGGTTACATTCCGTAGCGGAGATTTGAACCTGTGGCTGTTTCCAGCGTTGGCAGGTGCCCATGAGCAGTGACGACGACCCGTCGAGGGCGAAAAAGGCACGGCACGCCCTGACGGCGCCGCCGGGGTCCGGTCAGCTCCCCTCGCGGCCAGGATCCGGTCGCCTCGTGGCGCCGCCCGGCATTGCCACCGCGGTGATCGCCCGCCGGGCCCGGCTCGCCGCGTCGCGGCGTCGGCCGTGGTGGAAATGGCTCCTGATTAGCCTGCTGCTGGTGTTCACCATCACGACAACCGGGCTCTATGCGGCAGGGCTCATCCGCGATATCTCGGTGCATCACTGGGGTTCGGCGCTTGACGAGTCGCGTGACGCGGTGCCCGCCGCCGTGGGGTGGGCCGCGCTCCTGCTGTTGTTCTTCCCCAAGCAGTCGCCGGAGGCCGAGCGGCTGCTGTCCGACGACAATCATGCGCTGAGCGAGAAGCTGCGGCAGGCCGCCAGGGATCAGGCCTCGATGGACAACGCCGAGCTGAAGCTGCAGCGACTGACCGCCAGGCTCGCACGGCTGACCACGGCCCAGCAGGTTGCTGCTTCCGCTGGCCGGCCCGCGTCGAGTGAGGCCGCTGCCCGGACCGATGCTGGCGTGACCTATCTCGATCCGGGCGCCGCGTACCTGGAGACTGACGACGCTGAGCTTCGTCATGAAGTCGCCGAGACGACGGCGCGGCTAGAGCAGGCCCGGCAGTGGCTGGCCGGTGCACGGGACGCCGTGGCAATTAGCCAGCGGGCGGTAGCTGACGCCGAGGAGCGGCTTATGGCCGATTTTCCCGATCTGGCGCGGCAGCCGGATCGGGCAGCCCGCAAGCCTGCCTAACGGGCTTCACTGACGGCGGCGGGTGCCAGGCGCCGGAACCGCTACAAGGGGCTGCCGAGCCCGCTGCCTAGCACGACGCGGAGGATCTCCTCGGCCGCGTCCGCAGCCGCGCGGGCGGTGATCACGTTCGTGTGCGCCTCGTCGAGGTCGCCGAGGCCGATGCAGCTGGCGGCGACGGCGATGTCATGGGCGGCAAGCTCAAGCTGCCGGGACGCCTCCGCTACGTCCACTCCGCCGAAGACCTGCGCTAGGTGAGCGCCAGCCGCGGGGAAACCGGCCTGCTCGGGATTGGGGCCCTGCTCGGGGAAGCTGCTCATTGCTGTCCGTCCTCACCGTCGCGGTTGGTCCGGATGGCCGGCTCACACCCAGTCTGAGCCAGGCGGCGGCGGCCGGCCACCCGGCGCGGGCTTGTTACCCGGGAATGGCGCTGGCATTCCAGTCCGCAAAGCGCCGCGGCCCATCGACGATGGCTTCGTCAGTCAGTCCGCCGACGGCACCCGGCTGCGGCGGCCAGCTAGCGCGGAGCCGTCAGCACGCTGCCGATGACGAGCGACAGCAGGCGTTCGGGCTGCTCAGGGTCAGACTGCTCGCCCTCGGTCGCCATGATCAGGCCGTGCGCGAGCCGGAAAATGTCGGTGTACCTCACCTCGGGCCGGGCCTCGCCGGCCGCTTGGGCACGGCTCAGAAGTTCATCGGTCCGACCGCGCAGGATCATGCTGCATGCCGACATCAGCTCGGAGTTCTTCCCGATGGTCTGGACCAGTGCCGAGCTCAGGCTGCGCTTTGTCCGGCCGAACGCGACGAACGCTCGCATCCAGTCCCCGAGCGCGGCGCCGGGCGACTCTGAGGTGAGCAGCTTGGCGCCGAGCGCGTCGAGCCCGTCGACCTGGTCCTTGTAGACCGCCTCCAGCAACGCCTGCCGGGCTGGGAAGTGCCGGTACAGGGTGCCGATGCCCACGCCCGCGCGGCGGGCGATCTCCTCGAGCGATACGTCGTCGGCACCGTGCTCGGCGAACGCTGCGGCCGCCGCGGACATCAGCCGCTCATAGTTGCGGCGCGCATCAGCCCGCTTTGACTGTCCGGCCTCGCTGACCGGCTCGGCTGCGCCCATTACTAACTCCAGCAAATATCGAGTTGCGAAGCGGAGGCATCCTCCGTATAGTTACCGGAGGGATCCTCCGAATAGAGCTTAGCTCACTCCAGCCGCCAGGCCAAGGCAACGACTAGCCCTGGCGGATCGACTTCAGCCGTCTCGGCCATGGCAGACAACTCCGTGGCCCACCGCTTCAGCCTGTTCCCGGAAGGAACAATGTCTTCTTCGCTCGCTTCTCCCTCGCTCACTAGTTCCGGCTCGGGCGCCCGTCAGCGCGACCGACGGAACATCACCCTCGCCGTGGTGTTGTGCGCCCAGCTCATGATTGTTCTGGACATGACGGTGGTGAACGTCGCGCTGCCGTCGATGGCAACGGGCCTGCACCTGTCCGCGACCAGCCTGTCCTGGGTGCTCAACGCCTACGCACTGACCTTCGGCGGCCTGCTGCTGCTAGGCGGCCGGGCCGGCGACATACTCGGCAGGCGACAGGCCTTCATGGCCGGCCTGGTTATCTTCACGCTCGCCTCCCTGGCGGGCGGTCTCGCGACCTCCTCCGCCACCCTGCTGGCAGCACGCGCCGTCCAGGGCGCCGGCGGCGCCATCGCCTCGCCCGCGGTGCTGGCGGCGATCGTCGGGAGCTTCCCCGAGGGCCGGGAGCGGGTCCGGGCCCTGAGCATCTTTACCGCGGTGACAATGGGCGGCTCGTCGCTGGGCCTGGTCCTGGGCGGCCTGATTACGCAGCTGGCCTCCTGGCGCTGGGTCTTCTTCATCAACGTGCCCATCGGCATCGCCGTCGTGGCGCTGGCACCGCGCCTGCTGGCGGCCTCACAGCGGCAGCGGGGCCGCTTCGACGCCGCAGGTGCCGTCACCTCGACTGCCGGGATGTCCGCTCTCGTTTACGGGTTCATCAGCGTGGCCTCGCACGGCTGGACCGCCACGATCTCACTCGGCTCGTTTGCCGCGGCAGTCATCCTGCTCGCCGCCTTCGTGCTGATCGAGACCAGGAGCAGCCAGCCGATCACGCCGCTCTGGCTGCTGCGCGACACCAGCCGGTCAGCGTCCTACGTCGCGCGGCTGCTGCTGGTGGCCGGCATGTTCGGGTCGTTCTTCTTCCTGACTCAGTTCGTCCAGGAAGTGCTTCGCTTCAGCCCGCTCAAGGCAGGCCTGTCCTTCGTCCCGATGACGGCGGCACTGTTCGGCACGTCGCGGCTGGCACCAAGGCTCGTGGCCAGGTACGGGCCGAAGCCGCTGATGGTCGCTGGCCTGCTGCCGGTTGTCGCCGGCATGGCCTGGCTGGGCCAGCTCACCACCGGCACCGGTTACTTCCCCGGTGTGCTGATCCCGATGCTGCTGCTGGGCATCGGCATGGGCGTGGTTTTCGTGCCGCTCACCATGGCATCGCTCGCAGGGATTCCGCCGCGGGAATCCGGTGCCGGGGCCAGCATGGTGAACGTGATGCAGCAGGTCGGCGGCGCCCTGGGGCTGGCCATCCTGGTCACGATCTACGGCACCGCGAGCCGCGCAGCGGCCCGGCACCCGATCCTCGGGGCGAGCGCGGCGGCCCAGGTGCAGCACGTCCGAGTGCACGGAATGGCGGCGGCTTTTACTGCGGCCGCGATCTTCGACGCGATCGCGCTCATCGTGATCGCGGTGGCCATCCGGATCCGCCAGTCAGGCGCTCCAGCCAGCCGGCCGGAGCCTAGCAACGCGGAAGTGATCACGACCGACGCTCTCGAGGCCGAGTTCCTGGAGTCCGAGGTTCTGTAAGCCTGCACAGGCCTCGTACCTGGGCATCCCGGCCAGGGCAGGGCTGCCGCCGCGACTCGTGGCGGCAGCCCTGTCGCAAATAGCCGTGATGCACGTATAGCTGCCAATCGGGACTCACAGGACTACCATCGCTGCGATACCAGCGAGTCAACTGGAGGCCCCGATGACTGGTGACACGTCGGTGTATCTAGAGTTCACGCC
>DATHQE010000586.1:0-1721 GCA_035483035.1 Streptosporangiaceae bacterium | reverse complement strand
TCGATCTGGTACCGGGCCTCCTGCGCGGTCAGGGCCGGGTTGACCGGCGTGACGGCGGCGCCGAGCCGCCACGCGGCGAACATGCTCGTGATGAGCTCGACCCGGTTCGGCAGCATGATGGCCAGCACGCCGCCGGGGCGCAGCCCGGCGGCGTCGAACACGGCGGCGAGCGCGGTCACCCGTTCGGCGAAACCCGCGTTGTCGAGTGCGTGGCGCTCGTCGGCGATGCAGGCTCCGCCGGGATCCCGCTGCGCCCTCTCGTCAGGGATTGTGGCTGCTGTCACGGCATTCCCTTTCCCGTTTCCGCCTGACGCTAGGGGCCAGCCGCGACGCTGCCATCGTGCGCACGTCACGAACCCCCCGCTCACCGTCGTGCCCGCACCACGATGCCCGCGCGTCGCGGGTGTCCTTACGCTGCGGTCACGACAGCCCCGGAAGGATGCGCCTCATGACACGACTGATAAACATCGACAACGGCGGCACGCTGACCGACTTCTGCCTCGTCGATGGCGACGAGGTGCGCTACACCAAGACCCTGACCACGCCCTATGACCTGAGCCGGTGCCTGTTCGACGGCCTCACCAAGGTCTCCGAGCTGGCGTACGGGGAACCGCAGCTCGCGGCCCTGCTGCAGTCCACGGACTGCATCAGGTATTCCACCACCCAGGGCACCAACGCTCTCGTGCAGCGGACCGGACCGCAGCTGGGCCTGCTGGTCACCGATCCGACGCTGATCGAGGGCCTGGCGGCCACGCAGGCCCAGGAGGATCTGCTGACGGCGCTGGTCGGTGACCGGTGGGGCGTGATCAACCTCGACGCCGACGACGAGGAGCTGAGCCGCGAGCTGCTCGCGCGGGTCAATGACCTGTCCGCGCGCGGCGCCAGGCGCCTGGTCATCGCGGTGAGCGGCGCGGACGGCGCGGCGGACGAGGCCCGGGTGAAGGGACTGCTGCTACGGCTCTACCCCCGTCATCTGCTCGGCGCGGTCCCGCTGCTGTTCTCCTGGGAACTCGTCGCCGACCCCGACGACATCCGCCGGACCTGGTCGGGCCTGCTCAACGCGTTCCTGCATCCCGCGATGGAGCGCTTCTTGTTCAACGCCGACCGGCGGCTGCGAGACGCCCGGGCTCGTCAGCCACTGCGGATTTTCCGCAACGACGGCGCTTCGTCCCGTGTGTCGAAGTCCGCGGCGCTCAAGACGTACAGCTCCGGGCCGCGGGGCGGGCTGGAGGGCACCCGCGTCCTGGCGGCCCATTACGGCCTGCGCCATCTGGTCATGCTCGATGTGGGCGGCACGACCACCGACGTCGGCGTGGTCAGCGACGGTGCCATCCACGTCGACCGGCGCGGGGCGATCGAGCACGCGCCGAGTTCGCTGGAACTGGCCGCCATCACCAGCTACGGCGTAGGCGGCAGCTCGGTCTTCCGGGTCATCGACGGCGCCCTCCGGGTGGGCCCGGACAGCGTGGGCGCCGCACCGGGGCCGGCTTGCTTCGGTCTCGGCGGCGACCAGCCGACGATCACCGACGTGCTGCTGCTGGCGGGCCTGCTCGACCCGGCGAGCTACCTCGGCGGCACGTTGCCCCTGTACCCCGACCGGAGCGCGAAGGTGATCGAGGACAAGATCGCCGCACCGCTGGGCATCCCGCTCGATGACGCGCTGCGGCAGATGGAGGAGGCCCACGCCGAGGCGATCGCTCGCGCCCTGGCCGACGCCACCA
>DATHQE010000585.1:0-6871 GCA_035483035.1 Streptosporangiaceae bacterium | reverse complement strand
TCGACGCCGGCCGTAACGAAAGCCGCGGCGGCCGCGTCTAGCAGCGTCGCCTCGTTACGCCGGGCGTCGGCCCGCTTCCGCGGGGCCGGCGAAGCTGTTCCGCTCGCACCGGGGTCCACTGCGCCGCCACCTTCTGTCACTCCAGGTTGTCAAACGGAACCATGTTCCGTATATTGATAGCGGAACAAGGCTCCGCTTTATCCAGGATGCCAGAACAGGCGAGCCAAGCCAACCCAACCGCCGCAGACTCACGTGACCTCACCAGGAGGAACACCGATGCACTACCGCACATTGGGTCGGACCGGTGTTCAGGTGAGCACCCTCGTGCTCGGCGCAGCGCAGCGACGTCGCTGACCACTCGTTCCGCCCGCATTGAAAGGACAAGCCTTCATGCCGAAGACATCCCGGCCACGGTTCGGGATCATGACCGCTCCTATGCAGGTCGACTACCAGGACATCGTGCGAGTCTGGCGCGAAGCGGACTCGATCCCGGCGATCGAACATGCGTGGCTGTTCGATCACCTCATGCCGATTGGCGGGGACTTGACGGGGCCGATCTACGAAGGCTGGACGCTGCTGTCTGCGCTCGCCGGGCAGACGGAGCGGCTGCGCCTCGGCCTGCTCGTGACCAGCAACCGCTTCCGGCCGCCCGCGATGCTGGCCAAGATCGCCGCGACGGTCGACGTCGTCTCCGGCGGACGGCTTAACTTCGGTATCGGGGCCGGCTCGCGGCCAAGCCATCCCCAGGCGCGGCGCGAATATGAAGCAAACGGCCTGCCGTACCACGACTTCGGCCAGTCCGTCGGGAGCCTGGCCGAAGCGTGCACCGTGATCCGGCGGTTGTGGACCGAGGCGGAGCCGTTCGACTTCGAAGGCGACTATGTCCAGCTCACGGGGGCGTTCGGCAACCCGAAGCCAGTACAGCGCCCGCATCCGCCGATCGTTATCGGGGGACGCTCGGCTCCGCTGCTGCGCGTGGTTGCTGAGCACGCCGACGTGTGGAACATTCCGGGCGGCGACATCGAGGACGCCATCAGCCGAAGTGCGCTGCTCGACCGCTACTGTGCCGAGATCGGTCGCGACCCCGGCCTCGTCACCCGCTCGATGCACCTGCCGGTCTCCTACGACCAGCCCAGCGTGACCAGGGACGCGATCGGCGGCGCGATAGACGCGGGCTTCCGGCACATCGTCCTCGGACTGCCAGCGCCCTACCCCGCCCTCGTCGCACAGTGGGTTACCGATGAGCTCATCACCACGTAATCCGTTCCGGCTCCGGGGGAGCGCTATCCGCAACGGCTTGCGCTCCGCGGCACTCGTCACCACCTGCTGGTGTCGGGCCGGCCCGACCGGCCGGCGCTAGAGCACCTGCGCAGCAGGTGGGCCGGGCTGCTGGACGTTCATGCCTTCGAAGGGAACGGGGCCGTCCTCGTCCGCCCCGATGGCTACCTCGGGTTCCGCGCCGCGTCGGCAGATGCCGCCGGGCTGGCCGCCCTCGACGCGCACCTCGGCTCCTACCTGATCCCGAGCTGACGCGCGTCAGCTCGGCAGCCACTCCACGTAGAAAATGCCCAGTCCCAGCGCGATGCACAGCCCGGCGATGAGCCAGAAGCGGATCACGATCGTCGTCTCCGCCCAGCCGATCAGCTCGAAATGGTGCTGGAGCGGCGCCATCCGGAACACACGGCGGCGGGTCATCTTGAAGAACCCGACCTGGATGATCACCGAGGCCGTGATGATCCAGAACAGCCCACCGAGCACGACCAGGAGCAGCGCCGTCTTCGTGGTCACCGCGAGGCCCGCGAGCACGCCGCCGATCGCGAGCGACCCCGTGTCGCCCATGAAGATCCGGGCCGGAGGCGCGTTCCACCACAGGAAGCCGAGGCAGCCGCCGAGGGCCGCCGCCGCCACGACGGCGAGGTCGAGCGGGCTGGCGATCGAGTAGCAATGCGGGGTGATCGGCCCGCTGATGCAGTCGTTGCGCAGCTGCCAGTTGGCGATGAGAACGTAGGACGCCAGCACCAGCACGGCCGAGCCGGCGGCTAGCCCATCCAGGCCGTCCGTCAGGTTGACCCCGTTCGCGGCCGCTGCGATCAGCAGCACGATCCAGATCACGAACGGCAGCACGGCGAGAGCGGGCCCGAAGTCGCGCAGTAGCGAGATCCGCGCGTCGGCGGGAGTGAGGTCGTACTGGTCGGGGAAATGCAGCACCAGTACGGCGAACACGGCGCTGACCACGACCTGGCCCGTCAGCTTGGCCCCGCTGCGCAGACCCAGGCTGCGCTGCTTGTAGATCTTGATGAAGTCGTCGACGAAGCCGACGAGCCCGAGGGCGGCCATGAGTCCGAGCACCAGCAGACCTGATGCTGACGGCGGGTCGTCGGTGAGCAGGTGGCCGCCGAAGTACCCGAGCACCGAGGCGATGACGATGACCGTGCCGCCCATCGTGGGCGTGCCGCGCTTGGTGTGGTGTGCTTCGGGGCCGTCGTCGCGGATCAGCTGACCGTAACCGTGCCGCCGGAAGATCCGGATCGCCACCGGCGTGCCGAACAGCGACACCAGCAGCGCGATGCTCGACGCGAGCAGGATCGTCTTCACGCGCCGACCTGGCCAGGCTCGGTGAAACCGCGCACGGCGACGGCTAGATCCCCTGGCGGCAGCACCCGTACATCATGCCGTCTGTTGTCCAGTGCCGGTGACGCCCACCTGAGGATCGGGAGATTCACCCGGTCGAGGTGTCCGTTCTGTTCAAGACGGCCCCTCGCCATCGCCATAGCCTTCGGGTTATGGACGACGTATTCGCAGCGGGAGACCGCTTCTTGCTCAACCAGGCCAGGCTGCTGGAGCGGCGGCTGTTCGCCACGCTGTTCCTCGGCCAGCCCGGCCACCACGTGATCGATGCCTTGCGTGGCTACCAGAACGACGACGGGGGCTTCGGCCACGCCCTGGAGCCCGATGTCCGCTGTCCGGCCAGCCTGCCCATCGACGTCGAGACCGCGTTCGGGGCGATGGCGGCGGCCGGCGCTGCAGACGAAACCATGATCATCAGGGCGTGCGACTACCTCGCGGCGACTGCGGCGAAGGCGGACGCCGGCGGAGCGGTGCCGCCGGCGTTCCCGGTCATTGAGGGGTTCCCGCGGGCGGCGCACTGGTCCGAGTGGACCTACGTGCCGGGCCTCAACCCGACGGCCGGGCTGGTCGGGCTGCTCTACCAGCTGGGGATCGACCATCCGTGGCGGTCGCAGGGGGCCGAGTACTGCTGGCGGCAGCTTGACACCGGCGGGCCGCCGGGTGACGCGCACACGCTGTCCGAGGTGCTGATCTTCCTGGCGCAGGTGCCGGACCGGGACCGGGCTGACCGGGCGGCGCGCACGCTCGCCGCGCACTTCGCGGACGTGAGCATGCTGAAGCTCGACCCGGACGCCGACGGGTACGGCCTCACGCCGCTCCACCTGGCGCCCGAGCCTGGCTCGCGGTGGCGGACGCTGTTCACCGACGCCCAGATCGACGGGCACCTGGACCGCCTGCTCGCGGACCAGCAGGAGGACGGCGGCTGGCCGGTGACCTGGGAACCGCCGAGCGAGGCGGCCGCCCTGGAGTGGCGCGGCGTCGTCACCCTCGGGGCGCTGCGCACGCTGACGGCCTACGGGCGCATCAGCGCCCGGCCGTAGGGCTCCGGCTTTAACGCGGTCGCGCCCGGCCGGCTCCGTCCGATATGTTCCGCCCATGGGCAAAGCCAGCATCGGCGGCTTCCCGATGCCTGAGCTCCTGGCGTGGCGCGTCGCCAGTCAGCCAGAGCGGCGGGACTGGCTGGCGCGGCTGCCAGGCTTCGTCGCTGAGATCGCGGAGCGCTGGGAACTGGACGTCGGCAAGCCGTTCGAGCCCGGCGGCCAGTGTGCGTGGGTCGCGCCGGCTCGCGCCGCCACCGGCGAGCGGCTCGTCCTCAAGATCGGGTGGGTGCATCCCGAGGCGAGGTGCGAAGCGGACGGCCTGCGCTTCTGGGCCGGGAACGGGGCCGTCTTCCTGCATGCCGCCGAGCAGCACGGTGATACCGACGCGCTGCTCCTCGAGCGGTGCGAGCCGGGGACTCAGCTCGCCGGCTTGCCCGAGCCAGACCAGGACCCCGTGTTCTGCGGCATCCTGGCGCGGCTATGGCGCGAGCCGCCGGCCGGACACCAGTTCCCGCTGCTGACGGACATGTGCCGGGAGTGGGCGGACACGTTCGAGGTCGAGGACGCCGCCGATCCCGTGCCGGTGGATCCGGGCATCGTGCGGGCCGGGCTTGAGCTGTTCCGGCTGCTGCCGGAGTCGGCCGACCGCGAGGTGCTCCTCGCCACCGACTTGCACGCGCAGAACATCCTGGCAGCTCAGCGTCAGCCCTGGCTGGCCATCGACCCGAAGCCGCACGTCGGCGACCCCACCTACGACGTGCTCCAGTACCTGCTCAACAGCGAGCGGCTGGTCGTCGACCCGGTAGGCCTAGCCGGGCGGCTGGCCGAAGCGCTGGCCGTCGATCTGGACCGGCTGCTGCTCTGGCTGTTCGCCCGGTGCGTCCAGGAGGTACGCGACCGCCCGCAGCTCGCGGCCGTCGCCGTACGCCTAGCCCCGTAGACGCTAGCCCGGCAGTTTGAGGTTGGCCGCCGCGCGCTCCGCCAGCGCGTCGAGGACCGGGAGCTGGAGCGGCGGCACCGCGACGTCCAGCACCAGACTGCCCGCGCCGGCGGTCAGCGTGAACGTGAAGAACGAGCAGCACAACGTCTCCGCGGCGGCCAGCTCGGCCACCCGGCCGGCGACCACCGGGCCTGGCTCGAGCTCGAGCCGCAGCCGAGTCGGTTCCGGCCGGTCGATGCGCCGCACGATCTCAGCGAACATCGCGCTGAATTCCGCTGCCCGTGCCTGCCGCCCGGCAGGCGACAGCGTGCACTCCTCCGGCGCCAGCGGCTGATCGGCATGCGTGCCCATGGTCATGACCGTAAGCCCGCCGCCGCTCTCGCGCCAGCGCTGGCTGGCAGCGAGCACTACCGTAGGGACGTGACCGGATCAGGCGCTGGCTCGCTGACAGCGGCCGTGCAGGCCGGGCTGGCCGGGGTCGGGCTGCCGAGCCTGTCCGCGGGTGTCCAGCGCCTGATGACCGCCTACCGGTCCGGCGAAGTACCGGACGCCCCGGTGATGGCAGCCAAGGCCGACGCGGCCGCGTACGCGGCCTACCGGATGCCAGCCACGGTAGCGGCGACGGGCCAGGCCCTGCGTGAGCTCCGGCGGTCGCTGCCCGAGTGGGCGCCCCGCACGCTGCTGGACTTCGGCGCCGGCACGGGCGGGGCCGCCTGGGCGGTCGCCGACCAGCTGCCGAGTGTCGAATCGATGGTCTTGCTGGAGCAGTCCGCCGACGCGATCAGGCTCGGCCAGGCGATCCTCGCAGCCGCAACGGCGCCGAGTCTGCGCGCGGCGACCTGGCGCACCTGGCGCCTGCCCGCAGCCGACTCGGGCGCAGCCGCCGCGGCCGCAGGCGACTCGGGCGCAGACCACGGGGGAGCCGCGGCCGGGGCCGCGGTCGCGGTCGCCGACCTGGCGACCGCGGCTTATGTTCTGGGCGAGCTGAGCCAGGCGCAGCAGTCGGCGCTCGTCGCACTCGCTGCCGAGGCCGCGCCGGCCGTGCTGTTCGTCGAGCCAGGGACGCCGGCTGGTCACCGCCGGATACTCGCAGCCCGCGCCCAGTTGCTCGCAGCTGGCTTCGTGATCGCCGCGCCGTGCCCCCATCAGCTCGACTGTCCGCTGGACGTGGCGGGCGACTGGTGCCATTTTGGCGCCAGGCTGCAGCGGTCTGCGCTGCACCGGCAGGCGAAAGGCGCGGACCTGTCGTACGAAGACGAGAAGTACAGCTACGTCGCTGCGGTCCGGCCTGGCGGCGAGCCGGTAGCCGCGGCACAGGGCCGGGTAGTGCGCAGGCCACAGCAGCGCAAGGGCCTGGTGATGCTCAGCCTGTGCGGCCACGATGGCACGTTCCGGCGTGACCTTGTCGGCAAGAGCAAGGGTGAGCTGTACCGGCAGGCCAGGAAGATCTCGTGGGGTGACCCCTGGCCGCCCGCCGACCGAGGATGTGAGCCGTGACCGACACTCATGATCGCTGGTACCGCCGGCTGCATGAGGTCCGGTACGGCGGCGAGCTAGTCCGGCGGAGTGACTACCTGGCCGTCGGGCTGCAGCGGCAGGGCGAGACCGGCGAGTAGCTCGTAGCTCCAGGTCAGCGATCCGCTGAGCAGATCAGCGATCACGCCGTCTAGCCAGGCCAGCTCCGCCGTGACCATCGCGCGCCGGTACTCGTCGTCTATGAGCACGGCGCGGGGCAGGCCAGCGGTCACCTCGACGTCCGCGTCGAGGTCGGCCAGCTCGCCGCGCAGCGCTATGGCCCGCTGCTCTAGTGTCGCTGCTGCCTCTGCCGGGCTGAGCAGCATGATGAACGACAAGGCGGCCGGGAATTGCGGGTACTCGTTCCGCGGCCGAGCCAGCATGTCGGTGAGCCAGTCCGCTGTCGCCTGCCGTCCGGCTTCGGTCAGCTCGTAGACGGTGCGCTCCGGGTACTGCTGGTCCCGCTCGGTCTGCCTGACGCCGATCAGGCCGGCCTGGTCCAGCCGCTTGATCGTCTTGTACAAGTTGGCGCGCTGGCCGACGTTGATGACGTGGTCCTTGCCCCAGAGCTTGAGCAGCCGCTGCATCC
This sequence comes from Streptosporangiaceae bacterium, assembly GCA_035483035.1. GTDB lineage: Bacteria > Actinomycetota > Actinomycetes > Streptosporangiales > Streptosporangiaceae > JAJYUU01. Next base: position 159 of record DATHQE010000585.1, on the reverse strand, counting down.
CATAGGGATGCAGCGGCGCGGCGTGCAGCAGGCTCAGCACCGCTAGCGCCAGCGGCGACGACCGGAACTCGTTCTCCACGAAGCCAACTCTACTAGTTCCAAGCGCACTAGTAACCGGGGTCGCGGCGCTTGATAGATGCACAGCGACTAGTCTCGATA
>DATHQE010000584.1:0-2184 GCA_035483035.1 Streptosporangiaceae bacterium | reverse complement strand
CGCAGTTCCACGAACTCCTCGGGCTTGACCCACCGTTCCACCGGATGGTGCCGCGGCGTCGGCCGCAGATACTGGGTGATCGTCAGCAGGTCGCAGCCGACGGCCCGCAGGTCCTTCATGGCCTCGGTGATTTCGCTCCGTTCCTCACCCAGCCCCAGGATCAGGTTGGACTTCGTGACCAGCTGCGCCTCGCGGGCCGCCTGCAGCACGTCCAGCGAGCGCGCGTACCGGAAGCCAGGCCTGATCCGCCGGAAGATCCGCGGCACCGTCTCGATGTTGTGAGCGAGGACTTCCGGCTCGGCGTCGAAGACCTGCGCCAGCCGGCCCGGCTCGGCGTTGAAGTCGGGAATGAGCAGTTCCACGCCGCAGCCGGGGATGGCGGCATGGACCTCGCGGCAGACTTGCGCGTACAGCCACGCGCCGCCGTCGGCCAGGTCGTCGCGCGCCACGCCGGTCACGGTCGCGTACTTCAGCCCCATGGCGGCGACGGATTCGGCGACCCGGCGCGGCTCGCCCTCATCGAGCGGTAGCGGCTTGCCGGTGTCGATCTGGCAGAAGTCGCACCGCCGGGTGCACTGGTCGCCGCCGATGAGGAAGGTCGCCTCGCGGTCCTCCCAGCATTCGAAGATGTTCGGGCAGCCGGCTTCCTCGCAGACCGTGTGCAGGCCTTCGCTGCGGACCAGGGTCTTTAGCTGCGTGTACGACGGACCTGTGCGGAGCCTGGTCTTGATCCACGGCGGCTTCCGCTCGATCGGGACCTGGCTGTTGCGGGCCTCGAGGCGCAGCATGCGCCGGCCCTCGGGTGCGAGTACCACCCCCTCAGGGTATGTCGCCGCCGGCCCTACGATCGTCCGGGGAGCGGGTCCCGGCCGACATCCTCGCGGCCAAGGTCCCGCGAACGAGGCGGCCAGACCCCGGCGCTCAGCCGGCTTCGGCCACCGGGATGGCGACTGAGCCGGTCAAGATGGCCGTGTCCTTGGTGCGGCGCCAGGTGCGGTAGCCGAGGACTTCGGCCAGGTGATGCTCCATGACCGGCGTCGCCTCGGCGACGGTGACGAGACGGTCGGCTTCAGCGGACAGGGTGGTCACCCCGGCGTCGCGGATGCCGCACGGGACGATACGGTCGTACCAGGACAGGTCGCAGTCGCAGTTCAGCGCGAACCCGTGCATGGTGACGCCCCGAGCCACCCGCGCGCCTATCGCGCCCACCTTTCGGTCCGGCCGGCTCCCGTCCTCGTCACCCGGTACCCAGGCGCCGCTGCGACCGGGCACGCGCCCGGTCGTGACGCCGAACTCCGCGCACGTCAGGATCATCGCCTCCTCGAGCGCGCGCACGTAGGCGACCACGTCCAGCGGCTCGCGGAGCTTGATGATCGGGTAACCAGTCAGCTGCCCGGGACCGTGCCAGGTGATCTTGCCGCCGCGGTCCACGTCGATGACCGGCGCCCCCGGGTCGCCGAACGGCCGGTCAGACACCGCGGTCCGCTTGCCGGCCGTGTACACGGGCTCGTGCTCGAGCATCAGGCAGCTGTCGGGCACCTCGTCGGCCACCCGCCGAGCGTGCACGCGCCGCTGCAGATCCCAGCCCTCGCGGTACTCCACGGGAGTGGCGCCGAAGCCAAGATAGACAAGCTCACTCACTTTCCCCAGTTTACGTCGGGCCGCGCCGCAGGCCCGCCGGATCCGCCGCGCGGGCAACACCCAGACGGCGCGGATAGCGTGCAGCCGGAAGGAGGACAATGAGGTCGTGATAGATAAGGCCGAATTGCGGCAGATGAGTCAGGCCGACCGGCGGCAGCTGGCGATGATGCTGGCCGAGCTCGACGAACCGGCCGCCAGCCCCTTCCAGCAGGACCCCGTGCTGCGCCGCGAACGGCGGCTGGCGCTGCTCGTCGCGGCGGGCTGCTGCGTGATCCTGGCCGGCTGGATCGTGCTGCTCGCCGCCACCTTGCCGCACCATTTCGACGCCCACCACTGGCGTGCCGTCTGGGTGAATTTTGACGTGTTCCTGCTCGCGGCGTTCGCGGCGACGGCCTGGGCGATATGGCGAGAGCGGCAGATCCTGATCTTGCTGCTGATGGTCATCGGCACCATGCTGTTCTGCGATGCGTGGTTCGACGTCGGCACGTCCCTGGCGACAAGCGGCGTCTGGATAAGCCTGCTGTCCGCGCTCTTCGCCGAGCT
>DATHQE010000583.1:0-3108 GCA_035483035.1 Streptosporangiaceae bacterium | reverse complement strand
GGCGCCAGATCGCTCTCCAGAGTGATATGGCTGAGCTGATACTCGCGAACGGGCTCCCATGCGATCCCGAACGCCGCGGTGTAGCACCGCGTGGCCCGCTCGATGTCGTGAACCTTCATGCCGACGTGCAGGAAGCCCATCGTTGCGTCACTCATCCCACGCCGAACCTTTCCCGGTAGTCCCCGAAGCGCTCGCGCACCTCGTCCGCCGAGATGTCGTAATCCGACAGGTCATAGGTCCACTTGCCGAACCGGTCGATGCGGTTGCCCGGGTCATCCAGCCAGCCGCGGACGGCGGGCATGACCCCGTCGAGGGGCAAGCTGAAGTACTCGTAGGCGGTGCGGACCACCGCCGCGGGGTCGGCGACCACGTCCGGGTACCTGACGTGATACACCGAGGGATTGCCGCACGCCGGGTCGGCGAGCGCCTTGTCCACCCGTTCCTGGAAGCCGTCGAGCATGGCCAGGCCGAACGCACGGCGATCGGCGGGTGCCGGAGTGCCGGAATACGCGTGCACCATCGCGGTGACCGCGAGCAGCGAGCCGAACACCTGCACAGGATCGCGGTGCGGCCAGATGAGCCGGGCGTCGGGGTAGGCGGAGAGCAGCGCGGACAGCCGGAACTGGTGGGCCACGCCCTTGAGCACCCAGCGCCGGCGCGGGCCGCCGAACTGCAGGTGCTGCAGCAGCTGCCGGTGCGACGCGTAGTACTGCTCGTCGGTGCCCTCGGCCGCCCACGGGTGGCCGAACGGCACCTTGCTGAACATCGTCGGGTAGGCGTTGCGCAGATCGTAGATCAGCAGCGATTCGCACTCCATCGGCGTTTCCCCGCCGGCGTCGAAGTACGGGTGCTGGGCGATGAACCCGGGGTATTCCGCCAGCCAGCGCTCGATGTCGCGGGTGCCCTCGCCGATCCGCGGGTCTCCGGGGGCCGCCAGCGACGGGGGCGGCGCCGGGCGGGCGATCTCCCAGTACAGCGGCGCCCGGTTGCCCGGGGCGGCCGCCAGCAGCGCGTGCAGCAGGGTGGTGCCTGACCGCGGGAACCCGATGACGATCAGCGGCGCTTCGATGGGCTCGTCCTCGATCCCCGGATAGCGTTTGCGGTCCTCGACCAGCTGCAGCCGCCAGCCGAGTACCCGCACCATTTGTCCGAACGCGGCCCGCCGACTGTCCGCGCCGAGCTGCTCCTGGGAGTTGACGAACCCGGTGAACGCGGCCAGTGAGTCGCGGAACTGACCGTCTCCGAAGTCGTGCAGCCCGGTTTCGGCCTCGGCCTGGGCGAGCAGCGCCGCCACGTCCGGCCGCTTGCTGAACGTCAAGCTTCGCGCCATCGCGCCTCGGCCTCCTTGCCTTGAATTACTACTAAATTAGTTAGACTATTATGCTGTTGATGTCAACCTGCGCGCACGAAGGAGTCCACGTGGCGGAAGACGGGATCGACTGGTCGTTCTTCAGCATGGCGCGGTATATCGCGACCGCCGATCCGGACGGCAGCCGGATACTGCCTCGTAGCGCGTGGGATGGCTTCCTGGACCGGCTGGCGGAGGCGGGCAGGCTCGCTGAGGAAGCCGTGCCCGCGGAGCCCGTGGACCGGGCCAGCGCCTTCCGCGGCCTGCTGCAGTTGCTGTACTTCGGCATGGAGCGCACGCTCGGGTCGGCCGACCCCGCCCGGCCAGTGCTGTCCCGGCCGTGGCCGGTGCACCTGTTCGACTACGGCGCCGGCAATCCCGACGCCGTGTACCGGACCGCGTCGCTCAGCGATGCCGTCACATACAGCATCAGCGGGACGCTCGGCAACGCCGCGTTCATGAGCTTCGAGTTCTTCGACGGCGCCACGCAGGCCGGGTCGCTGCTCGCCAGCGACTTGCAGCCGGATGAAGCTGGCCGGTTCGAGGTCCTGCTCGGGCCGAAGGAGCAGGCGGGTCACTGGCTGCAAGTCGTGCCCGGCACCAGCTACCTGCTCACCCGGGAGTTCTTCACCGACTGGGGAGCCGCGGAGCCGTCGGTGCTGCGGATCGAGTGCCTCGATGATCCGGCGAGCGGCTGGCCGGTCATGTCCGCCGACCGGGTGGCCAAGGAACTGGAGGCCCTCGGGACCTGGCTGGTCGAGACCGTCCGGATCTTCTCCGGTGCGCAGGCCAAGGGAATCCGCCAGTTCGCCAACCAGTGGGACCCGCACGTGAGCAGGCCGGACAACGACCTGCCTGCTATCCACCACGCCTACTGGGATCTGGAGCCAGGCCAGTGCCTGCTCTTCGAGATCCCGGTGCCGCCGGACGGGTACTGGGGCATCCAGCTCGCCAACAGCCTGTGGAACACGCTGGACTGCGCCAACAGGCAGACCAGCCTGAACCGCGCGCAGGCGCACGTTGACCCGGACGGGGTGTTCCGCGCGGTGATCGCGCATGCTGACCCGGGGCTCGCCAACTGGCTGGACACGCTCGGCCACCGGCAGGGGGCGGTGCTCATGCGCGTGCAGTGGTCGCCGCGACGGGGCGCCCCGGCCCGCAGCCTAGCCGAGACCAAGGACGACTGGATGTCAGGATGGGCGGACGAGCGACCCGCCGGCGCGCCGGCCAGCGGGCTCCCGGCGCCGACCGCCCGCGTGGTGAATGCCAGCGACTTGGAGGCCGCGCTGCCGGCCGGCACCCTGCGGGTCACCCCGGCGCAGCGGCGCGCCGCCCTCGACGAGCGGCTGCGCCAGCTCACCAGACTGCAGCGATCCTGAGCCGCACCAGCGCCAGCCGAGCAGCATTACCACCAAGCAGCGTCACCAGCAAGCAGGGAGAGGCCATGGCAGGGACACTGGACGGGCAGCGGGCCATCGTCACCGGCAGCGGGCAGGGCATCGGCCGTGCCATCGCGCTCGCTCTCGCGGCCGAGGGCGCGGCGGTCGCACTGGCCGGCCGCACCGAGGCGAAGCTGCTCGCGGTGGCCGCGGAGATCGAGAAACTCGGCGGCGCCGCGTTGCCGATCGTCGCCGACGTGACCCGGCCCGCCGACATCGAGCGCTGCGTGGCGCAGACCGTACGCGATCTCGGCGGCATCGACATCCTGGTGAACAACGCGCAGACATCCTCGCTCGGCTCGATCCTCGATGTCACCGACG
>DATHQE010000582.1:0-6504 GCA_035483035.1 Streptosporangiaceae bacterium | reverse complement strand
CCAAATGCCGACCAGGCCGGCGGCCACGAGCACGTAGGTGAGTGCCTGAAGCAGGTCGCCCGTCACTGCCGCCACCGGCACCAGGCCGCACGGCTATCGCGCCGGCCACGCACGAGAACGCCGCCAGGCCGGGAACGTGAGAACCGTGTAGTAGACGATGGCCAGCGCGTTGGCACCGAGCATCACCAGCCAGCCAGCATGCTGCTTCGCGGCCACGAGCCAGTACCCCGCGAGCAGTAACGCGGCCAGTACCGACGAGCCGATAAGCGCCAGCTCGGGCAATCTAGTCTCAGGTGAGCGCTGCCGGGTGGCGCGTCACAGCCGGCACAGGGACTGGGCCGTGAGAACGGCACCGGCCACCAGGACCCTGGCTTTGCTACTAGCCCTGCGACGGATGACACCCAGGCTGCGAACTGCCGGGGCTATTGCATGGCGTCGGGTGCCCGCTGTGCGTGCTGACGGTCGTGGTGCATCCGACCGGGGTGAGCGCGAGCCCGAGCACCGCCCCGGCGGCGATAGCTAGATGTCCTAGCCGACGGCCCACTGCCAGCCTCCCCGCTGCTGCTCCCACGTCTTAAGGACAGGGTTCCAGTTGGAGTAGCAGATATCTAGTGGGCTGGCGCCGATACACGCGTGGAAGCTGCCGTGGCCCTCCTCGTAGTTGCCCGAGCACCAGGTGCTGCTGTGGTAGTAGCAGTGGAAAGTAGACAGTCATGGTCACTGGCGTTGTACCGCCAGCCGAACCCCGACCCGAGCGCCGTCCGCGCCGCCGGCGGCAGATGCTGGTCACCGGCTGCCGGTGACGCCGTAGTCGGCGGCGATGTCGATGCACCGCTCGCCCGCAGCCGCCTGCGCCGGATGGCGTTCTCGTAAGTGCCGATAACCGCACGAACACCTTGCCCCGGCGTGCCAGCGTCCTGCGGATATGGCACTCGGCGCAGATGAGGTCGCACTTATCCAGTTCGGCCTGGAGCTTGCGCCAGCTAGTCCACTTCCCCATGAGGCTCTCGCTGCGTGTCGAGCGTCAGCAGCGCAAGCGGCAGGCCATGCCGCAGGCTGTGCTAGTCGCTGCCGCTGGCATGGTGCTTGCGATGTGGCCGGCGGTCGCATTTATTGGCAGCAGCGAGGTTAACCTCCGCATGGTCGCCACTCGGCACGTCGACAAGGTGGCCGCTGCCAGGGCATCCGGAAGGGCAGCCAAAGGTAGAGCCTATGTACGCGGCGGCCAAGGCAAAGACAAGCGGAATGCTGAGGCTGCCAGTGTCCCGGACGCGCACTATCACCAGTCTGACGGTCGGCCTGGGAATCGCAGTGGGCGGCCTGCCATTGCCAGACGCCGAATACACCGGACAGGCCGTAAGTCACCAGGACCGGCAAGACCTTGAGTGATGACGACATCCAGCGGCTTCCCGGCGAAGCCGAGCACGGAGACGACCTAGAGGAAAGCTGGGGCGACTAGCCGGATAACGTCGAATCGGGGCTAAGTAATTGGGGGGACAACAACATGTCGAATCATCGTAGGTATGCGGCAATAGGAGGCATCGCGGGAATTCTCATCGCAGCGGGAGCAGCAGCTGGATGCACCACCACGACCGCGACCAAGACAGCTCCGCCACCAGCAGCAAACGGGCAGCCATCGACGCCGGCACCGTCCAAGTCCGTCAACAGCACGACCGGGCCGGTCGGCACCACCTACAAGGTCACCAACACTGCGGCCGGCAACAGCGGCAACCAGACTGCGGTTTACACCGTGCAGGCAACCCAGGTGGTGGACCCTGCTGCGCCAGACAACTCATTCGACGCAGCACCGAGCGGACAGCATCTAGTCGGCGTCGAATTCACCATCAAAGGCGTCAGCGGGACCGAGCAGGACGACGCTAACAGCGATGCCGTGTTGCAGGGTTCGAACGGCCAGGACTACACGCCTAATTTCGGCGCTATCGCGGCCGGCACGAACTTCAACAGCGGGCAGTTCAATACCTCTGCTGGGACCAGCGTTACAGGCTGGGTCAACTTCCAGGTGCCCGATGGCGTGACCGTGACCAATGTCCAGTGGTCACCGGGTGCCAGCACCGGCGGCACAACGGTCACCTGGACGAAGTGACCGTCAAAGGCGAGCCAAGCGAGCCTCTAAGGCCGCCTATGACTTGCAATCGATGGGAGGCGGGTGTTTCAGGACGAACGTGACTTCTTTGAGGGCGCAGGCCTCGTCGCCGGCTGTTGCGCCTTCAAGAACTGGCGTCTGTGGCGGCGATTCAGTCGCGGTCGGGCTCGAACACGGTAGGAATCGCCGGGTAGCCGCGCGACAGCTGCCGAGCGTAGGCCGGCAGCTCGATTACGGCCTGCTGGTGCCTGGAGCGCGCCGCGGTGACCGGCTCGCGGCCGACTGCCTCGCCCCCGCGTACGAGCGGGACCAGGAGGGGACGGCCGTTCGCCTGATCACCGGGCTCGTAGTCGGTGATGATCTCGGCTGCGGCGTGCCCGGACTCATCGAGCCGGCGCACCGCCCATTTGCGGCCGCCACGAGACGGCTTGCCGACTGAGTGCTTGGCGACTGGGCGCAGCGGGCCTGGTGCATCACTGTCGGCCCTGGCGACGAGCTTGTAGACAAGCGCGGCGGTCGGCGCGCCCGAACCGGTGACCAGGGACGTGCCGACCCCGTACCCATCGACGGGCTCGGCCGCCAGTGCGGCGATCGAGAACTCATCCAGGTCACCGGTCAGCACGATCCTTGTCTTGGTGGCGCCGAGGGCGTCGAGCTGCTCGCGCGCCTCGCGCGCCACCGTCGCGAGGTCACCGCTGTCGATCCGAATCGCGCCGAGCTCCGGTCCCGCGATGTCGACGGCCGCGCTGATCGCGGCGCGCACGTCAAAGGTGTCGACCAGCAGCGTCGTGCCAGGGCCCAGTGCGTCGACCTGCGCTGCGAAGGCCCGCCGCTCGTCGTCATGCAGCAGCGTGAACGCGTGCGCGCTCGTCCCGCTGGTCGGGACGCCGTAGTCGTAGCCGGCCCGAAGGTTCGAGCTTGTTGTGAAGCCGGCGATGCAGGCCGCCCTGGCGCTCGCGACCGCCGCGCGCTCGTGCGTCCGGCGCGAGCCCATCTCGACCAGCGGCCTGCCATGCGCGGCCGTCACCATCCGCGAGGCCGCCGACGCGATAGCGCAGTCATGGTTGAAGATCGACAGCGCGACCGTTTCCAGGATCACCGCTTCGGCGAACGTGCCCTCGACCACGAGGATCGGCGAGCCAGGAAAGTAGCAGTCCCCCTCGGCGTAGCCCCAGATGTCGCCGCGGAATCTGTAGTCGCGGAGGAACTCCAGCGCTGGGCCGTCCGCGATCTGCGCGCGCTCCAGGAACGCGAGCTCGTCGTCACCGAAGCGGAAGTGCTCGAGCGCGTCCATCAGCCTGCCAGGGCCGGCGACGACCCCGTAGCGCCGCCCGTTCGGCAGGTGCCGGGCGAACATCTCGAATACGGACCGCCGGTGTGCCGTGCCACTGCGCAGCGCTGCGCGGATCATAGTCAGCTCGTAGTGGTCGGTCAGCAACCCGGTATCGGTGGTCACCCACGGCAGCCTACGGGCGGGCGGAGCTCAGTCCGCCTGCGGACAGGAGACGCTCGCGATTCGCAACAAATGTCCATGCGTTCGCGCTCGGCGCGAGTGGAACACTAACGTCGGGGGAGTGGGACACTTAGCTACTGGGGAGGTGACGGCAGGTGGGCGTCGCGCCGGTTGAACTTGAGCAGCCGATGACAGGCGAGGAAACGGCTCTGGATGCACCGTGGGTCACTGTCGTCTGGAATGACCCGGTCAATCTCATGACCTATGTGACGTATGTCTTCCAGAAAGTCTTCGGTTATCCCAAGCCGAAGGCAGAGAAGCTCATGCTGGACGTGCATCACCGCGGCAAGGCAGTCGTCTCATCGGGCAGCCGGGAAGCCATGGAGCGCGACGCCGAGACCTTGCATGGCTACGGCCTGTGGGCCACTGTGAGCCACGACTCGTGACGTGGCACCTTGAGCCAGCGGACAACGGTGACGACAGCCTGGACATGGCGGCATCCTTTCGGCGCGTGACCGGTGGTGCGGCCGCCTACTTCGAGCAGGCGCAGGCCGGCGTGATCCGGAGCCTGGTCAGCCAGATCGCCGAGCTCGTCAGCGCGGACAGCACGGCGGCCGAGGTGGCCGAGACCGGTGCAGGCAGTGACGCGCTCGAGGCCCAGCTTGGCCTGTCCAACCATGCCGAGCCGCCCGACGACCCGGTCCTGGCGCGGCTGCTGCCCGACGGCTATACCGACGACCCCGAAGCGTCGGCGGAATTCCGGCGCTACACCGAGGAGAGCCTGCGAACCGCCAAGGTCGCCGCGGCGCAGACGGTGCTGGCCTCGCTGCCCTCCGTTGGCGGCGACGTGCGGCTGAGCGAGATGGAATGCCAGCAGTGGCTGCGTGCCCTTAACGACGTCCGGCTTGCCCTGAGCGTCCGGCTGGGCATCACCGATGAGAACGAGGACCTGTCCGAGCAGCTCGCCGCGGACGATCCGCGATCCGCATATATCTGGGTTTATCAGTGGCTCGCGTATTTGCAGGACAGTCTGATCGAGGCCCTCTCCTAACGGCACTGGCCTAGCGGCAGTGGCCTAGCGGCACTGCCGTAGGGCTGTCATCGGGCAGCCAGTCTGCGCACCCGGCCGCTCCGCTAGTCTCCTGGGATGCTGACGATCAGCGCGGACCTGCGCTCGAAGATCCTGGCGCATGCCATCGCTGACCATCCCGACGAGGCCTGCGGCGTGATCGCTGGGCCTGCGGGTACCGACCGGCCGGAGCGGTTCATCCCGATGCTCAACGCGGAGCGGTCGCCGACGTTCTACCGGTTCGACTCGCTCGAGCAGCTGCGCGTGTGGCGGGAAATGGACGACAGGGACGAGGAGCCGGTCGTGATCTATCACTCACACACGGCAACCGAGGCTTATCCGTCCCGCACCGATATCTCGTATGCCAGTGAGCCGACGGCGCATTACGTGCTGGTATCGACCAGAAACCCCGGCGAGGACGAGTTCAGGTCGTTCCGGATCGTAGACGGCACCGTCACCGAGGAAGAGGTAGCTGTCGAGCCGGAATGATCGCGCCCGGCGGCCGGTTGGACCCGCTAGCGGTCCTCGCTGGCCGGCTGGCCACCAGGGACCGCGGCAGACTTGTTGCGCCCGGCACGCCGGGCACCTGTTGACGCGTGCATCTACCGAATAACTGGAGCAGATAGCCATGGCAATCGAGGTCCGCATCCCGACCATCCTGCGCAGCTACACCGGCGGCCAGAAATCGATCGAGGGCTCGGGCTCGACACTTGACGAGCTGTTTGCCGATCTTGATGGTCGCTACGGCGGCCTGCGGGAGCGGCTCATGGACGACTCCGGGCTACGCCGGTTCATCAACGTGTACCTGAACGACGAGGACGTGCGGTTCATCGGTGGTCTGTCCGCTCCCGTCAGCGACGGCGACACGATCACCGTGCTGCCGGCGGTGGCCGGCGGCGCCCGCTGAGTTAGCTGCGACATGCGGTACGAGTCTCTGCTTGACGCTCTCGGCGGCACACCCCTCGTTGGCCTGCCACGACTGTCGCCGAGCCCCGACGTGCGGCTGTGGGCCAAGCTCGAGGACCGGAACCCGACCGGGTCGGTGAAGGACCGGGCCGCTGCCTACATGGTCGCCGCGGCCGAGAAGGACGGGCTGCTGTACCCGGGCGCGACAATCCTGGAGCCCACTTCCGGTAACACCGGCATCAGCCTGGCCCTGGTGGCTCGGCTACGTAGCTACAAGCTGATCTGCGTGATGCCGGAGAACACCTCGGCTGAGCGGCGGATGCTGCTCGAGGCCTATGGTGCCTCGATCGTCTCCTCGCCTGCGGCTGGCGGCTCCAACGAAGCGGTCCGGGTGGCGCAGGGCCTGGCGGCCGAGCACCCGGACTGGGTGATGCTGTACCAGTACGGGAACGAGGCCAATGCGCGCGCCCACTACGAGACCACCGGTCCCGAGTTGCTGGCCGACCTGCCGGAGATTACGCACTTCGTGGCGGGCCTCGGCACGTCGGGCACGCTGATGGGGACGGGCAGGTTCCTGCGCGAGCGCGTGCCGGGGGTTCAGATCGTCGCGGCCGAGCCACGGTACGGCGAGCTGGTGTACGGACTGCGGAACCTGTCCGAGGGTTTCGTGCCCGAGCTGTATGACGCGTCGGTCCTGACGTCGCGGTTCTCGGTGTCGTCGGCTGATGCCCTGCGGCGGACCAGGGAGCTGCTCTCAGTCGAGGGCCTGTTCGCGGGGATCTCGTCCGGTTGCGTGCTTCACGCGGCTCTGGGCCTGGCCGCGAAGGCGCAGGCCAGCGGCGAGCGGGCTGACATCGCGCTGCTGATCGCCGATGCTGGCTGGAAGTACCTGTCGACTGGCGCCTACGGCGGCACGCTGGCTGAGGCCGAGGCGCGGCTGGAAGGTCAGCTCTGGGCGTGACGATAAGGCCA
>DATHQE010000581.1:0-8730 GCA_035483035.1 Streptosporangiaceae bacterium | reverse complement strand
ATCCGGGGCGCAGCCGATTCGCACGCCGGCGGCGTCCGCGGCGGCGAGGAGCTCCCGCGCCGACTCGGTGTCGAGCGTCAGCGGCTTTTCCACCCAGACGCTCTTGCCGGCCGCGATGGCCGCCGCGCTGACCTCCGCATGCGCGGCGGGCACCGTCAGGTTAACGACGATCTCCACGTCCGGGACTCCCAGCGCGTCGGCCAAGGAGCCTGCAGCTGGCACGTCAAACGCGGCTGCCTGAGCCTTGGCCCGCTCGATGTCGAGGTCGGCGCAGAACAGCACCCGCACGTCGGGGAACGAGGTCAGGTTCTGCAGGTACGAAGTGCTGATCGTGCCGCAGCCGACAACGGCCACGCCGACGGGACCGCTCATCTGGGGCCCGCGGCCCGCCGGACCGGCTCAGCCAGGCCGTGCTCGGCCAGCCAGTCCAGGCTCTGCTCGACTGCCGTCAGCATGTCCGTCGCGCACCTGTCCAGTTCCACGATGTGCCACTCCGCCGACCGCGCCGCTGCCAGTACCTCGGCGACCGGCATCCGGCCCGCCCCGACGGCTGTCATCGGGTCGTCCCTGGTGATCGGGCCGTCCTTCACGTGCAGGTAGCGCACTCGGTCGCCAAGCCGGCCGAGCAGCGCGGGCACGTCCTGGCCGCCGACCGCCGCCCAGTAGGTGTCCAGTTCCAGGAGCACGCTGTCGTCGAGGGCATCGGCCAGCACCTCGAGCGCCGGCCGGCCGGCCACCAGCGACGCCAGCTCGAAGTCGTGGTTGTGGTAGCCGAGGCGCAGGCCAGCGTCGGTGCAGCGGGCCGCCATCTCGTTGAGCTCGGTGGCGACTGCGGCGACGCCCGCAGCGTCGGCGAACCTGGCCGGCGGCAGGTGCGGGACGATGACGGTGTCCGTGCCTAGCGTCTTCGCCGCGGCCAGGATGTCAGCCGCCTGTTCGCCTGCCGGGTACGCGTGCACGCTGCATACGTCCAGGCCCGCCGCATCCAGCTCGGCGCGCAGGCCATCCGGATCGGCGAGCACGTTCACCGCCTCCACCGCGCCGTAGCCGGCGGCGGCAATCCGCTGGAGGACGCCTGTCCGGTCAGCCGGAAGCTGCTCACGGACGGAGTACAACTGCAACGCAGGGGGGTTACTGGTCAGCATGGTTCTGCGATCTCCCGGACCGTCGGCGAGGCACTGAGAACTGCGGTAAGGCACTGAGAACTGCGGTAAGGCACTGCGAACTGCGGTAAGGCACTGCGAACTGCGGTAAGTTTCGAAAACTATTCGAAGACCGATCTTAACGCTAGATTGATGTGCAGTGCTTGGTCAACCCCCAGCTGGCAAGTCCCGCTGCTAGCCTGAGGAGAGCCAGATGAGCACGCTAGCAGGCTCGAGTTTCGAAAGGTAACAAGCTATGGCGACAGTCGGCTCACGCAGCCGTACCCTGGCCGCCATCGCCGGCGAGGCCGGTGTCTCGGTCTCGGCCGTGTCCAAGGTCCTGAACGGTCGCACGGACGTAGCGGCCGACACCCGTGCCCGGATTGCCCGGCTGCTGCGCCAGCACGGCTACCAGGTCGCGTCGCAAATCGGGTTCGGCGTCGTCGACCTGCTGATCGGTAGCAGCCTGCACAGCCCGTGGTCCGAGGAGCTGATCCGCGGTGCCGTGGAGGCGGCGGCCGAGGCCGATGTCAGCGTGATCGTGACGACCGTGACGTCGCCGGGGGAGTTCACCCGGTGGCTCGACCGGGCCACCCGCCGCGGCACTGGCGGGGTGCTGTGCGTGCTGCACCTGCCGGCGGGCCGCCACCTCCAGCGGCTCACGGCAGCGCACATCCCGATGGTCGTGATCGATCCCGCGGAGGAGCCCGGCGCGGGCATCCGGTCGGTGGGCACTACCAACTGGCAGGGCGGCGTGCTAGCCACCCGCCATCTGATCGGGCTTGGCCACCAGCGCATCGCCGTCATCTGCCAGGACGAGGTGTGGTCGGGCCGCGCGCGGCTGGCCGGTTACCGCGAAGCGATGCTCGCGGCCGGGCTTGAGCTAGATGATCAGCTCGTGCGCCGGGACGAGTTCTCCGCGGCCGGCGGACGGGCGCAGGCGCGGCGGCTGCTGGCGCTGCCGGAGCCACCGACGGCGATCATTGCCGGGAACGACGCCCAGGCGTTCGGGGTCCTGCAGGCGGTCGCCGAGCGCGGCTTGCGTACCCCAGACGATGTCAGCGTGATTGGCTTCGACGACGTGCCGGTGGCGACCTGGGCTTCCCCTGCGCTGACGACGATCCGCCAGCCGCTCGCGGCCATGTCAGCGGCGGCGTTCCGGATGCTGCGCGACACCCGCGCCGACACCCGCGCCGGCACCGGCGCCGACGCCGGCCAGGCCCGGAGCGGCCCGACCGCCGACGCCGGGCCAGAGCCGCAGCACATCGAGCTGGCGACCTCGCTGATCGTCCGGGACAGCACGGCCCCGCCGCCGGGCCGCTCCTGACGCGGGCAGCGGCCCGCTGCCCTCAGCCGAGATCGACGCTCGGATACAGCGGGAAACCGACCAGCAGGTCGGCGGCCTGCTTCTGGATACGGCTGCTCAGGGCGGGTTCTAGCTGGTAGGAAGCCTTCGACGGGGCACCGGAGGCGGTAGTGCCGGGCCGGACCTGGCTAAGGACGGCGTGAATCAGGCCGGCGATCTCATCCATCTCGCCAGTGCCGAGGCCGCGCGTCGTCAGCGCTGGCGTGCCGAGCCGGATCCCGGAGGTGTACCAGGCGCCGTTAGGGTCGAACGGGATCGCGTTGCGGTTGGTCACGATGCCGCAGTCCAGCAGGGCGCTCTCGGCCTGACGGCCAGTCAGGCCGTAGCCGCTGACGTCGACCAGGATGAGGTGGTTGTCGGTGCCGCCGCTGACCAGCCGGGCCCCGCGACTGACCAGACCGCCGGCCAGCGCCTGAGCATTGTCGACGACCTGCTGCGCGTACTCGCGGAACGCAGGCTGCCGCGCCTCGGCGAGCGCGACTGCCTTGGCGGCGATCACATGCCCCAGCGGGCCGCCGAGCACCATGGGGCAGCCCCGGTCGACCGCGTCAGCGAACTCCTGCTGGCACAGCACCATCCCGCCGCGCGGACCGCGCAGCGTCTTGTGGGTGGTCGTGGTGACGACATGGGCGTGCGGAACGGGGTCGAAGTCGCCCGTCAGCACCTTGCCCGCGACCAGCCCGGCGAAGTGCGCCATGTCCACGAGCAGCGTGGCGCCGACCTCGTCGGCGATCTCGCGCATCGCGGCGAAGTTGATCCGGCGCGGATAAGCGGAGTACCCGGCCACCAGCACGAGCGGCTTGAACTCCTTAGCGATCTTGCGCACGGCTGAGTAGTCCAGTAGCCCGGTGGCCGGATCTGTGCCATAGGTGCGCTGGTTGAACATCTTGCCGGAGATGTTCGGCCGGAAGCCATGGGTGAGATGACCGCCTGCCTCCAGCGCCATGCCGAGCATCCGCTGGTTGCCGAGCTGCTGGCGCAACTGCTCCCAGTTCTCGTCGGTCAGGTCGTTGACATGGCGGACCGCCGCCTGCGCCAGCGCCGGCGTCTCGACCCGGTGCGCGAGGATCGTCCAGTACGCCACCAGGTTGGCGTCGATCCCCGAATGCGGCTGAACGTAGGCGTGCTCCGCCGCGAACAGCTCGCGCGCGTGCATCGCGGCCAGCTCCTCGACCCGGTCCACCTGCGCGCAGCCCGCGTAGAAGCGGTGGCCGACCGTGCCCTCGGCGTACTTGTCGCTGAGCCAGTTCCCCATGGCAAGCAGGACCGCCATTGACGCGTAGTTCTCGCTGGCGATCAGCTTGAGCGAGCCGCGCTGAGCGGCGAGCTCGGCACTAATCGCGGCGGCCACGTCGGGCTCGACGGCGCCAATCACGCTGAGTGCGCTGCGTACGGCGGTCGACTCGGGGGTAGGCATACAACCTCCAGCAGGTGCCCCAGCCGCCAGTCGCGGCCCGCCCGCAGCCTACCTCGTACGGTAGCGGCGGGCGGTGCGAAGAAGTCTCGAAGCCTACACGTAGATTTAGAAAATCAAGCGTTGTCAATATATGTTTTCAAGCGTAAGCTGTGCAGATGCGTTCCTACAGCCAGTACTGCGCCCTCGCCAAGGCCCTCGACGTGGTCGGCGACCGTTGGAGCCTCCTCATCGTGCGCGAGCTGCTGATTCGTCCTTGCCGCTACAGCGAGCTCCAGGACGGCCTGACGGGCATCGCGACCAACCTCCTCGCGGACCGGCTGCGCCAGCTCGAGGGCGCGGAGGTCATCACTCGCGACGGAGACGGCCGCTATCAGCTCACCCATTGGGGCCGAAAGCTGGGAGCGCCGGTGCACGAGCTGGTGCGCTGGGCCGCGCCGTTGATGCTCGCAGGACCGGGCGCCGACGCATTTCGAGCTCGCTGGCTCGAGCTCCCCCTGGAGTTGATGTTCGGCGGCATCGACCCAGGAAGGCCCGATCGTCAGATCGAAATCCGGACGGCCGACGAGGTGCTGACCTTGACGTCAGCCGCCGGCCGCGTGGCGATACGTACTGGTCCTGCGCCGTCGCCCGACCTCGTCGTCACCGGCCCGCCGGAGCTCATCATCGGGCTGATGTCCGGTGCCCTCGACGTCGACGTCGCCAGGCGCCAGGGCGTGCGCATCCTCGGCGATTACGCCGAAGTCGAGCGATTGCGTCGAGACGACTGGCTCGAATCCGCCAACGTCTACGAATAGCTGAAAGGACACAATCCCATGACTGAAACCGCGCTGGCACCTCGTGATCACCTCGTCAAGACGCCGAAGGGTAACGTCTTCGTCCGCGAGATCCCGGGTGACGATCCGCCAATCGTGCTGATGCACGGCTTCCCGGACGACCACAGCAGCTACGATCGGCTGCTGCCGTTGCTGAGCCCGAGGCGGGCGGTCGCCTTCGACTGGCCTGGCTACGGCCGATCCGAGCGCGCAGAGCTCGGGGGATTCTCCTTGCAGGAGCATGGCTCCGAGCTGGCGGCATTGCTCGACCAGCTCGACATTGATCGGACAGTACTCGTCGGTCACGACGCTTCTGGGCCCGATGCCGTCGCGTTCGCCGTCGCCCACCCCCGGCGGGTCACGCATCTGGTGCTCCTCAACACGATCTTCGGTCACTTGCCGTCCCTGAAACTTCCCGAGATGATCCGGCTGCTCGCCGACCCAGCCCTGGCGCCGCTCGCCGACGCCATGATCAATGACGAGTTGCAGCGTCTTTGGCTCCTGCAGTTCACCGCCGATCACTGGGGCGTGGATGCCAGCGACCAGCAGGGCATAGCCGTGCAGTCGATCCTGCCCCAGTTCTTCGGCAACGCCGCTCAGCCCGACGCCGTCCCAGCCATTCGCGCATGGACGGCCGGCCTGTTCGATTCTCTGACCGAGCAGGACAAGCTTGTGAGCACTGGTGCGCTCCGTAATCTGCAGGTCCCTGTCTCCGTCATCTTTGGCGGATCGGATCGCTACCTGGACCCGGCCCTGGCGCGCGAGATCGCCGCCCTGTTCACCGACCCTTCTCTGCACGTCGTGCCGGGCGCTTCGCACTGGCCTCAGCACGATCAGCCTCAGCTCGTGGCCGATCTCCTGGCCGCGATCGCGAGCACCCCAGGCCAGCGATGAGGTGCTCGACGCCCGGTGACTAGAATCTCCGTGATCTTCGGAGATCGGGGGCCCGATTCTGCAACCGGTTCTGCTGCTGGCCGACGACTCGCGAACGCAAGACCGCGTCGAGGCGGAGTTGCGCAAGCGTTATGGCGCCGACTACCAGGTCATCACGGTCGCGTCCGTGGACGCGGCGCTCGGCGTCCTCGGCGAGCTCAGCGACACCGGGCGTCAGGTCAGCCTCGTGCTCGCCGACCAGTGGCTGTCCGGATCGACCGGGACGGAGTTGCTTGGCCGGGTCCGGCAGCTTCATCCAGGCGCCCGGCGGGTCCTGCTCATCACCTGGGGTGATGAGGAGCGCCTCGAGCCCATGCTGCAGGCGACGATCCTGGGTGACATTGACGCCTACGTGGTGAAGCCAGGGCCGTCACCAGACGAGCACTTCCACCGGTTTGTCACCGAACAGCTTGACGAATGGGGCCGATCGAACCTGCCGGGGCTCGAGGTGGTTCGCGTTGTCGGCGAGGAGTGGGAGGCGCGGTCGCACGAACTGCGCGAACTGCTCGGACGTAACGGCGTTCCGTTTGGCTTCTACCCCGCGGGCAGCCCGGCTGGGCAGCGCCTGCTCGGGGAAGCCTCCGCAGGCCAGAATGCCCTGCCCGCGGTGATCCTGTTCGACGGCCGCATCCTGGCGGACCCGTCGAACGCTGAGGTTGGCCAGGCCATCGGCGTGCATACGACGCCGCGTGCCGACCGCTACGACGTGACCGTGATCGGAGCCGGGCCGGGCGGACTCGCGGCGGCGGTCTACAGCGCATCGGAGGGCCTGGCCACCGTCATCCTGGAGCCAGAGGCGATCGGCGGCCAGGCCGGCACGAGCTCGCTGATCCGCAACTACCTCGGCTTCCCCACCGGGGTGAGCGGTGGCGACCTAGCCGTACGCGCGTACACGCAGGCATGGAACTTCGGCGCGGAGTACGTGTACGGCAGTTCCGCCACTGGCCTGCGGCCCGACGGCTCGCAGCTAGCTGTCACCCTTGCCGACGGCACCGAGGTCCACAGCCGGGCGGTGATCGTGGCCACCGGCATGGCGTACCGGCGCCTGGCCATCCCCGAGCTCGACGCCCTGACCGGAGCAGGCGTGTTCTACGGCGCCGCTGCCACAGAGGCCAGGGCCATGAAAGACCGCGAGGTCTTCGTCGTGGGCGGCGCGAACTCCAGCGGGCAGGCCGCCGTCCACCTCGCCAGGTACGCCGCGCAGGTCACTGTGCTGGTCCGCGGACCATCGCTGGCCAACAGCATGTCCGAATACCTGATCCGGGAGATCGAGTCCGCGCCCAATATTGCCGTCCGCTACAAGGTCGCGGTGACCGGCGGCGCTGGACGGGGCCGCCTGGAGACCCTGACGCTCACTGACCTGGAGACCAGCGCCACCGAAACGGTGGCGGCGGCGGCCCTGTTCGTGCTGATCGGCGCCGAGCCGCGCACCCAGTGGCTGCCAAGCGCCGTACGGCGCGACCAGGCGGGATTCGTGCTGACGGGCAACGACCTGCTCGAGCACGGCCAGCCGCAGGCGGACTGGCCGCTGGAGCGCATGCCGATGTTCCTGGAATCAAGCCTGCCCGGCGTCTTCGCGGTCGGCGACGTCCGCCACGGATCGGTCAAACGCGTCGCCTCAGCTGTCGGCGAGGGCTCGATCGCAATCCGCCTCGTTCACGACCACCTGCGCGCCGACTGACGCATTGCCTCGCGCTAGGGGCGCCGAGCGCGGAGGAACAGCGAAACGCCGGGCAGCGACTTCGTCGGCAGGTACCGCTCGGCGACGATGATCGCGGTCAGGGCGCTGTTGACCAGTGCCGGTACCTCGTCAAGATCACTACCGGTGGACTTCTTCCGCCGCAGGGCGACGACCGGCCGCAGCAGGACGTTCCAGCTCCAGACCTCGTCGACGGTAAGCCCAGCCTTCTGCACGACGCTGACCAGCCCGTGCCGGGTGTAGCGACGGACGTGGCCAACCTCATCATCGTGAGCCGACCACAGGGCCATGTCGCATGGCACCGCGATCAGTGCCGTCCCGCCCGGCTTCAGCACCCGGAAGATCTCGCCGGCCGCGAGGTAGTCCTCGTCGATGTGCTCGAGGATGTCGAACGCGGTCACCAGCTCGCAGCTGCCGGACCGGAGGGGGAGATCCCTGGCGTCGGCGCGGATGGCGCTAATGCCCCGCGCCTTCGCCACGTCGGCGACCGAGTCGGAGTACTCCAGGGCCAGGGCACGCCACCCGTGCTCCCGCAGGACGCGAGTGTTGCCGCCGCCCGCTGCACCGATGTCCAGCGCCTGGCCCGTGGCCGGGAGCCGGCGAAGCTCGCGGGCGAGAATGGCGCGCCGCTCCTTATACCACCAGTGGCGGTCCTCAAGCGACGTGAGGAGCTGGAGCTCGGCGGGTTTCATGGGCTCTTTTTTACCGCACCGGCCGCATTGATGTGGCCGAGGCGTCCGGAAGAATGCCGGCATGGAGCCGACCTTGCCCGCCTTCCGGCCCGAGCCCTCCGCTGGCCGGGTCTACGCCACCCGGCGGATCGTCCGCAGCACCGATGTGGTGCCGTCCGGGCGCCTGAGGCTCGACGCCCTGGCCCGCTATCTGCAGACGGCCGCCGAGGACGACGTGTCCGACGCCGGCCTGGCCGAGCCCGTGGTCTGGCTCGTCCGCCGGTGCGAGCTGCGAATTAGCCAGCTGCCTGCCATGGGTGAGCGCATCTCGGTCCGCACCTTCTGCTCCGGCACCGGCCCCCGCTGGGCTGAGCGGACGACCACGGTGGCGCGTCCGGATGGCCGGCCGCTCGTGCAGGCGGCGGCCGTGTGGGCGGCCGTCAGCCGGGCCGACGGCCGGCCGGTGCCGCTGTCGGCGGATTTCACCGCGATCTACGGGGCATCAGCGGCCGGGCGAATGGTGTCCGTTCGTCTCTCGCATCCGCGTCTCGACACCGCCGGCTGCGACCGGAACGGGGCCGTCGGCGGTGCTCCGCCGCGTGACTGGCCGCTGCGGGTGGCCGATTTCGACACCGCCGGGCACGTGAACAACGCGGTGCACTGGGCAGTCGTCGAGGACGAGCTGGCCGT
>DATHQE010000580.1:0-2321 GCA_035483035.1 Streptosporangiaceae bacterium | reverse complement strand
CCGGCCAGGAACCAGGCGATGGACCAGCCGGTTGACAGGTCCCGGCCGGCGTAGACGCCGAGAGCGAAGAACCCGGTGGTCGCAGCCACCAGCAGCATCACGTGGCTGAACAGGGCTCTAGTCTGATCCTGAGTAGCCGTGGCGTAGGTTGCCGAGTAGTCAGCCATGGCAGTAGTCCACCATGGCCGGTCTATACCCGCCAATGCGGCCAGCCAGCCGGCCAGCGGCAGGAGAAGGAGCCATGATGACGCAGCGCGGCGGGGCCGGCCACTGGACGGCGCAGGACGTGGGTGACCAGAGCGGCCGGGCGGTGCTCGTCACTGGCGCGAACTCGGGCCTCGGCCTGGAGACGGCGAGAGTACTGGCCGGGCACGGGGCGACTGTCGTGCTAGCCGGGCGGGACTCGGGCCGGACATCGGCGGCCGCCGACGACATCCGCCGACAGCAGCCGGATGCGGCGGTGCAGACGGCCGAGGTGGACCTGGCGTCGCTCGAGTCGATCCGGACGGCCGGAGCCGACCTGACGGCTCGGTTTCCGCGGCTGGACCTGCTCATCAACAACGCGGGCGTGATGTTCCCGCCGTACACCCTCACCAAGGATGGCTACGAGCTTCAGTTCGGCACCAACCATCTTGGCCATTTCGCGCTGACGGGGCTGCTGATGCCGTCCCTGCTCGCAACGCCAGGCTCGCGCGTGGTCACCTTGAGCAGCAACGGGCACCGCACTGGCCGGATGAATTTCGCCGATCTCCAGTCCACCCGGCATTACAACAAGTACACGGCCTACGGACGGTCCAAGCTGGCCAACCTGCTGTTCACCTACGAACTGCAGCGGCGGCTCTCGGTGGCCAAGAAGCAGACCATCGCACTCGCCGCCCATCCGGGTACCGCGCGCACCGAGCTGACCCGGCACATGTCCGCGATGTCCAGCGCGGCGCTGAGCCCGCGGTTCGCGCCAGTCAACTCGTGGCTGGTCCAGGACGCCAAGATGGGCGCGCTCCCGACGCTGCGGGCGGCGACGGATCCGAATGCCATCGGCGGCACCTACTACGGCCCCGACGGGTTCATGCAGCTCACCGGTTACCCGCTCGTGGTGACCTCTAGCGGCCGCTCGCACAGCAGAGAGGATCAGCGGCGGCTGTGGGTCGAGTCCGAGCAACTCACCGGGATCACGTATCCCATCTGATAACGGGCGTCTACTCTCACAGCCATGACTGAAGCGGCCCTGCGGATCGGCGTGATGGGCGGTACGTTCGACCCGATCCATCACGGGCACCTGGTGGCCGCGAGCGAAGTCGGCCACTTCTTCAGCCTTGACGAGGTCATCTTCGTGCCCACCGGTCAGCCCTGGCAGAAGAACGGCCGCAAGGTCTCGCCGCCCGAGGACCGCTACCTGATGACGGTCATCGCCACCGCCTCGAACCCGCGCTTCTCGGTGAGCCGAGTCGATATCGACCGGCCGGGGGAGACGTACACCATTGACACGCTGCGCGACCTGCGCGCGCAGCGCGGCCCCGACGCGGAGCTCTACTTCATCACCGGCGCGGACGCGCTGGCCAAGATGATCTCCTGGCGCGACGCCGACGAGCTGTTCACGATGGCGCAGTTCGTGGGCTGCACCAGGCCAGGTCATCGGCTCACGATCACGAACCTGCCATCAGAGCGAATCAGCCTGGTGGAAATCCCGGCGCTCGCGATCTCGTCCACCGAGTGCCGGGCACGGGTCCGGGCAGGCCAGCCGATCTGGTACCTCGTCCCGGACGGCATCGTGCAGTACATCTCGAAACGGCAGCTGTACCGAGATTAGGGTCTACCGACATTAGGCTGCGCAGTATGCGGCTGGAGGCGGTCGGCAAGCGTTACGGGCTGCGCCAGCCATGGGTCGTACGCGACGTGAGCCAGGACGCGGCCGCCGGGCGGCTGATCCGGGTCGAGGGTGCGAACGGCACCGGCAAGTCCACCTTGCTCCGCGTCCTAGCCGGCGCGGCGACGCCGTCCGCTGGCCGGGTGACCGGGCGTCCACCGACCGGGTATGTGCCGGAGCGCTTCCCTGGCGGCCTGGCCTTCTCGGCCCGTGAGTACCTGGGACACATGAGCCGGATCCACGGCCTGACCGGGCCAGCGGCGGCGACGGCGGTCGCGGAGTGGCTGGAGCGCCTTGGCGCGACCGAGTACGCCGGTTCGCCGCTGCGCACCCTGTCGAAGGGAATGTGCCAGAAGGTAGCGATCGCCCAGGCGCTCCTGGCCCGCCCCGGCCTGCTCGTCCTGGACGAGGCGTGGACCGGTCTGGACCAGGCCGCGCGCGGGGCGCTCGACGCGGC
>DATHQE010000579.1:0-7696 GCA_035483035.1 Streptosporangiaceae bacterium | reverse complement strand
GATCCGCGGCGGCGCTTGGAGGACCGATGGTCACACGTGACACCGCCTGGGCGCCCGGCACGCCGTGCTGGATCGACCTCGGCGTAGCTGACATTCCCAAGGCTGCGGCGTTCTACCAGGGCCTGTTCGGCTGGGACGTCTTCGACACCGGCCCCGACGGCGGTGGCTACCGCATGTGCTCGATCGGCGGCCTGCCGGTCGCTGGCATCGGGGCTCAGGCCTCGCCAGACAGCGGCACGTACTGGACGACCTACCTGGCATCCGCCGATGCCGACCTCACGGCCGCGGAGATCAAGGCGGCTGGCGGTCAGGTGATGATGGAGCCGTTCGACGTCATGGACGTGGGCCGGATGTTCATCGCCGCCGACCCTGGCGGTGCGATGTTCGGCGTCTGGGAGGCCCGCACGCACACGGGCATGCAGCTTGCCAACGAGCCGGGCTCGCTGATCTGGAGTGAGAACATGTCCCGCCACTTCGAAGCCAATGAAGCGTTCTACGGCGCGGTGTTCGGCTACCAGTTCGGCGACATCGGCGCCGAGGGCATGCAATACGCCACCCTCGACCTCGACGGCAAGCAGGTAGGCGGCATCGGGGAGATCGGCGCCGACGAGCCGGCCGAGCTGCCCGCGAGCTGGCGCACGTATTTCGCGGTGGCGGACACCGACGCGGCCGTGGCGAAAGTGACCGAGCTCGGCGGCAGCGTGCTCTCGCCCGCCTGGGACAGCCCATACGGGCGGATGGCGACCGTCAGCGACGATCAGGGCGCGGTGTTCTCCGTCATGTCTGTGGCGGCACAGGACTAGCTGCCTCTGGTCGGCCGGCCGGGCTGGGCCATGGCTAGCTGCTAGGTACCTGCCCGGCCGGGACCTGATCCTGGCCCAGCTCGGCGCTGGCCGGCATCAGGCGGCTCGCAGTCTGCTGGGCGGTCTTGCGTGCCCAGCTGCCGCTAACGAGCAGGCCAAGGCCGAGGATGGCGATGCCGCAGCCGGCCACGATCCACCAGCCCACGTGGCTGGCGCTGGCGAGGCCGGTCCTGAACGGCCCGTGCAGCGCCGAGATCGTCGCCGATCCGATGATCGCGACGCCGAGCGACGAGCCCACCTGGCGGCTCGTGGACGCGACGCCGGCGGCGACGCCGGCCTGGGTTCGAGGCATGCCCGACACGGTGCTGTTGGTGATCGGCGCATTGACCATGCCGAAGCCGATGCCGAACAGGGCGTAGCTGGCGATCAGCACGATCGAGGCGGTGTGTGTCGTGACATGGGTCAGGATCAGGCCGGCCGCGGCGATGCCGAGCCCGGCCACGATCAGCGAAGGTCGGGTGCCTCTGGAGCCGACAAGCCGGCCCGACAACGGTGAGCAGACCGC
Organism: Streptosporangiaceae bacterium; assembly: GCA_035483035.1. Classification (GTDB taxonomy): domain Bacteria; phylum Actinomycetota; class Actinomycetes; order Streptosporangiales; family Streptosporangiaceae; genus JAJYUU01. The sequence continues at coordinate 6,328 of DATHQE010000579.1, read as the reverse complement.
CGTCATGGCGGCCAGCGGCAGTGTGTAGACGCCCGCTAGCAGCGGCGAGTATCCGCGTACGTCTTGCAGGTACAGCGTGTTCACGAGAAGGAATCCGCCGAGCGTGGCAAAAGCGCAGATCGCGATCACGACCGCGCCCGAGAAGGGCGCGCTGCGGAAGAACCGCAGATCGATGAGCGGCTCTGCCCGGCGCGGTTCGTAGCCCGCCAGGGCGATCAGCGCCAGCGCTGCGACGGCGAAGCAGGCCACGATCTTGCCCGAGGTCCAGCCCGAGCTAGGACCTTCGATCAATCCGTAGACGAGGCTGGCCAGCAAGATAATGACCAGGATCTGGCCGACGGGGTCGAGCTTGCGGGCATGCGGGGCCCTGGACTCCGGCACGAACAGCGCCGTAAGCACGATCGCGGCGATCCCGACCGGCACGTTGACCCAGAAGATGCCGCGCCAGCCAACCGTCTCCACGAGCAGGCCACCGGCGAGCGGTCCGAGCGCCAGGCTCAGCCCGACGACGCCGCCCCAGACCCCGATCGCCTTGGCTCGCGCCTTCGGCTCGATGAACGTGTTGGTGATGATGGACATCGCCACCGGGTTCAGCATCGAGCCGCCAACGGCCTGAACCATCCGGAACGCCACCAGCCAGCCCAGGCCCGGCGCCACGCTGCACAGCAGCGAGCCCAGCGAGAAGACAGCGAGGCCAGTCTGGAAGGTCCGGCGCCGGCCGATCCGGTCGGCCGTCGAGCCGGCCAGCATCAGCAGGCTGGCGAGCACGAGCGTGTAGGCGTCGATCGTCCACTGCAGTCCGGACACGCCGGCGTGCAATTCACGCCCGATCGACGGCAAGGCGACGTTCACGATGGTGACGTCGAGCCCGACGATGAACAGGCTCATGCAGCAGATCGCCAGCACCAGCAGCTGCCGCGAGTGGCTCAGTTCGGTCGGGCCCATCCCTGTAGTATGCCTCCAACCAGTTCGTCAATGCGAAGTTGACGAATTTTGTCAACCAACAGTTGACGCACGCAGGCGAGTCAACCTAAGGTTGACGCATGACACCTCCACCCACTCTTCAGGAGCTCATCGACACCGTCCGTGCGGACGCCGGCTCCGACCAGCCTCTCGACCAGCTCGTCGCGGCCGCCGCGGCCGCCGCAGACCTGGAAGAGACCACCGATGCCCTACTCGGGTACTTCGTCGACCGGTGTCGTCGCGACGGCCGGTCCTGGTCCGAGATCAGCAATGCGCTCGGCGTGACCAAGCAGGCCGTGCACAAGCGATTCGCCTCGGCCGTGGCTGCGCACATCATCGCCGCGACCCCGGCGCCGACCTTCGAGCGCTTCACCGACCGCGCCCGCCACGTCGTCGCCGCGTCCCGTCAGGCCGCGCTGTCGCTTGGCGCCGACGCCGTCGGCGCCGGGCACCTGCTGCTGGCGCTGTTCGCAGAGCCGGAGGGGATTGCCGGCCGGACCCTAGCGGCCATGAATGTCACCGAGGACAGCGTGCGGGCTGCGCTGCTGGCAGGCCGCCATGGCGAGCACGCGCGCGCGCAGGACGAGGGCCGGGGCGTCGCCTCGGACCAGCCGGCCGGGGACCAGGCTGCGGCTGAGCAGGCCGGCCAGGCCGCGGACCCCATACCACCGTACGCCGATGACGCCAAGCTCGCGCTGAAGGACGCTCTCACGGTGGCGCTGGAGTTCGGCCACAACTACATCGGGACCGAGCACCTGCTGCTGGGTCTCTACCGGAATCCCGAAAGCACGGCGGCGTGGATCCTGGGCGAGGCCGGCGCGCTCGAGTCCACCGCCAGGACACACGTCACCGAGCTACTACGGCAGCTCGGATAGACCTGGGCCGCGCGCCCGCAGCCGCCGGCCTCGCGCCTGCGAGACACTCAGCCAGCAGCTGGCCCGCTGGTGACGCATCGCGAGAGCTGCCATGCCAGGGCCTTTCGCGTCCTGGCTGCCTGCAGCTGGGATTACAGGACGACCAGCGGGATATTCGGGTCGAGCTGGCGCAAGTCGCCGGGATCGGAAGTGACAACCGGTTGGTCAGCGCGACGCGCGCAGATCACCACGTGGGCGTCGGCGATGTCAGAAGTTCCGCTGGCCGCCAGCAGCCTGCCGACGTTCGTGGCATCCACCCGGCCCAACTCGATGACGTCGGTGGTCGGCTGGCGGACTAGCCGTGACAGCCGGACCTGACGTTCGGGTCGGCGGATGGCCTGAGCTAGGACGGTCGCTGGCACCGTTGCGCGGGCTCCTGTCTCTCTCGCGCGGGCCAGCAGGACCACCACCCGGCGGTCGTTCCGGTCCAGGGCGATCAGACCGCCCGCGTCCAGGGTCACGCCTGGCATCAGGCAGCTGGCCGCGTGCTGGAGCCGAGAACATCGTCGGCCCAGGCGCGCTCGTCGTCGGATAGCGGCCCGCCGGTTTGCCGGAGCGCTTCGGCGAGCATCGCGCCCCATCCGGCGACGTCATCCAGGGCGACTGCAACCGCGTGCTGCACAAACCCGGATACGCTCGGCGCGGTCTGTGCCTGCACAAGGGCGCGGATCTGGTCCAGCTGGGCCTCGTCGAGTGTGACGGTGACCTTCCTTGTCGCCATACCGCTTACCATACCGCATAGCCGTCATCCGCGCGCGATCACGCAGCCATCGCCGTCTGCGACGACGGCCGCGCATAAGCAACCGAGTCGCCCACGGCCGAGCCCCGACGGGTGCAGGTGACATCACACACTGCGAGCGTCACTGCCGAGTGGTTCACTAGCCACGTGAGTGATCAGACCCAGTCGATAGTGGCATTCGGCTCCGCCGCTGCCTGGCACGCGTGGCTCGAATCGGAGCACGCTGCCTCTACTGGCATCTGGCTGAGGTTTGCCAAGAAGGGCGCGCCAGAACCCACGCTGTCGTACGCCGAGGCGCTCGACGTGGCGCTGTGCTTCGGCTGGATCGATGCGCAGACCCGCGGCCTCGATGAGAGCTACTGGCTGAAGCGGTTCACGCCGCGCAGGCCGGGTAGCCGGTGGTCGAAGATCAACACCGAGAAGGCAGCCGCGCTGATCACCGCGGGGCGGATGCAGGCAGCCGGACGACGCGAGGTTGATAGCGCCAAGGCCGACGGCCGGTGGGCTGCCGCTTACGCGGGCCAGCGAACTATAGCTGTGCCGGACGACCTTCAGGTCGCGCTCGACGCCAACGCAGCAGCGGTGGCGTTCTTCGCGACGATCAGCGGCGTGAACAGATATGCCATCCTGTACCGGCTCACCACGGTGAAGCGCGCGGACACCCGGGCGAGGAAGATCGCTCAGTACGTTCAGATGCTGGCCGAGCACAAGACCATCCACCCTGAGCGAAGCGACACCTCCGTGGGCGAGCCGCCCACCACGGACGGCTGACTGGCGCCGGCTCAGCCGATGTCGCGGCGGCGCAGCCCGAGCAGGCCAGCGGCCGCCAGCACTACCGCGACCCCGCTCAGCCAGGCCAGTGGCACGATGCTGAAGGCCCCGCCCGGTAGCTTCGGCACGTGCGTGAACGGCGACACGTCCAGCACCGCCTGCGACAAGCTCAGCGCCGGCCCGAAGACGCCGATGAATCCGCACACGGCCAGCGCTGCCCAGCCGGCTGGCCCGCTCCACTTCGGTAGCAGGCCCACGAACGCGGCTCCTACGGCGGCGACCGCCAGGGCGGCAGGCAGCTGCGCCAGGGACGCGCCGAGGAGCCTGGGCACCTGCGTGCTCACGTCCGAGGCCGCGACCCCGAACGCGAACCCCACGCCGAGCCCGCCCGCCACGAGCACCACCACGGTGCCGGCCGTCACAATCAGCAGGTCGCTGCCGCCCCAGCGCAGCCTGCTTACCGGGGCCGCCAGCAACGGCTCGGCGCGGCCCGCCACCTCGTCCGACCGCAGCCGCGCCACGGCGGAAACCGCGTACGCGGCCGCGACCAGGCCGATCAGGCTCATGCACGCGGCCAGGTAGGCATTAGTCAGCGCCGCCTGCCCGCCGATCTTGTCGATGGCCTTCGTGACCGCCGCACTCGTTCCGACCAGCTTGCCGATGCTCGTGGTCACCACCCCGATCGCCAGGCCGCCGCCGAGGAAGCCCGCCGTCCAGCCCGCGACCGAGCCACGCTGCAGCCGCCAGCTCAGTCCCGCCGGGCCAGACAGCAGCCGCCCCGCGGTCTCCGGCCCGGGCCTCGGCTGCATCAGGCCTGCGCCCTGATCCCGCCGCGCCGCCAGCGCGAAGGCGGCCACGAGCCCGGCCACGAGTGCGAGCGCCGGCAGCCCGAGCACCCACCACCGCTCGGCCGCAAATGGCCTGACCAGCTCCGCCCAGCCGATTGGCGAGAGCCAGGTCAGCCACGTCAGGCCGTGACTGCCACCCGAGTCGCCCGCGCCCCGAAGGAGGAAGGAGAGCCCGACAACGGCGATCGCCAGGCCCCTGGCGCCGCGCGCCGTGCCGCTGACCTGAGCCGCCACGGCAGCCACGCCGGCGAAGGCGAAACCGCAGCCCGCTTCCGCCAGGCCGAAGGCGATGGCTCCGCTGACCGGCAGGCCGCTGACTGTCAGCACCGCCGCGCTCAGCACGCCGACGATCAGGTTCGCGGCACATGCCACCGCCATGGCCACCGTCAGGGCCGTATGCCGGCCGACGACAGTCGACCCGACGAGCTCAAGCCGGCCGGCTTCCTCGTCTGCCCTGGTATGCCGGACGACAAGGAAGATGCTCAGCAGCGCCGCGCCGAGCGCCGCGTACGCCAGGTAGCGCCACGCGATGAGGGCGCCAAGCGAGTCGCCGTGCAGCTGGCCGTAGAGGAACCCCAGGGCCGGGGTCGAATGGACGCTCGCCGCAACCGAAGCACGGCTCTGCGCGGTCTTGTAGATGGCCTTGACGCCGTACCCGCCGGACGCGGCGATGGCGGTGAGAGCGTAGATCCAGACCGGCACCATGATCCGATCGCGGCGCAGTGCCAGCCTGGTGAGCACCTGAGCTCCGGCCAGCGAGCGGGGCGCCAATCCGTCGCGCCGCAGCCGCGGCGGCCGCGTCACCGCCGTGGCCTGCGCGCTCACGCTCCCGCCTGCCTGGCCGGACCGGCGGCTGCTGCGGCCGGCACACCAGCGGCGTCCTCGCCGTCGGAGTACTGCCGCAAGAACAGTTCCTCTAGCGTCGGCGGCTGGCTTACGAGTGTGCGGACCCCGGCCGTTACGAGCAGCCGGAGCAGCCCGTCGAGCTGGTCCGAGTCGACTTCGCAGCGTACGCGGCTGCCGCCGTCCTGGCCCGGGTCCACGACCAGGTCGTGGACGCCCGCCAGCTGGTCGAGCCCGGCGGGCAAGCCGGCGAGCTCCGCCGCGATGGAGGTCCGGGTGAGATGGCGCAGCTCAGTGAGCGTGCCGGTCTCGACGGTCCGGCCTGCGCGGATGATGGTCACCCGGTCGCACAGCGCCTCCACCTCGGACAGGATGTGGCTGGACAGCAGCACGGTGCGGCCGCGGGCCCGCTCCTCCTCGGCGCACTGCCGGAACACCGCCTCCATGAGCGGGTCCAGCCCCGATGTCGGCTCGTCAAGCAACAGCAGCTCGGCGTCGGAGGCGAGGGCCGCGACCAGGGCGACCTTCTGCCTGTTGCCCTGGGAGTAGGCGCCCGCCTTCTTTGCCGGGTCCAGGTCGAACCGCTGGAGCAGCTCGTCTCGCCGGTGGGCATCTAGGCCGCCGCGCAGCCGCCCGAGGAGATCGATGATCTCGCCGCCGGTCAGCGACGGCCACAGCGTCACATCTCCGGGAACGTATGCCAGCCGCCGGTGCAGCGCGACGGCCTCGCGCCACGGGTCGCCGCCGAGGAGCCGAGCCGTCCCGCCGTCACCGCGGAGCAGGCCAAGCAGGACCCGGATCGTGGTCGTCTTGCCAGCGCCATTCGGCCCGAGGAAGCCGTGCACCTCCCCCGCAGCCACGGACAGGTCGAGGCCAGCCAGAGCCACGGTCTTGCCGAAGCACTTGCGCAGCCCGGAGACTTCGATAGCGTTCACGGGTGTGACCCTACACTAAATTTAGAAACTACTGAATATAGGAACGGGGAGGTTTCACCGGCCCGTGGCTCATACGTACGACGGCAATCGAGGAAGCAGTCAGGCGCACTCCGCCGAGGCTGCGCCGACCCGCGTGCCGGCGTCCACCAGCGACCCCTCGTCAGAGGACGCGCCGCGTATCCGCGACCGCGCCAGTGGCCCGGACGGCCACGACCCTGCCGACAGCCGCGATGCGCGCGCCGTCCGCGCCTTCATCGAAGGCTTCACCGGCCTGCTGACCCAGGCCGGCTTTCCGCGCACCCCGGCCCGGATCTT
>DATHQE010000578.1:0-2719 GCA_035483035.1 Streptosporangiaceae bacterium | reverse complement strand
CTGGCCGGGCGACCGCCGGGCCGCGACCAGATCACGCACGATGTCGGGATTCTCGGCCAGAACGATGGGGTCGGGCTGTATGCCGTCTTTCTTGATCTTGATGTCGCTGCGGACCGCCGGCCGGAAGTCAGCGACGGCGGCTGCCATGACGATGGCGTCCGCCGTTCCGGCCGCCGCGAGCATCTCGGTGCGCAGCTCAGCCGCCGACCTCACGCGGATGACGTGCACCCCGGCTGGGTCGGGCAGGTCGGTGTTGGCTGCCACCAGGGTGACCGCCGCGCCCCGGCTCGCGGCCGTACGCGCCAGCGCGTATCCCTGCTTCCCTGACGACCAGTTGCCCAGATAGCGAACTGGATCGAGCTCTTCCCTGGTCCCACCTGCGGAGATCACGACAGTCCGGCCCGCCAGGTCGGTCGCGAGCGCCGTCGCGCCCCTGGCAAGCACCCGCTGCACCGTGGCGAACAACTCGGCGGGCTCGGGCAGCCGGCCCGGCCCGGTATCCGCGCCGGTGAGCCGGCCGGAGGCCGGGTCCAGCACAATGGAGCCGCGCTCGCGCAGCGTCGACACGTTGGCACGGGTCGCCGGATGCTCCCACATTTCGGTGTGCATGGCGGGCGCAAAGATCACCGGGGAGCGCGCCGTCAGCAGCACGGCGGTGAGCAGGTCGTCAGACATGCCAGCGGCGGCTCGGGCCATGAGATCAGCGGTCGCCGGGGCGACGATCACGAGGTCGGCCTCCTGGCCGAGCCGCACGTGCGGCACCTCGTACACCGACTCCCACGAGCTCACAGCCACGGGCTGACCAGACAGCGCCTCCCAGGTAGCGGCGCCGACGAAGTTGAGAGCGGCGGGTGTCGGCACCACTGTGACGTGGTGGCCTGACTCAGTCAGCAGCCGGAGGAGCTCACACGCCTTGTAGGCGGCAATCCCGGCGGCGACGCCAAGGACGATGCGCATGCCAGCCTCCGGCTTGGCGCTCAGCAGGCCGGCTAGACCAGATCTGGCCGGCGCTTGCTCAGGCCTCGGGGTTCTCCCCGCTCAGCAGCCGCTCGCTGATCTCGCGCAGCGCGATCGACAGCGGCTTCTCCTGCACCCTGGTCTCGACCAGCGGGCCTACATACTCCAGCAGGCCCTCGCCGAGCTGGGCGTAGTAGGCGTTGATCTGCCTGGCCCGCTTCGACGCCATGATCACGAGGCCGTACTTGCTGTCCACGACCTGGAGCAGATCATCGATGGGGGGGTTGATGATGCCTTCTGTCGACGGAGTCGCTGCCACGTGTGCCTTCCGGATCTGAATTGCAGTGAAGTCTTTGCTCGCCCAGTGCTTTGCTCGGCCAGTGCTGTCGCCCGCCTGGTGCCTTCGCTCGCCCAGGGCCTGCGCTCAGCGAGTGCGCTCGCCTAGCAGATGCCTCGCTCAGCAAGGTCTGGCCCGGCGTTGCCATACTGGGCCTGCATCAAGGCTACCAGCTGGTCGCAGACGTCCTCGACAGAAGTATTCACGAGCGTGATGTCGAACTCGTCGCTGGCTGCCATCTCGATGCGCGCGGCCTCAAGCCGGCGGCTCATAGCCTCCGGCGACTCGGTGTTCCGCCCGATGAGACGGCGCTCGAGCTCCTCCCAGGAGGGCGGGGCCATGAAGATGAGCAGCGACCCCGGTACTGCGGCGCGCACCTGCCGCGCGCCGGCTACGTCGAGCTCCAGGAGAGCGGGCATGCCCTGATCGAGCCGCTGCTGGACAGGCGCCCGTGGTGTGCCGTAGCGATTGCCCGCGAATTGCGCGGACTCGAGCAATTCGCCACGGCCAGCCATTGCCTCGAATTCCCGCTCAGAGACGAAGAAGTATTCGCGGCCATTCATCTCTCCGGGCCGCGGCGGCCGGGTCGTGACCGAGACCGACTGCCAGATCCAGGGGCACTGGCTGCGCAGCCGCGCGGCCACCGTGCTCTTGCCGACGGCTGACGGCCCGGACAGGACTGTCAGCCGCGCAGGGGCAGGGGCACCGCGGCGCAGCCCGCGCGGCTCGGCTGCGAGCATGCTTCCCGCGGTCCCCTCCCTGGCTGTGTCAGTCTCGCTCAGATGTCTCCGCCAAACTCGATCTCGAGCGCGCTGCGCTGGTTAGCGCCCAGGCCGCGAACACGCCGCGACTCCGCAATGCCTAGCCGCTCCATGATCTGCTTTGCGCGGACCTTGCCAACGCCCGGCATCGACTCCAGCAACGCCGACACCTTCATCTTGCCCACAACATCGTCCGTCTGCCCCTCCTTGAGGACCTGAGGCAGGGTAGTCGAGCCATGCTTGAGCTTGTTTTTTACTTCCGCACGGTCTTTACGGGCCTGGGCTGCCTTCTCAAGCGCCGCCGCCCGCTGCTCGGGAGTAAGTGGAGGAAGAGCCACGCGAGGTCACCTCGGGTTTCGTATCGAAAAAGTCGCTCCGCGAGGGGAAACTAGCGACTTACGCCCGGCTCGGCAACGCGAACCCCCGTTTGCATCGGCACAAATTAGCCAATATGACGCCCCGTACAAGTTCGTGCACCCAGCGTAGTTGCGTTTTCGCAGGTAGCACAAGGATTTCGGCTTTGTGCGACACATCGCAGTGCGCTGACCAGCGGATCATTACGCACCCATCGGTCCGCTCTTCGGCGCCGATCAGCCTAGTCGTGCCGGTCTCGGCGCCTCGCGGGGGCTGCCATCCTGACGGCGACAACGACGCGCCCCAGGCC
>DATHQE010000577.1:0-2498 GCA_035483035.1 Streptosporangiaceae bacterium | reverse complement strand
GTCCATCTTCCCGCTCAGCGCCTGCTTAGCAAGACTGAGCGTAAATCCCCCCACTGTATGGAACGGGAAGTGCGACGGCAGCGACAAAGCGAAGCGATCCACCACCGCGTCCACCACCACCGGGCCTCCCTGATGCGCCAGCGCCACGGCGAGGGCTTCTCTCACGTCGCCCGGCTCTTCGATGCGGATGCCCTTCGCGCCCATCGCCTCGGCGACCTTAGCGAAATTCGGGTTCTGGAAATCGACTCCGAACGGGACCACGCCAGCCTCCTGCATCTCGATGTTGACGAAGTCCAGCGATTCGTTGTTGAGGATGATCTGGACCACCGGCGTCTTGCGCTGCACTTGCGTCAGCAGGTCGCCCAACGCAAGCATCGTGAAGCCGCCGTCGCCGCACAGCGCGATCGTCTGACGGCCGGGGAAGGCCAGCTGCGCGCCGAAGGCGTTCGGCGAGGCGTTGGCCATGGAGGCCCATGAAAATGATCCGAAAAGCCTGCGCTGCGCGCCGTAGGTGATGTGGCGGGCCGCCCAGATGCACGCGGTACCGGTGTCAGCGAAAAACATCGCATCGTCATCGGCAAGCTCGCTGAGCGTCGCGGCGAGGTACTCCGGCCGGATTGGCTTGATGCCGGGGCCTTTCGTGACGTAGTGCTGCAGCGTCTTGCCCCATCGCTCAGTCTTGGCGACGTGCTCGCGCAGGAAGGCATCGCCGGACTTTGCCTGCACCATCGGCAGCAGAGCGGCAACGGTTGCCTGGACGTCCCCGGCGACGCCGAGCTCCAGCGGGGCCCGCCGACCGAGGTGCCGGGCGTCCCGGTCAACCTGGATGGTCTTGACCTTTGCGTGCGGAAGGAATTCAGGGAACGGGAAGTCGGTGCCGAGCATCAGCAGCACATCGCAGTGATTGATGGCGTCCCAGCAGCCGCCGTATCCGAGCAGGCCGGTCATTCCAACGGCGTTGGGGTTGTCGTGCTCCAGCCACTGCTTACCCTTGAACGAGTAGCCGACCGGAGCGCTCAGTTTCTGCGCAAGCTCGCGCACCTCTGCCTGCGCGCCGCTGCAGCCGTCCCCGCCGAAGATCGCCACCTTCTGCGCGTCGTTGATCAGGGCGGCCATCGCGGTCAGGTCCGCGGCAGACGCCGCGCCCGGAACGGTGGCGGGCAGCGCGACGTGCAGTGACCCGGCCGGCGCGTCGGCTGCGGCGACATCGCCGGGCAGTGAGATGACCGTCGGCCCGCGCTCCGCCACGGCCGTGGTGATGGCGGTTCCGACGATGGTGCGCAGCTGGGCGGGATTGACAAGCCTGCCGATATACAGCGCGGCAGCGGCGAAGAACACGTACGGGTTGAGCTCCTCGACGGTGTCGGAGTCAAACGCGGACGACTCGACATCGCCGGCAATCGCGATGACCGGCGCTCCTTCTTTCCGCGCATCCAGCAAGCCATTGATCAAGTGCACGACACCCGGTCCCGCCGTGCCGCATACCGCGACCGGCTGGCCGGTCAGATGGGCGTCGGCCACCGCCGCGAACGCGCCGTATTCTTCGTTGCGCACATGGACGAAATCGACCTGACCGTTGCGTCGCAGCGCGTCGATGACCGGATTCAGGGCGTCGCCCACAATCCCGTAACAGCGGCGGACCCCCGCCGACACCAGCATCTCCCACAGGCCATCAGCAACGGTCTTCGCCATCTCGGTGCCTCCGTGTAACCTCGCTGCGCCCACCGCGCCGCTGTAATTCCCCGGCGGCGCGGCAGGCGAACATCGCCCAGGCACGCTGGCTAGGCAGCTTGGCGTCAGTCGGCGAGCCGGAACGCCAGCTCCGTCTGCCACTTGCTGGCGTCCGGCTGCTCGGCAGGGTCGGTCAGGTAGGACTCGAGGCGGCAGCCCCACTTCTCACCGGCGTCGGTCAGCGATACGTCGAAGGTCAGTCCGCGCTGCCGGGCCCAGTCGAGGAGTGCGGAGGTGGCGGCCACCAGGGTCTGCGGAGCGCCGGTGTGGATCATGACGGCGAACCGGCCGGCTGGCAAGGTGCCGCCACGGATGTCGCCGTCGTCGTCTACCGCCAGCCCGACCGGCACGCCGGCTTCGACTAGAAGCTCTCGCTCCATGTCGATCACGTGGTAGCGGAAGAACGGCGGGCCAGCCGGTGCGACGCCGCGGGCGGCGAGCCAGCCGAAGATCTCAGGCAGGCGATCGGCCACCGAGCCCACGGCCGCCATGGGCACCCATGATGAGATGCCCGCGTACGGCTGGACCGCTCGCTGCATGATTTCCGGCGCGACGTCCATGGTCTCTCCTTCTCGTGAGCTGCTTAGGTCGGCGTGATTGGTTCCTGGAGTTCAGTCACCCAGTCTGCTCGGACGTCGCCGAGCTTCAGGGTGACCTCGCGGGCGTAGCCGAGCGAGCGGTATCCGCTGGCGTCGATCCACCTGGCAAGGGCCTGGATGCTGGGCAGCACGCCGTCCATGGAGCCGTGATGAATCAGCGCGGCGGCA
>DATHQE010000576.1:0-9881 GCA_035483035.1 Streptosporangiaceae bacterium | reverse complement strand
CCAGACAGGCGCTGATCACCTCCGCCACGTCAGCTGGAGCTTCCGCGGCTGTTATCTCACCGCGGCGCAGTCGGCTGACCGGGCTATCGGCGCGCCAGGTGCTGAAGACCTCGTCGGCGCGCTCGAGCACGTCCCTCGCCTCGCCGAGCCGGCGCTGGAGGTCCGCGGTCCAGCCATCGTCCGCCGCTGCGGGCAGCGGAAAGACGTCAATCGTGATGACCGTGCCCATGACGTGCTCAAGCTGACGAACCGCGGCTGGCGACACTTACATGCCCAGTGACTGCAGCGCCGACTGAAGTGACTGGGCGAACCCCGCGCTGGTGTAGCTCGCGCCCGAGACTCCCTGGATGTTGGCGCTTTGTGCTTGCAGTGCCTCCTGCTCCAGGATCGGAATCGACTGCTGATCGATGTCTTGCGAGCGGGGGTTGGCGTCGTCATTCAGGTACGCGAGGCCGACCTTGGTGATCTTGCCGCTCGATACCGTGACCTTGACCGACAGCACGCCGAAGCTGTAATTGACCCGGGGGCCGGTAGCCCTGCGCACCGCTGACTGCCCGGCTGACGAACTCGGGCCGGACTGGCTGGGACTAGCAGCAGGCTGACCCGAAGTGCCCGCACTGCCGGTGGTCCCCGCATTGCCGGAAGTCCCCGTGCCGCCGGTGGTCGCCGTGCCGCCAGTGGTCGCCGTGCCGCCAGTGGTCGCCGGCAGCGCCGCGCCGCCGGGAATGGCGAGCTTCGCCGGGCTGGTGTGGAACTCCAGCACGGCGAGTAGGCCCGCCACGGTTCCGGCTATCACGATGGGCGCACGTTTCACGGCGCCTGACCCTCCTTGTCAGCCATGGATCTGCATCCCCTCGCTCGGCTAGAAGCCGAACTCCTCGATGTGGATCTGGTCTTGAGCTACGCCCAGTCGCTGGGCCGCGACCGTTACCTCGGCGTCAAATCCTGCGGGGCCGCAAATGTAGACGTCGCGGTAGGCGACATCGGGCACGAGATGGCGAAGCGTGCGGGCGTTGAGGCGGAGCTTATGGCGCGACCCGATCATCTCGTGGAGCCGTCCGCCACGGTACTCGACGAGTGCCGACAACTCCGCGCGGTGCACGATGTCGGCGACGGTCGACGCCCGGATGATGACGACGACATCGGCGTGCCGGGGCAGGTCTTCCAGCAGGGCCCGCAGCGGCGTGACGCCGACGCCGGCGGCGACGAGCAGGACGCCGTCCGACAGCCTGGCGTGGTCGGTAAAAGCACCGTACGGGCCTTCGAATGCGATCCGGGTGCCTGGCCGCACGTACGACAGGGCGCGGCTGGAGTCGCCGAGGCCCTTCACCGTGACGCGCAAGTACGGCGGCTGGGGCAGCGCGGACAGCGAGTACGGGTGCGCCTGCCACCACAGTTCCCTGGTCAGGAATCGCCAGAGGAAGAACTGGCCGCCGGACACCGGCAGCTTGTCGAGCTGTCGGCCACGGCAGATGACCGAGACGACGCCAGGCGCCTCGTCGCGGACCTCGACCACGCGGAGCTGATGCCGCAGGCTTCGCCAGGCAGGCTGGCCGACGCGGAACGCCAGCACAAGGCCGGCTGTGCTCGCCCAGATGGCGATCCACAACGCGCGCGCGAGCGGATGACCGATGAACGTCACTCCGGTGACGATCTGGTGGGCGAAGGCCAGTGCCAGCCCTAGGTAGAGGTACAGATGCACGACCCACCACGTCTCGTACCGCATCCGGCGCCTGACCGCCCGGTACGACGTGATCCCAGCGAGCAGCAGCAGCGCAAAACCGGCGGCCGCCGCCAGGATGTCGGGATAGGAGCGCACCAGCAGCCAGATCTCGGCGAGCGCCGACGACCTGGCCGCCTGGGCGTATCCGAGCGTGATCAGCAGCACGTGAGCGGTGATCAGGCCGATGGCCCACGGGCTGACCTTACGGTGCCAGCGGATGAGCTGATCCTGGCCCACTGAGCGTTCCAGCCAGGGGAGCCGCGCAACGAGCACAACCATGATCAGAATCAGGTAGGTACCGGTGAACCCGGCGAGCCTGCCGAGGGCCGTCAGCTCGCCGCCCGGCGCCGTCAGCGACCCGCGCGACTCGCTCGTGATGACCGCCGCGACGACGGCGCCGAAGCCGATGCCTGCCACGGCCGCGCACGTGTCCACAAATCTTGGCCTCGGCGCTGGCGCCGACCTGCGAAGCGGCGGTCCTGGCACCGGCTCTCCTGCGTGGTGCACCCGGCGCTCGTGGCTGGCGGGCGCGTCGGGTGTCACGTCAGGATGCTCCTGCACAAATCTGAACGTACGCTGAACGACCTCCGTGTGCGCTCTCTGAGCGGCGCGAATGGCGGCGGGAACGACGGGAGCGTCAGCGGCCGGACTCGGCGATGCGCTTGATCGCTGTCAGCCTGGCTTCCCACTCCGTGGCGAGGCCAGCCAGCCAGCCTGCGGTGTGCGTCAGGCCTTGCGTGCGGACCGAGAAGCGCACGTCGCGGCCGTCCTTGTGCCGGGTCACCAGGCCGGCGCTGCGCAGCACCGCCAGATGCTTCGCGATGGCCTGGCGGCTCACCGGCAGGCCAGCCGCCAGTTCGGTGGCTGTCGCCGGACCGCTCGCCGCCAGCGTGGCGAGCAGCTGCCGCCGGGTCGGGTCGGCCATCGCCGCGAGGACGTCGTCGGGCTCGGCCGGGCTGGCGGGCCAGCCCGGCCGTAGCTCGGTCACGCCGCGGGCCGTTCCGCGTACTCCTTGAGCTCGGCGAGCTCGGACTGCCAGCCTTGGGTGTTCTCCTGCACGGCCTGGTCCTGGTCCTGCTCGCTGCCGTGCAGGCTGGCGAACCCCGTCTCGACGACGCGAAGCAGCGTCCCGGCGAAGATCTCGGTCAGGGTGAACTCGACCAGGGTGGAACCGCCGCTGGCAGGCTCGACGTCGGTGTCGCGAGCCCACCGATAGGACAGCAGGCTGGGCGGATCTACGCGGTCGACGATGGCGCGGTGCGTGCCGTGCTCGGTCCAGCCGAAGGCGGCCTTGCCGCCGGGCTGGAGGTCGATCTCGGCCGTGTCGCCGAACCAGCTCGCGATGTGCTGCGGGTCCGTCAGTACTTCCCAGACCCGCTCGCGCGACGCTTCGATGATGATCTCGCGCTCGATCCAGTCCTCCGGCATGTCCGCGTCCTCCGCTCGCTGGATTATCTGCTACCAGATGGTTGCACAGCCGCTAGCCGGGCCGCACTGCCAGGGCCTAGAGCTGGCCGATGCTGGTCACGGTGACGACAGCGACTCCCGCTTCGTCGGAGGCATCGAGGTCGATGGTGGCCGAGAAGCCCCAGTCGTGATCGCCGGCCGGGTCGTCGAAGATCTGCCGGGCCGTCCAGGCGCCCGGCTGCTCATCCAGAATCAGCAGGCCAGGACCGCGCGCGTCCGCGCCGGTGCCAATCTCCCCATGCGACGCGAAATACGGCGCCAGCGCGGACGCCCACGCCTCCGCGTCGAATCCGGCGTCCGCGTCAAGCGATCCGAGCTCCTCCCACCGGCGCAGCGCAGCCAGCTCCACCCGCCGGAATAGCGCGTTGCGCACCAGCACCCGGAACGCCCGCTTGTTGCCAGTGACGGCCGGCGGCCGGTCTGCCGCCAGGTGCGCGACCTCCTCGACCGGATTGCGCAGCCGTTCCCATTCGTCGATGAGGCTGGAGTCGATCTGCCGGACCAGCTCGCCCAGCCATTCGATCAGGTCCGCGAGCTCCTCGGTCCGCGCTTCCTCCGGCACCGTCTGGCGCATCGCCTTGTAGGCGTCGGCCAGATAGCGCAGGACCAGGCCTTCGGACCGCGCGAGCCCGTAGAAGCTGACGTACTCGGCGAATGTCATCGCGCGCTCGAACATGTCACGCGCGACCGACTTGGGCGACAGCGCGTGGTCGGCCACCCACGGATGGCCTTGCCGGTAGATGTTGTATGCGGCCTCCAGCAAGTCGGCCTGCGGCCGTGGGTAGGTGACCGCCTCCAGCAGATCCATCCGCTCGTCGTACTCGATGCCTTCGGCCTTCATCGCCGCCACGGCCTCACCGCGCGCCTTGAACAGCTGAGCGGACAGCACCTGCCGCGGATTGTCGAGCGTGGACTCGATCACCGACAGCACGTCGAGCGGGTACTCCGGCGACGTTCGGTCCAGTAGCTCGATGGCGGCTAGGGCGAGCGGCGACAGCGGCTGGTTGAGCGCAAAGTCCTCCTGGAGATCGACCGTCAGCCGCACCCACCGGCCGTCGGCGTCGGGCTCGGGGAGCCGCTCGACGACCCCGCCTGCCAGCAGCGCGCGGTAGATCGCGATGGCCCTGCTGATGTGCTTGCGCTGCGCGGCCCGGTCCTCGTGGTTATCAGTGAGCAGGTGCTTCATCGCGGCGAAGGCGTCGCCTGGCCGGCTGATCACGTTCAGCAGCATCGCGTGGCTGACGGCGAAGCTAGATCGCAGCGGCTCAGGCTCAGCGACAATCAGCCGGTCGAAGGTCGGCTGGCCCCAGGACACCATGCCCTCGGGCGGCTTGCGCCGCACCACCTTGCGTCGCTTCTTCGGGTCATCCCCGGCCTTCGCCAGCGCCTTGGAGTTCTCGATCACGTGCTCGGGTGCCTGCACCACCACCCGGCCCATGGTGTCGAATCCGGCCCGCCCGGCCCGCCCGGCGATCTGATGAAACTCGCGCGCCATCAGCAGCCGGGTCCTGGTGCCGTCGTACTTCGACAGCGCGGTGAACAGCACCGTCCGGATCGGCACGTTGATGCCGACGCCGAGCGTGTCGGTGCCGCAGATCACCTTCAGCAGTCCGGCCTGGGCCAGGGTCTCCACCAGCCGCCGGTACTTGGGCAGCATGCCCGCGTGGTGCACGCCGATGCCGTGCCGAACAAGCCGGGACAGCGTCTTGCCGAAGCCGGCCGCGAACCGGAAGTTCCCGATCAGCTCGGCGATGGCGTCCTTCTCGTCCCGGCTGCACACGTTCACGCTCATCAGCGCCTGCGCCTGCTCGATGGCCGCCGCCTGGGTGAAATGCACGATGTAGATGGGCGCCTCGTGCGTACCAAGGAGTTCGCCGACGGTCTCGTGCAACGGCGTCATGGCGAACGAGAACGACAGCGGCACTGGCCGCTCGGCCGAACTGACGACGGCCGTCGGTCGGCCAGTCCGGCGCGTCAGGTCAAGCTCGAACCTGCTGACGTCGCCCAGCGTCGCGGACATCAGAACGAACTGCGCTTGCGGCATCTCGATGAGCGGCACCTGCCACGCCCAGCCGCGATCGGGATCGGCGTAGAAGTGGAACTCGTCCATCACGACCTGGCCGACGTCGGCCTTGGTGCCGTCCCGCAGCGCCATGTTGGCGAGCACCTCTGCGGTACAGCAGATGATCTGGGCCCCGGGGTTCACGCTGCCGTCGCCGGTCATCATGCCGACCTCATCTGGCCCGAAGATGTCGCACAAGGCGAAGAACTTCTCGGACACTAGGGCCTTGATCGGCGCGGTGTAGAAGGTCCGCTCGTCCCGCGCCAGCGCGGTGAAATGAGCACCGGTCGCGACCAGGCTCTTGCCCGACCCAGTTGGCGCGGACAAGATCACATTCGCACCCGACACAATCTCGATGAGCGCCTCCTCCTGGTGCGGATACAGGTCGAAGCCCTGATCCGCGGTCCACTCGGCGAACGCGGCGAAGACGTCGTCCGGCTCGGCGCCGTCCGGAAGCAGGTCGGTCAGTGTCTTGGTCGGTGTCATCGTGGGTCCATCGTGCCAGGCCGCCGGCCCTCGGCAGCACACCTGGACCGGACGGCAGTCGCATGTTAATGTCTATTACATTGTAAGCGGTGATTACATTCCGCTTTCAGGATGGGAACGGGGTCCCTCGTGTCCGGGCAGCATCAGGATCGCGGCCGTGAGCGCTGGCGCTAAGGACGGCCGGTATCACCACGGCGATCTGCGCGCCGCGCTTGTGGATGCGGCGATCGCCCTCATCGCCGAGCGCGGGGTGCGCGGATTCTCGCTGGCCGAGGCGAGCCGTCGGCTCGGCGTGTCAGCCGCCGCTCCGTACCGGCACTTCACCGACCGAGACGAGCTGCTGGCCGCCGTCGCCGACCGGGGCCTGCACGTGTTCGCCGTCATGGCGACGACTGAGGCGGGCAACGCCGCAGACCCCCGGCAAAGGCTGGCAGCCATGACTCGGGCCTACGTCTTGTTCGCTGCCGAGCAGCGTCCGCTATTCGAGGCGCTCTACGCCGCCGGCCTCGACAAGGCCCGGTATCCGTCCCTGCAGGGCGCCTGGGCGCCCGTCGAGGCCTGCCGCGCGGCCGTCGAGGAGATCTGCGCAGGCGACGCCGTTGCCGCCGACGCGCTGGCTGACGCCCTCGAGTCAACGGCGCACGGGCGTGCCGCGCTGCTCCTCGACGCCTGCGACGTCCGCGACCGCGATGTAGTGACGGCTGCGGCCGATAAGGCGGCCGCCGCCGCGCTTGCCCTCATCGACGGCCGCCAGGCGCTGCTACGGCGCGCTGACGGCAAGTGACCAGCTGTGCATGGTGCGCTGGCAGCCGCCGGCGAGCCGGCAAAGGGTTTAGCAGGCGGACTCCGGTCGACCCGACCTCGCCGGCATTGCGTACGAATAGCGCGCTACTGGTTGCGGCCGGTCGGCACGGGTAGGACCGGGCGTGGCGACGACAGACCTCTCCTGTGGGCTGTCGGGGCTGTAGCCATCCGGAGCGATCAGGAGCATCGTCCCAATGAGCAGCGCGCACAGCGTCCCCCCTGAAACAGCCCACGCACTACGTGCCGACGTCACTGGACTGGTCTTCCTTCCCGGCGACCCGGGCTATGGCCAGGCACGGCAGGCCTGGCAGCTGCGCAAGCGCTCTTGCCTGCCGACTCTTACCAGCGCCTCCAGCAGATCAAGATCCGCCATGACCCGGACGATGCGATCATCTCCGCGCACCCGGTCTGACTTGTAGCTGACGGAATGCGCCAAAATATGAGTCGGCCTGGCCGTAGGCGCAGCAGTGCACTGAGAAAGGATGAGTGAGCACGTGCGTCGGACTGACCTCGGCTACGCTCTCTCGGGCCTGGTCGGCCTCGGAATCACCGTAGTAGGCACGCGATTCCTGGTCTCGCCGGCGAAGGCCGCAGCCGCGTATGGCATCTCCGTCGGGCAGGAAGTCAGCGGCGCGGACCCTTACCTGTCGGTGAAGGGCGTCCGCGACGTGGCGTCCGGCCTGATGACGTTCGTGCTGATTGCCGCGCGGGAGCCGCGCGTGCTAGCCGGCTTCCTGGTGGCTGCCACCGTGATCCCGGTCGGCGACGCGGTCATCGTGCTGCGTCGCGGTGGTCGGAAGTCAACGGCTTACGGCGTGCACGTGCCCACCGCAGCCGCGATGGTGGCCACCGCAGCGATCCTGCTCGGATGAGCCTCTGAGGAGCATGACATGACAAATCCGAACACGACATACCCGAACACGCCCCTGCACATCGATATCCCCGTCAAGCTGGACGAGGTAAAGGCGGTGCTGAGCGTCGCCGACCTGTCGTTCATTGGGGACCTGCCTGCGCCGCTTGCCCACCTTCAGCTGCTCACGGGCGACATCGCAGACTGGGGCGCGACATCCGAGGTTGTCGTGGTCTTCCACACCAACGCAGGCCACCTCACGCTGAACGATGCGGCCTACAACGCTGACCGCAACATCGAGACCGGGAACCCCTACAAGGACCTGGTCACGAACCTCATGAGAAGGGGTGTGCGCGTCGAGTTGTGCGGCGCGACCGCGAGAGCTCACCACTACGGAAACGAAGATCTCATCCCGGGGATTGCGGTCAACCGCGATGCCGGGGCCAGGATGACCCAGCTTGTGCAGCAAGGATTCGTGAAGATCACCGAATAAGCGCCTAGGACGCCACCTCGCTAACTCCGGCACATCGACACCCCGAGCGGCCGGGGGCAGGGCGCGGCGCGGCCCTGCCCCCGGGCTTGGTCAGCTCGCGGTTACCTCACGGGTAGCTCACGACGTCGCTCGGGCCGCCAAAGCTGGGGCTGACGGCGGCTCCGACGCCGTTGATCACCGACTGGATGCCGCCAGACCCGTTCAGGAAGACGGTCAGCAGGTCGTGGAACTTCACACCCGACGTGTCGGGCGCCTGGAACGCCATCGCGTTCTCAATCGCCACTCCCTGGTCGAAGTAGCTGTAGCTGCCCATGCCGTACCCCTGGAACGAGGTGACGCTCGCCGGGATGTAGAACGCCGGATACCCGTCCTGCGTCGAACTCGACATCCATGCGCTCTGACTCGGCACCTCATACGGGTTCTCGTTCTGGAAGAAGATCACCTCGCCGCTCTGGCCGTTCCAGACGACCTCGTCCTGCTGGTAATGCTCTACGGCGAGGCCGTAGGCGGTGACGTTGTTGCCGTTGACGATCAGTCCGGTGTTGCCCTGGTCCGATGTCCACGAGCCCGCGCCCGAGCCGTGGTCAGCTCGCCAGGCCCAGACGTCATCGATGATCGAGTTGTTGCTGTTGTCGATGAAGCTGGTCGCCGCTGTGCCGGTCTCGGCGCCGCCGACGCGGAAGAAGACATCGTCGATCGTGACCGGGTCGCTGGCGTGACTCACCGTCGAGCCCTGCGTGCCGACCTGCAGCAAGGCCGGTGAGCTTGTCGGCCCGGCGTCGAAGATGATGCCGGAGATGTTGACCCCGCTGACGTCAGCCACGTTCATGGTGACGTTGCCGCTGGTCGGGATCAGCGTCGGGAAGCCGAGGCCGATGATCTTGGTGTCCGGTTTGGTGACGTTGATCGTCGAGCCGTAGCTGTAGACGCCGGGGGTGAAGAGCAGGTTGTCACCCGCTGACAGCGCCTGGTTGATGGTCGCCACCGTGCTGGACGGCGTCACCACGTAGAACGTGCTGAGCGACAGCGAAGTCCCCGGCGTATTGCTCGTTGCTGTCCAGCTGGGTCCCGACGAGCTCGTCCGCAGCGACGGCACGAACACGTTGTAGTGACCGCCGGAATCGGTGTAGAGGTACGGCTCTTCCTCGGTCACCGGGCATGTGGCCAGTGTCGTGTAGGAGTTCGGGCCGCCGCTGTCGCCGGAGTTGCTGGCGAAGCTCTGCGCCGGCGCACCAGGATCGCCGCAGAACACCTGGTTCCACACTGCGTTGCTCCAGCCATCCAGGTTGCTGTCTCGCGTCATGTACTGCTGCTGGGAGCCGTTGGTCACGGTGCCACCGGTGAACGTCGAGTCCGCGATGAAGCCTCCGCTGGCGTAGTCCGGCGACCCGGTGCAGTAGTCCATCAGGGTGAGGTTGCCGTTCACCTGGACCCGCCGCATCGGCGCCGCCTGGGAGACTGCCCAGAAGTCGTCGCCCGCGTAGCAGCCGGTATTGCCCGCCACGTTGATCGTGAGATTGGACACCGAGCGCCAGAAGTTGTCGGTGGCGTTGCACGTAGTGCCCGAGCACTGGTTGAAGGAGTTGATCGCGCCGTTGATGACGGTGGCGCTCGGGTTCTGGCCAAGACCCGCCACGCTCGTGTAGAAGCCGACCGTGAAGACGAGCGGATTGGCGGCGGACCCGTAGGTGCCGGGCTCGAAGAGCAGCGCGTACCGCTGGGTGCCGAACTGGTTGGACACCTGGTTGCCGGAGATCGTGTTGAGCGTCGTCTGGATCGTGCTCTGCGCCTCGCTTGGTGTGAACACGTAGACGTTCGAGCCCAGGCTGCCGCCAGTGGGCGGGCCGGAACCGCCGCCGCCGCCGGAGGAGTAGACGGTGAACTCGGCGATGGACCACCAGTTGGTGGTGACCCCGGCGGTGAGGACGACGCGGATGTACTGGGCGGTCTGCGTGGCGAAGGTGACGGTCTCGGGGGAGGACGTGCCGGTGCCGGT
>DATHQE010000575.1:0-3441 GCA_035483035.1 Streptosporangiaceae bacterium | reverse complement strand
GAAGTCGTAGACGAGCTTCGGCACTGCGATGCACTCCTCGAGATTGCCACTCGCCCGGCACGGCGGCCCCGGCGTCACGCGGCTGAGTATTCCTGCGGCCTGGCGGCCCTCGCTTCTGAGCCTATCGACCCGCGCGTGCTGCCGGTACGACGGTCGCCCCACGTGGGGTGAACATCTTGTTTCCGCGACAATGGCAGCCATGACGGACCCGATGATTATTGGCCTGCTGAATCCCGGCGAGATGGGCGCGGCCGTCGGCCGATGCCTGACCGGCGCCGGCCACACCGTCTTGTGGGCCTCCGACGGCCGCGGCGCGGAGACCGCCAAACGGGCGGCGGCCGCTGGCCTGACGGACGCGGGCACGCCACGGCAGCTGGCCAACCGGGCCCAGATCATCGTGTCTATCTGCCCCCCGCACGCGGCACTCGACGTGGCCTGGGCAGTGCACGGCTTCACCGGCCTCTACCTGGACGCCAACGCGATCGCGCCCGGCACCGCCAGGGAGGTCGCGCAGCTCATCGAGGGCAACGGCGGCACCTACGTCGACGGCGGCCTCATCGGGCCGCCGCCGGTATCCCCCGGCACCACGCGGTTGTACCTGTCCGGCGATCACGCCAGCGTGATCGTCGACCTTTTTAAGGGAACGGGGCTCGATACCCCCATCACCGCCGGACCGGCCACGGCCGCTTCCGCGGTCAAGATGGCCTATGCCGCCTGGACCAAGGGGACCGCGGCGATGCTCCTCGCGGCCAGGGCGCTGGCTCACGCCGAAGGTGTCGAGGAGACGCTGCTGGCCGAATGGGCGCTATCGCAGCCGCAGCTCGCCGCGCAGTCGGAGCGGGCGGCGCAGTCCGGCGTTGCCAAGGGCTGGCGCTGGATCGCCGAGATGGAAGAGATCGCGCACTGCATGGCGGAGGCCGGCCTGCCGGACGGCTTCCACCATGCAGCCGCCGAGATCTACCGCCGCTGCCCGCGCCTGCCTTCGGCGGAGGCCGATGACGACGTCCTGAGCAAGGTTCTGGCCGCGATCACGCCCTAGCACCGCGCTAGGCAGCAGCCTTAGGCTGCGGCCAGGCAGTTGGCTCGAGTCGGGAGCGTGCGTCATGTCCGTGCCGCAGCCCGCCAAAATGACCGGCCTCTCGGTCCGGACCCGGTTGCGGCGCTTCCGGCGCAGCATCGTCGCGGCGGTCGCCGTGCTACCCATCGTCGGCGCGATCCTGCTCTGGGGCCCGATCGGCCTCGGCAACGGTCCGCTCGGGGTGCGCTGGGACGGGACAGTGGGCTGGCTGGATCCGGGCGAGACGCCCGCCGCGTTGGTATTGCCACTGTTCAACTCCGGCGGCAGCCCGGCCGTTGTCGATTCGGTGGAACTCGTCGGCGGGACTCCGTACGCGACGCCACGGCTCGCACATATAGAGGTCGTAAGCCAGACGAGCTGCGCCGGCGCGTGGCCCGCCCAGCCCGACGGCCACGGCTTCGCTCTCGGTGGGTGCCGCGACGCGCGCGATCAAGGCCCGCTCCTAGGCCGCAGCATCGGGCCTTACACAGCACCCGACTCTCGGGGCGTCCAGGCTGTAGCCATCGCGGCAGCGCCGCGACCGGGGACATGCTGGGTGATCAGCAAGATCGTCATCCACTACCACGTGGGACTCCGGCACTATGCTGCCACCGACGTATTCACGATCGCGGTCTGCGGTCAAGGCGCCAGTAGCAAGGAAGCGCCCGCGATCGACGCTGCGACGGGGATTGGCTGATATAGCGGGACGCTGGCAGCGCATCATCGTCGCGATCGCCGTGCCGCTCGTGGTCGGCGCGTTCCTGCTCTGGGGCCCGATCGGCCTCGGCAACGGCCCGCTCGCCGTTCCGCCCATGGCTGCCAGCTTCGGCTCCGTCCAAGGCACTTCGCAGCCGACGGCTTACGTCGCCACGCTCGTCAACGCCGGCGGATCAGCCGCCGTCATCGACGGCGTCACCGTCACCTCAGCGAACGGCTACCAGCCGGCCCGCATTCTGAGCGTGCGCGTCGCCCGCGCCAGCATGTACGGCTGCATCGATAACGGCCCAGCGAGCAACCTCGCCAGCTGTGTGCGCCCGCCCCTCGTGGCAGCCGCGGGCTTCGCCGTCGGGCCGCACGCCAACACCGTGCCGGGCAGCCGCGGTGGCGCAGCGCTCGTCATCGAAATGGCCCGCCGCCAGCCGCGCAGTGCGTCGTCGTCACCGCGATCGTGCTGCGTTATCACGTCGGGATCAGGCACTACACGGCCACCGTGCCGCAGGGCGAGGCGTGGGCGTGCGGCAAGCACGCCCGCCAGCCGCAGAGCTGAGCGCGAGCTTCGCCTCAGCAGCCCGAAAGCCGGTCCGACAGGTACGGCACCAGCGCCGAAATGGCGATGCGATCCTGCTTCATCGAGTCCCGCTCCCTAACCGTGACGGCCTGGTCGTTCAGCGAGTCGAAGTCCACCGTGACGCAGAAGGGCGTGCCGACCTCGTCCTGACGGCGGTAGCGCCGGCCGATGGCGCTCGCGTCGTCGAAGTCGCAGGTCCAGTGCTGCCGGAGTGCCGCGGCGACATCCCTGGCCTTCGGTGACAGGTCGGCATTGCGCGACAGCGGCAGGACCGCGACCTTGATGGGGGCGAGCCGGTAATCCAGCCGCAGCACGGTGCGCTTCTCCATGTTGCCCTTGGCGTCCGGCGCCTCGTCCTCGGTGTAGGCGTCCAGCAGGAACGCGAGCATGGACCGATCCACGCCGACGGCTGGCTCGATCACGTACGGGATGTAGCGCTCGCTGGTCTCGGGGTCCAGGTACGACATGTCCTGGCCCGAGGCCTTGCCGTGCACACCCAGGTCGTAGTCGGTGCGGTTGGCCAGGCCCTCGAGCTCGCCCCACTCGCTGCCGGGGAAGTCGAACCGGTACTCCAGGTCCACAGTGCGCTTGGAGTAGAAGGACCGCTTCTCCTTGGGGTGCTCGTACTGGCGCAGGTTGTCCTTGGTCACGCCCAGGTCGAGGAACCAGGACTCGCGGGCGTCGATCCAGTACTGATGCCATTCCTCGTCCGAGCCGGGCTTGACGAAGAACTCCATCTCCATCTGCTCGAACTCGCGGGTGCGGAAGATGAAGTTGCCCGGCGTGATCTCGTTCCGGAACGACTTGCCGATCTGCGCGATCCCGAACGGCACCTTCTTGCGCGACGACTGCAGGACGTTCTTGTAGTTGATGAAGATGCCCTGCGCGGTCTCGGGCCGCAGGTAGTGCATGCCCTCTTCGCTCTCGACCGGGCCGAGGTAGGTCTTCATCAGCCCGTTGAACATCTTCGGCTCGGTGAACGTGCCCTTGTTGCCGCAGTTCGGGCAGTTGATCTCGGCCAGCGAGGTCGGCGGCCGATCATGCTTGGCCTCGAACGCCTCTTCCAGGTGATCCGCGCGGAACCGCTTGTGGCACG
>DATHQE010000574.1:0-5452 GCA_035483035.1 Streptosporangiaceae bacterium | reverse complement strand
TGGCATGGTCGACACGGTAGGAGCTGTCGGCGCAGCGCAGCACAGCCACGATCCGGTCGCCGTCACGCAGCGCGCAGACCCGCAGGAGTGCCTCACTACCGGCCGGAATGAGCACTGGCGAGTCCAGCGTCACATCTAGCGCGCGGCGCATCGGCCGCCCGGCGAGCACGGACGCGGCCTGTGCGAGCGCTTCCAGCGCCAGCACGGGAGGCAGCACGGGCATGCCGTCGACCCGGTAGTCGGCCAGATAGGGATCGCTAGCGAGCGTCATCTTGGCAGTGCAGACCAGCTCGATGCCGGGGTAGTGGACGGCAACCGCACGCAGGAACCGGCCACCCCGCGCCAGTCCGGCGGCGCTGAGCTGCGCCCGCGTGATCACCGGCGCCGGGCTAGCCGGGAGGCCGCCGACCCGGCCATGCAGGGCGACGCTGCCGGGCAGGTCCGGCGTGGTCATCAGCTTCAGCAGCATCCGGCTCGCGTCGCTGACGGCGAGCGCGGGCGCGTCGGCGGCGGCCAGCTCGGCGGCTAGTTCCGGCCGGTCGCCGAGGCTGCTCGCCGACCAGGCGGGCATGTCGACGTGCAGGTGCCGGCAGCCGATGCTGGCGCCGGCCAGCTCGGCCATGCGGCTGGACAGCGCGCCGGTGCTCAGTGCGTGCACGCTCGACCCGGCGAGGCCGTAGCGGTCCGCCACGGTGCCGATTGAGATGAGCAGTTTCAGCTGGCCCGGCCTGATCGAGCCGGCCAGCAGGTCCAGCGTGCTCATCTCGTCGGCAAGCTGCATGCGGACTTGGGCATCGGTGAGTTCCAGGACGGGAACGTGGTCGTCCCCCCGAGCGCCATGTGCCAGCGCCGTCACTTTCCCGAGCCGGTCCTCGATTCGCCGCACGGCCGCGGCCAGGCTTGGCTGGTCGCCAACGTCGATGACCTCGTAGCCGACCCGGGCTCCCGCCGACCGCAGCTCCTCGAGGCCAGCGACCAGGTCCGTGTCGTCGTACTCGCCGGCCCTGCCGACAACCGCGACGCCGGTCCCGCAGCACGCGAGTACCTGGGCTAGGGCGAGCCCGGCGCCGGCGGCGCTGCGGCTGATGACGATGACGTCCTCAGGACCGAGCGGGAACTCGCCGCCGCCCGTGATCGGAACCTCGGCCAGGACCGGCTGGCTCGCCTGGCCCGCCTGGTCGATGACGAGTTCGCGGAACTGGCCGGTCTCGGCAGTGGCGTACGGGTGGATCACGTCCGGACTGACGCCTTCGGCCGGGACCCGCAGGATCGTGATGCCGATAGCGGGATGTTCCGCGTGCAGGCTGGCGAAGAATCCGGTGAACTCGGCGCATGTCGTCACCACGACCAGCTCGCCCGTCGAGATTGCGTCCCTGGCTGCTTCGACCGCGGTCGCCCTGGACCGCTCGTCGGCCGGGTCTTCCACGATCGCAAGCGTGCGGCCTGCGACAGGATCGGCCGTGAACAGGTTGCCCAGGTCCGTCAGCATCGCACCGCGCGCCGCCGCGTAGATACGCCACGACCTAGCCTGCGCGAGCGGCGGCGGCGGACCTGTAACCCGTAGCCCTTCGGTGAAGCATCGCGCCCAGGGTCCGAGGCCATCAAGCGGCTCAGCTGTGTCGCTCGATCGCACGGCAATCTCATCCGCGGCGGGCCGGGCTGACGGCTCTGGTTCTGGTTCGGATGTAGCCGTCGGGTCTGCGGCGGCAGCAACCGTTCCGTTGACCACCTTTGGCTCGCCAAGCACCACCGGCTGGCCTAGAGCGATCGGCTCGCCGATTATGGACGGCTTTCCGCTGGCAGCGACGGCTGGATTGACAGCCGGTGCTGCCTCGACCTGTGCTGCATCGACCTGTGCAGCCTCGACCTGTGCAGTGGCGGCCTGTGGTGCCTCGGCCTGTGCCAGTTCCGCCGGCTCTAGCTCAGCGTCTACGGGGTCGGCCAGCGCGGCGTCGGACTCCGGCTGGGCGGGCTCGGACAGCGGCTCCGGCTCGGTGTGCGCGGCCTTGTCCGCGACCGCCGCGTCGGCCTTCGTCGCGATTAGTGGTCGCATTGGCAGCCGCCGCTCGTACTCCGCCCGCTTGCTTGAGATGTCGTGACCTGCCGCCTGACCAGGCGTGCTGGGTGCTTCGGCGGCTGCTGGCGCATCGTCCGCAGCTGCGGCTGCGACCGCTGGCTTCGGGGCGATCTCGCACGGGCTCGTGATGAACACCTGCTCTCGCCAGATGTCCACCGGCCGAGCGGGTCGGCCAGCAAATAGCGGCCTCGGCTGGCCGAGCGCCCCGGCCGCGAAGAGCGCGGCTGCAACGCGCGCGCTATGCCCCGGATCGGCGAAGCCGGACTGAAGGCTCACGCCCGGCACGGTGCACACGCCGGCGGCCGCCGACGCGAGGGGGCGGCCCGGGCCAGTCTCGACGAGCAGCGTGGCGCCAGTGGCGCCGGTGCGCACCGCGTCCGCGAGCCGCTCGGCGCCGGCAAAGCCGCTGCAGATCAGGTCGATGGCATCGTCGACCGACTCCACCTCGGCGCCGGTGAGGGTGGAGATCAGGCGCCGGCGCGGGGGTCCGAATCGGAACCGCTGCGCGATCGCCGTGCGTAGCGAGATCGCGCCGGACGGCTGGCTGGCCTTCCTGCGGCCCGCTGGCCCAGCCGGCGCCATGTCGTCCGGATCGAACCGGCCGCCACTGCGGAGCAGGAACTGCGCGCGCAGGTCAGCGATCTCCACGACCTCGGCCTCGCCGAGCACCCCGGCCCAGGCGAGCCCGGCGAGCGCGCCGAGCCCATGGCCGACTGCGGCGGTCGCGTTCACGTCCAGCGACTCCAGCCAGCGCAACGTATCGAGGCAGTGCGCGACTGCTGAGGTAAGCGCTACTGGGCCTGGCTGCGCGTCAGGACCGTCGCCGGCGCCGGTGGCGGCCTCGCCGGACAGGAGCAACGTCACCCTGCCGTCGGCCTCGTCGGAGGCGAAGATGCCGGGCCTGATGGCGATCAGTCCGTCGGCCAGGAGCGGCAACATGGTGACGGCTTCCCTGGCGAGCAGGGCGAGCTCGTCCTGCCGCGTCGCCACGAGGGCCACCCTGGCCCGGCCCTGGTGACCGGGATCGCGGCCAAGCATGCAGGCCAGATCCTGGAGTTCCGCGTCGGACAGCGCGGCCCCGATGTCGGCCAGCCGGGACAAGATCGCAGCGAGGGCGAGCTTGTCCGGGGCATGCAGCAGGAACGCGGTCGGCTCGGGCTCGGGCTGCAACCGAGGCTGGACGCCGTCCGGGCTCGTCGCGTGGGCCGCCTTGCCGAGGAACGGCGCAGACCGCAGCCAGCGGTCCTGGCGAGTTCGCGCGGCAGGCTCGTGCCGCAGCACGATGTGGACGTTGCTGCCGCCGATGCCGATGGTGGACACCGCTGCCAGCCGGGTGCCGCCCGGCCATTCCTCCGGCGCCTGCGGCAGGACCAGGCCGGCGTCGCCGCTGGCGATCAGCTCGTGCGGCTGGTGCACGCCCGTGGTCGGGGGTACGACCCCGGATCCCAGCGCGAGCACGGTCTTGATTAGCCCTGCTGCACCGGCGGCTGCCTTAGCGTGGCCGATGTTCGCCTTAACCGAGCCGAGCGCGGCCCGTTGCTTAGCGCCAGCCCGGAGCGTGCTGAGCGCACTGAGCTCGGCGGTATCGTCGGCGGACGTAGCGGCGCCGTTCCCTTCAATGAAGTGAATGTCCGCGGGGTCGACGGCGGCGCGCTCGTATGCCCGCCGCATTGCCAGGAGCTGAGCGCTCGCGTGCGACTGGACCTCGCCGGGGACGCCACCGCCTGAGGTGCCCCAGCCGAGGATCTCGGCGAAGACCGGCAGGTCCGCCGCTCGTGCATCCGCGGTCCGCATCAGGACGACGACACCGCAGCCCTCGCCCGGCAGGAACCCGCTCGGTTCCCGGTCGTAAATCCGCACGTCGGAGGCCGCGAGCACGCCGGCCTTCGCCAGCCCGATGAGCTCCAGCGGGTCGAGGCTCAGGTCGACTCCGCCGGCGATCGCCACGTCCAGATCCCCGGCCGCGAGGGCTGCGCACGCGGAGGCGACCGCCTGGAGCGAGGAAGAGCAGGCACTGTCGACGGCGTGGCTGCCGCCGCGGAAGCCGAAGTACCCGCTGATGGCGGTCGCAATGGTGGCCGGCATGCTGCCGGCCAGCGAGTCGCGCCCCATAGCAGGGAACGGGGCAAGATAGCTGTTCTCCGCGGTGCGCAGGACGCGGCCCGCCTGGCTGGCTGAGATCTCCTGCGTGTCGAGCGCTTCGGTGAGCACGCGCCGGACGTAAGGCCACCGGACCCGCAGCGCGTTCGCCCTCGAGGTGTCGCCAGCCAGCGTGTTGCCGATAATGACGCCGGTGCGATCCCGGTCCAGGCCGCTGCCCGCTGGCAGGCCTGCCGCGGCAAGCGCCCGTGCGGTCGTCTCGAGTGCGAGCCAGTGCGCTGGATCGGCGGCGACGTAAGCGGCCGGCTCGATGCCGAAGCCCGCGCATTCGAACTGCCAGCCCTCGATCACCCCAGCCCTCGTGCTGTACGTGGCGTCGGAGACGGCAAGGTCGGCCTGGTAGTAGTCGGAAATGTCGATGCGCCCCGGTGGGAGCCGGCGGAAGGACCGGCGCCCCGTGAGCACGACGTCGAGCAAAGCTGCGGGGTCGTCCGCATCGGGGAACCGGCAGGCAAGCCCGACCACCGCGAGAGAACGGGGCGCGGTGCTCCGGGCCGCCCTGGCGGCAGCGTTCGCGTCAGGCACGGCGCGGCCCCGTGATCAGAGCGGCGGCGGCGGCGACAGCTGCGACGGTGATGGGCGGGATGATATTTAGCCCATTAATACGGCGCTGTCGATTATCCGGCGTCCGCCCTGAGGCAATTCGGCGGATCGGCGGCAGTAATTCCGCGCGTGCGCAAGTGTGCATTTTTCCCCCGGATAATGGCCTGTCTCCCCATGGGCCAGCCCAGCCGCGCAAGGCAGGCGCAGCTGCGGGTCGGCCCTGGCTGGCCTGGTCGGCCGGCCCCTTGCCGCGCTGCCTGATCGCCTATTGCTGCTGGGTGTCAGGACATTATTGGACCACGATGGGGCTCGGTCAAGGCAGAATTCACGGACGCGCCGCTTTTCCAGACTCGCGGCATTTCTGAACCGCGTAATCATGTATCGGTTAATGCGCCTAACGGTGCTTAAGTGTCCGTGTCATCCGAGCGTGAGCGCTGCTGGCCCGCGCTGGCCGGGCGTGGGCGAGGTGATGGCGATGGTGACCGTGGGCCCTCATCTGGCGCGGTCATCCGGTGATCCGGCGTGGTGCGCTACCCTGAATCCATGCGTTTCGCCGGGCTGCTCCTTACCTAGCCGCGCCGACTGTCCTGTCGTTGGCGCGGCTGCCCCTCGGGATCCGGGGGGCGCTTCTTTTCCTGAAGCGCAGCGCTAGATAGGCGGCGCCAGGGAAGC
>DATHQE010000573.1:0-4283 GCA_035483035.1 Streptosporangiaceae bacterium | reverse complement strand
CATCCGGGCCGGATACGGGAACGTGGCGAAGATGGCAGCCCGCACCGCCCGTTCCCGCCACGACCTTGGCGGGAACGGGGCCGCCGGGTGGCCGCCACCCTCGCGAGCGCCCGGTGCCGCGCCTTCCTCAGCCCAGGACCTGGCGGCCTCGATCAGCTGGTTGTACTGAACGCCGGACGGGCATGCGGTCACGCAGGCCATGCAACCGAGGCACCGGTCGAAGTGCTCGGCCGCGGCTTCCGTGCCCTGGCCGCTATCCAGGATCTGGGTAATCAGGTGGATCCGGCCGCGCGGTGAATCCATCTCCTCGCCCCACAGCTGGTACGTGGGGCAGGCAGGCAGGCAGAAGCCGCAGTGCACGCAGTCGCCGGCTAGGTCTCGCAGCGAGCCATCCGGGTCGAGCGCGCTCGCCAGCGACGGCTCCGGGCCTTCGCGCACTGCCATCAGATACCTCCAGCGAACCGGCCAGGCGCCATCCTGTGCTCCGGATCGAACCGGTCCTTCACCGCTCGCATGATCGGCAGCGACGGCACCGGCCCCCACACGTCAACCGCGTCCAGCACCTGCGCCGGCGCACAGACGACGACAGCGCTCGCCACACTAGGCGGCCCTCCCGCTACCGAGGTCATGCTGCCGAGACCGACACGAACCTGATCAACAAATGACACGGCCGCGCCAGGCAGAACCTTGCCAGCTATCTGAACATCTAGCACACCGGCCGCCGCCGACCCGCTGATCGCAGGATCCAGCCCAAGCTCGAGCCCGGCCTCGCGCAGAATCTGGAGAACTCTTTCAAGCTGACCAGCCCAGAAAGCGATTCTGAGCTGCGTGCCGACCTCCGATGGGCGCTCCCGGCTGCCGACCGGCACTCGATGCACACGAAACGCATCGACTGCCGGCTCGACATCCGCGATCGCCGTCTCGAGCGATCCAAGCAAGCCAAGCATCCGCTCAGTCCGTACTGCGACGCTGGCTGCGTCGCCTTCGAGGAGGACGGAGACTGAGACGTGAGCCGTTGCGGACGGCCAGTCCAGCTCGATCGCGGATGGCGCCAGTGGTGAGTCCGCCATGGCTTGAACGACCTCCGCCGCTGGCGCTGGGCTCGCGCTCTCCACGGTGATCCAGGTTGAGGTCTCGGGCTTGGGGTGCAGGCGGAAAGTTGCTTGTGTGATCAGGCCGAGCGTGCCGTAGGAGCCGGCGAAGAGCTTGCCGAGGTCGTAGCCCGCTACGTTCTTGACGACTTTGCCGCCGGACTTCGCCACGGCGCCGTCGGCCCGGACGATGGTGATGCCGATGAGCAGATCGCGCGGGCTGCCGTAGCGGAAGCGAAGGGGGCCCGCCGCGCCAGTGGCGATCAGGCCGCCGATCGTGCCGCCGATCGTGCCGCTGATCGGCGGATCTAGTGCGAGTCGCTGATCGGCTGAAGCGAGCACGTCGGCGAGGTCGTCGAAGCGGACGCCTGCTTGCGCGGTGACGACGAGGTCGCCTGCCGCGTGTTCGACTATCTGGTCGAGGCGGCGGGTGTCGACGATCAGGTCGCAGCTCGCTGGCGGGGCCCCCCAGTGCAAGCGGCTGCCTGAGCCGCGGGGGAGCACGGTCAGGCCAAGCTCGGCGGCGGCTCGCAGTAGCGCGGCGGCTTCGGTCGTGGATGCCGGTGCCGCCACATAAAGGGGCTGTCGGTCGCTGACGGCGTCGAGGTCGCTGGCGGCGGCGAGATCGGCGCAGGCACTGGCGAGAGCGGCCGGGATGGTGCTGTCGGCGGCGGTCCTCGGCGTCCCCGTTCCCATCAGAACTGATCGATCACGCCGGAGGCGACGAGCGGATGCGGGGAGTGCCGCACGCCCGGCACCTCACCGCACAGCCGGGGCGTGGGGAAGATCTTGCCCGGATTGCAGATGCCCGCCGGGTCGAACGCGCATCGCAGTAGCTGCATCGTGTCGAGGTCGTCGGCGCCGAACATCCGCGGCAGGTAGCGGGACTTGTCCACGCCGACACCGTGCTCGCCGGTGATCGAGCCGCCGTGCTCGATGCAGAGGTCCAGGATCATGCCGGATACCTTCTCGGCGGCTTCCTGCTCACCCGGAACCGTGTCGTCGAAGAGCACCAGCGGATGGAGATTGCCGTCGCCCGCGTGGAAGACGTTCGCCACGCGGATGCCGGTCTCGGCCGACAGTTCGCTGATCCGGTCGAGCACCGCAGGCAGTGCCGTCCGCGGCACGACCCCGTCCTGCACGATGTAGGCGGGGCTGATCCGGCCCACGGCGGCGAACGCCGACTTGCGTCCGGTCCAGATCGCCGCGCGCTCGGCCGCGTCCTGCGCCGCCCGGATCTCGTAGGCGCCCGTCGCCGTGCAAATCTGGCGCACCGCCAACGTCTGCGCATCGACGTCAGCGGCCGGGCCGTCGAGCTCCACAATCAGGACCGCGCCAGCTCCCTCGGGGTAACAGCAATGCACTGCGGCCTCGGCGGCCTCGATCGCGAGCGCGTCCATCATCTCGATCGCCGCGGGCAGGATGCCCGACCCGATGATGGCGGACACGGCCGCCCCGCCAGCGCCCATCGTGGTGAACGCGGCGAGCAGCGTCGTGACGGCCTCGGGAATGGGCGTCAGCTTGACGACGATCTTGGTCACGATGCCGAGGGTGCCCTCGGACCCGGTGAACGCGCCGACGAGGTCATACCCCGGCGCGGCTCCCGTCCCGTCGCCTAGCCAGGTGAGCTCGCCCGCGGGCGTCACGATCTCCAGTGCCGCCACGTGATGCACAGTGAAGCCGTGCTTGAGGCAGTGCGCACCGCCGGAGTTCTCGGCCACGTTCCCGCCCACGGAGCAGACGACCTGGCTGGACGGGTCCGGCGCGTAGAACAGGCCGTATGGCTCGGCCGCCTTGCTCACGGACAGGTTCGTGACGCCCGGCTCGACGATCGCGCGGCGGCTCGCGGCGTCGATGCCGATGATGGTGCGCATCGTGGACATCACGATCAGGACGCCGTCGGTGCGAGGCAGCGCGCCCCCCGACAGGCCCGTGCCGCTGCCGCGGGCCACGAACGGGATACTGCGAGCTGCGCACTCGCGGACGACGCCGGCGACCTGCTCCGCGGTGTGCGGCAGGACGACGAGGCCAGGCGTGGACCGGTGCGCGGTCAGCCCGTCGCACTCATACGTGCGCAACTGCTGCGGGTCAGTGATGACGCTGTCAGCGCCGCAGATCTGCGCCAGCGTTGCCGCAAATGCGCCGTCGGTCAATGCGCTGTCCATACCCTCCAGCATCCCTCGCCCGCGGGCTGACCGCCACCGGCGCCCCTGGCGGACGTCTGCCCGGCGGCTGCCCGGCGCTGGCATGATGCGAAGCATGGACGTCAAGACGTCTCACTATTTGGACAGGTAATATCACTATATGGTCAGTTCAGCAGAGGTCACCGCAGCCGACCCATCCGAGCGGTACTCGGGGCGGCGCTGGCTCATTCTGCTGATCGGGCTGATCGCGATGACGGCAGGCTGCACGTTCCAGTACGGCCTGGCCTACCTGATCCCGGCCCTGCGCCATGCCGGGTTCTCGCTGGAGCTGGCCAGCGTCCTCGTGGCGTGCCCGACCGCTGGGCTGCTGATGACGCTGATCGGCTGGGGCTACGCAGCTGACCGCTGGGGCGAACGGATCGTCCTCGCGAGCGGCCTCGGCGCGGCCGGCCTCGTCCTGATCCTTGCCTCGCTCGTGCACGGAGCAGTCGCGCTAGGACTCTGCCTGGTGCTGGGCGGTGCGGCCGGTGGCTCGGTGTTCGCGGCGAGCGGCCGGCTCATTCTCGGCTGGTTCGCGCGGCACGAGCGCGGCCTTGCGATGGGCATCCGGCAGAGCGCACAGCCGCTCGGGGTCGCACTGGCCGCAGCGACCCTGCCGGCCCTCGGGGCTGCTGGTACGAGCGGGCCGCTGCTGTTCCTTGGCGGCTTCTGCGTGATAGCGGCCGTTCTGGTCGTAGCACTGGTGCGGGATCCCGCCCGGGCATCCGCGCCGGGTCCGCAGGTGCCGGGATCGCAAGCGCAGCGTCCGCCGGAGACGGGTCCGCCGGAGCTGGCGCCGGCCGCGTCGCCCTACCACCAGCCGGTGCTGTGGCGGATCCACGCGGCAAGCGCGCTGCTGGTCGTGCCGCAGTTCACCGTGGCGACGTTCGCGCTGGTCTACCTCGTCGACGCGCGCGGCTGGACGGCGCTCGCGGCCGGGCGCCTGCTGGCCGTGGCGCAGGTATGCGGGGCCGGGTCGCGGCTTGGGGCAGGCTACTGGTCAGACCGG
>DATHQE010000572.1:0-19698 GCA_035483035.1 Streptosporangiaceae bacterium | reverse complement strand
CGGCAGACTGGCCAGCTGACCCAGCGTCTCGATGCCCAGCCTGGGCAGCAGCTCACCCAGCTCAGGCAGGCCAAGCACGCCGACTCCGAAGCCGGCCAGGAATTCCCGTGCCTCCCCCGGCGGCACAAGCAGGCCCGTCGGCCCGGTGCTGGCCGCCAGCCCGGCGGCGAACAGGCCATCAGCGATGCCGACCTGGCAGGTGAAGCCGGCCCGGCAGACCGCCTCGGCCAGCTTGGCAGCCAGCTGGGCCTCCCCGCCGAAGTAGCGTGCCGGACCGCGCGCCGGGATCGCACACACGCCAGGGCGCAGGACCTCGACCTGCGGGCAGAACTCCTCGACGATAGCGACGACAGGCTCGAACGCCCGCGCCACCGCACCGTCGTTTTGCCCGTGCGCACTGTCTTGCCCGTGCGCACTGTCTTGCCCGTGCGTGTCCTCCAGCCACTCTGCTTCCAGCCACTGGGGGCAGCGCAGCACCAGCACGCGCCGCGAGCCAGCGGGGTGGCTCGTCACCCGCTGCTCACCAGCTGCGCGGTGGCATCGTGATAGGCGCCATCTCGGTATTCGCCGCGTGGATTAGCATCGGCCAGGCCGGCGATGCCTGCGGCCAACGTGACCGCACCATCCGGGCCTGGCAGCCATAGCCACGCCGACCTCGGTCGCTCCCCCGCGCCGCGCCCGGACGCGACGACCTGCGCCTTGCGCGCCCGCAGCCGCCCGTGCCCGGCACCGATCCCGCTCCACTGCGCGTCCGTCACCAGCAGCCGGGATTGCGCACCCGGCCAGTCCCCGGCGACCACGAGCACGCTGCCGTACCGGCGGGCCGCCGCCTCCAGCTTGCGCCGCAGCTGCGCGGACGGCTGATCCGGCGGCCGCAGCAGCACAATGTCGAAGCCGTCCAGCAAGGACGCCACCACCTGCGGCCAGCTCGGCCCAGGCTCGCCGACCAGCAGCACCCGGTCCGGATCCAGGTCAGCCTCAGCCGCCGCCCGCGCGCCGAAAGCCGGCACCCCCACGATCGCGCACCACGCCCCCTCGGCGACAGCTCCGGCCGTCAGCGCCAGCGCCAGCAGTCCCCAGTCCCCCGATGTCACCACCGACCCACGCTGGAGGCCGCCGCCTGGCAGCAGGCCCCGCAGCGCCGGGAGGACAGGCAGCAGCCCCTCGCCGGTCAGCACGTCATCCCGGTGGCGCACCGGCGACAGCGTCGCCTGAGACAGCGTCACCTGAGACAGCGTTGCCGGAGACAGCGTTGCCGGAGACAGCGTCACCGGAGACAGCGAGATGACCTGCGCTATCTCCGCTCCCATCCTCTTACTATCGAACAGGTATTCGATGCCTGTCAAGCCGCTCGCTGCCGCTGCGCTACGGCCCGCTCAACGCCGCTGCCCTACCGCCCCCGCCGGGTGAACGTGATGATCTCCGGGCTCGCCGCATCAAGCGGCGCACCGTCCCAGTCCCCGTACTGCCGCTCGATCTCCAGCCCAGCGCCGGCCAGCAGCGACGACAGCCCACCAGCGGCCAGGAACCGCAGCGTGCTGCGACTGCACCGCGGCCGTTCCCAGCCCGGGCTCGAATACGTCGTCGTGAACGACACCAGATCCCCCCGCACCGGCAGCTCCACCTCGTGCGCCATCCGCACGACGGCACCGGCCGGATCGGTCATCTGTACCGCATTCGCCGGGACCCACTGCTCCCACTCCCGCGCCATCGGATTACGTGTCTCGAACACGAACCGGCCACCCGGCGCCAGCGCCGCACGCACGGCCGCGAGCGCCTCATGTAGCTGCTCGTCCCCGGTCAGCACCTGGAACGCGTGGCCGGTCATGACGACCAGCTCGAACTCCTGGTCCCACTGGGTACTGGACAGATCCCCGAGCACCCACTCAATGCCGCGGCCGTCGATGTCACCTCCCGCGCGGGCCACGTCGAGCATCGCAGCCGCCGGGTCGAGCCCGCACAGCCGCCCTGCATGCCCAGCCTCCCTGGCCCGGCGCAGCAGCATCCCCGTGCCGCAGCCGACATCGAGCACACTGTCCGCGGCCATCACCAGCGGCAAGTAGAAGCCGGAGTCACCGTCCGGCTCCCACCGGCAGAACAGGTCGTAGAGCGCCGCCAGCGACGGCTCGGCGAACGCGCGATCGACCACGCCGCAAGCGTGGCAGCGGGCCGGTAGCCCAGGCAACCGTTATTCGCCGCCATGGACGCCGACTCAGCGAACGCGGTCCGGGACCGAATCTGCCGCGACACTAGTGTGATCGGCATGCCGCGCCCGTCCATCGGTTTCGTTTTCAGCCGATATGCCGTGGCGTGGCTGTATCTCATCGGGTTCTGCGCAACGGTGATCATCTACTCCCTGCTGCCCGTCCGCGATGAGGCTGCCTTCCTGGCCTGGGCCACCACCAGCGTGCACAACCTGGAGCATCATCCGGTCGGCTGCCTGGCAGTCTCGGCATTCATTGCGACGGGGTTCGTGCCCGTCTGGCCGTTCCTCATCGCCCTGGCCATGTTCGGCGCTAACCACCTGCTCGGCAACTGGCGCACGTTCGTGACCTGCGCCGCAGGCCACGTCATCGGGACCCTCGTCAGCGAGGGCGTAGTTGCTTACCGGGTAGCCCATGGCACGCTTCCCCAGGCCGACCGCTACCTCGTCGACGTGGGGCCTTCCTACGTCGTCGTCGCCGCTATCTCGGTCGGCCTGCTGTGGGGCACCTGGCTCATCAGGGCCGCGGCCGCGCTGGACTTCGCCCTGCTGATCTTCGTCGGCCATATTTTCGAGGGTCTGAGTCACCTCAGCCTCGCCCCGGTCGGGCACCTGACGTCCCTCATAACCGGCGCGGCAGTGGGAAGCTTCTTTATCTGGCAACGGCAGGGCAAAGCGCGCACCTGCCAAGGTCATACCTCGGCAAGCTAGCCGGAAAATGCACCTGCGCCGCTGTTAGCTTCGCCTGCATCAGCGCTGCGATCCGAGTGTCGGAACTTTGCGCGCGCGGGGACACGGTCAGGCACCCAGGGCCTTGAGTTTCAGGGTTTAGCCCACTCATCGTGTGACGGCAGATTGAGCTTCAGCATGAGCTTTGCCCTGCACCGGTGTACCGGGAGTCAGCCGGGCTCACCCGTTCTGGCGCCCCGCTGGGCCCCGTCGGCCCGTGTCTTTTCCTGGGTGGCCGCAGCCGGAATCAGCGCAGCACTGGCCATCATGATCGTCGCATCGCTGACAAGGGCATCCTGGATGGGGCCGCCGCTGCCGATGCCAAGGACCGGCCCGCCGTTTCAGCTGAGCAGCTGGCGCATCCCGCTCGACGATATTGCCGTTGCGCTGTGGCTCGCCGCGGCGCTCGGCGGCCTCGGCGTCGCTGCGGGGCTCGTCGCCGTGCGCAGGGGCGCCCGGCCGCCCGTCCGGCTGCTCATCGGGACCGCCGCGATCGTGATCGCCGTCCTGACGGTGCTGCCGCCCGTGGGCTCGACAGACTCGCTGGATTACATGACGTTCGGCCGGATGGTGGTGCTGGGCCACAGCCCGTACGTGCTGGTGCCGGGCGCATTAGCCCGCGCACACGATGCCGTGGCCGCCTCGATTCCCTCGGAATGGGCCACCGTCACCACGCCGTATGGCCCGGCCGCCACGGTTGAGCAGTTCGTCGCGGCCACGCTCGGCGGCACTTCGGCGGCGCGCATCGTGTTCTGGGTCAAGCTGGCCAACGCGGCAGCCTTCGGCGCGGTCGGCTACGCCGCCGACCGGCTGCTGCGGTCAGATCCGGCCAGGCGGCTGCGGGCGCATCTGCTCTGGACCGTCAACCCGCTCCTGATCTGGCAGCTCATCGCTGCCGCTCACCTCGACGTCCTGGCGGCTGCGGCCGGCCTGCTCGGGCTGATCATCGCTGGGGGCTGGCCGGCGCTCCCCGCTGCCGAGCACCCCCAGGTTGGCCGGCTCCTGGCGGGCGGCGCACTCGTCGGCCTCGCGGCTGATATCAAGATCAACTTTATCCTGTTCGGCGTGGGGCTGGCCTGGTCCCTCCGCCGCTCGCCGGCGGCGTGCGCGGTCGCCGCCTGGGCCATGCTGGCCGTCCTGCTGCCCAGCTACGCCTGGTTCGGGCCGCCGGCCATCCGGTCCCTGGAGTACCGGGGCAACCGCTCGACGGCAGACAACTTCTACCAGCTGTTCAGCTCTTCGCCGCACGGCTCCCTCATGCAGCACGTCGGCGAAATCGCCGCTGTCCTCGTGATTGGCGCCGCGATCGTGGCGCTGACACATCTGCCGGGCCGGGCCGCGACTCCGCCTGCCATCTATGCCGCACTGGCCCTCACCACGGCCTGGCTGTTCACCTGGCAGTACCAGCTGCCGTCGTACGAGGCAACGGTCATCTGCCTGCTGATCCTCGTCCCGCCCTGCTGGCTCGACTGGCTCGTCGTCGGGCGCCTGACCGCA
Source organism: Streptosporangiaceae bacterium (assembly GCA_035483035.1). Classification (GTDB taxonomy): domain Bacteria; phylum Actinomycetota; class Actinomycetes; order Streptosporangiales; family Streptosporangiaceae; genus JAJYUU01. The sequence continues at coordinate 15,269 of DATHQE010000572.1, read as the reverse complement.
GCCACCATCGCGCTGATGCCCGGCGATCCGACGCCGCTACCGTCTCCCGTCATGGCCAGAATCGCCGTCGACGACCTAACGCTGACCGCGCCCATCGTGCTACTGACCGCGCTGGCCGCCCTGATCACGCTGTGCTTGTCCGAGCGCTTTCGCGCGGCAGCGCACCCGCGGCTGGATCGCGGCGGGCTAGCAGAACAGTCGCGGTCAGTTAGCGGCTGACCACGGGGACTGCGCTGTCGGCTGACGCCAAACCAGCTGCCGCGGGACGGCGTGCCGACCAGCTACGCACCGCGAGCGCCACGACCACCACGAAGATCGCGATGCCGGTCAGTACATACAGGTTGCCCGCAATGAGCTGCCAGCCTGACCAGTGATACTCGACGTACGATGCCCGGTCGCCGAGCTTGGCGAACGTCCCCGGGTTCGTGTTCGGCGGCACCCAGATGAATCCGTCGGAGGCGCCGCCGAGATAGATCGGCTGGCCCCACCAGGACCCAGGCCAGGCGGCGAACAAGACCGTCACCGCAGCGGCCCCCGTCCAGAACGCCCACCGCAGCCGGCCGCGCGCGCGGAGCCCGTAACAGGCCAGCACGGTCACGCCCGGCACGATCCACACCCAGTGGTGATCCCAGCTAATGGGCGACACGAGCAGCCCAGTGAGCGCACAGGTGAGCACGCCAACCACCGGGTGCCCGGCCCGGCTGAGAGCTGCCGCCGACACCAGCCCGATCACCAGGGTGACCGCGGCGGCCGCCAGCCAGACCGGCTCGCCGGCCGCGATGCTACCGGACAGCCGGGTGATGAGCGCCTGGAGCGACTGGTTGCCCTCCCAGCCTACGAATCCCGTCCGGCTGCCCTTGGCGAACAAGCCGTCCAGCCACCAGACCCTCGAGTCGACCGGACGGATGGCGAAGCCCAGGGCCACCGTCAGCGCGAACGTACCAGCCGCGACGCCAGCTTGCCGGTACCGCCGGGTCAGTAGCAGATAGGGGATGAAGATCAGTGGTATGAGCTTGATCCCGGCCGCGATCCCGACCCCGGCGCCCTTCCACCAGCGCCGGTCCGGCTGACACAAATCCCACATGATCAGCGCCATCAGCACGAGTTCGACCTGGCCGAGACTGATCGTGCGCTGCACCGGCTCCATCCAGGACAAGGCGCCGGCGAGCAGCAGCGTGCCGCCGAATCTCGCCAGGCCAGCCCGGTAGCCCAGCGCGCCCAAGGTCACCCAGATCACGCCCACGAACGCCACGACATTCACCGCGACCGACAGCGCCTGCACCAGGCCCCAGGACGGCACGGCTAGTACGGCGAAGACGATCGCCGCGAACGGCGTGTAAGTGAACTTCAGGCTGTAGCCGGAGGAGACATACAGCGGCGCAGCCTGCCCATGATGGACGCCGTGCGCCAGGCCCGCGACCACCTGGCCGCCGAGCCGGTACACCTGCAGGTCGACGGGCGACAGCCAGCGATCCAGCGGGTGGGTGACCGCGAACGCGACATAGCAGGCCGCCGCCACGGCGAAGGCCGCCACCCCCGCGATCAGCAGCCGCCGATCGGGACCCTGAACAATTTGCACGGCCAACGGTAACTCAAGACCGCAGTGGCCTGGGCGTCAAGCCGCTATCTGACCCGGTCCTCAATGTCACATGAGCGGGCCGGTAGCTGCCCGCGGGCGATGCCGTGCCTCGGCCGGCTCAGCTGCCGGCCGCCGTCAGCACGACCAGCGCCCGCTCGCTGGCGGCCCGCACCCTCGGCACCGGGTCATCGCGCAGCCCGGCCACGGCAGGCAGCGCCACGCCTAGCTTGTGCCGGGCGATCACCTTGGCCGCCATCTCGCGGACCCGCCAGTGCTCGTCACGAAGCGCGCCGATGATCGCGTCCGCGGCCCGCTCGTCGAAGGCGTACAGCAGCCCGCGGGCGCCCCACACCCGGCCCCAGTACTGATTGCGCTGCGCCGGCCCGTCGTTGATCACGACTAGGCCAGCGGGGCCGGCGAGCGCCATGATCAGGCCGTCGTCGACGTCCTGCCCGCGCAGCAGGGCCACGCATCCGTCGATGACCTGGTCCCGGCCGCGGCGCGCACACTCGATCTCGATGCTCTGCCGGGGCGTCAGCCCCCACTGCGACGGCGCCGGCACCGGCGTCACCTCCCGATCGATGCGACGCATCCCACCATCCCATGGCTCCCCGTCGCACCGGGCGACGATCAAGGACCGGAACGGGCCGGCCTGCGCCTATCGATAATCAATTGCGGGTCTTGCCCGCGACCTGTTCTACTACCACCGTTTCTACTAGAGCCGTCTCTACAACCACGGGCGGCACGACGCCTGAGGCGCACCGAGAGGAGAGAGCGAGATGCGAGCAGCGCTCATGTTCATCGATGGCAGTTACCGCCTAGCCAAGGGACATGACGCTCCGTGCAATCGCTCAATCTGGGCATCCTGGCTCATGTAGACGCCGGGAAGACCAGCCTCACCGAGCGGCTCCTGTTCGCCGCCGGAGTTATCGACAAGATCGGCCGTGTCGACGACGGCAGTACGCAGACCGACTCGCTCGCGCTCGAGCGGCAGCGCGGCATCACCATCAAGGCCGCCGTTGTCTCGTTCGCAATCGGGGACCTCGTCGTCAACCTGATCGACACGCCAGGCCACCCTGATTTCATCGCCGAGGTCGAGCGCACCCTGGGCGTGCTCGATGGCGCCGTCCTCGTCGTGTCCGCGGTCGAGGGGGTGCAGGCGCAGACCCGGATCCTGATGCGGACGCTGCGGCGACTGCACCTGCCTGCCGTCATCTTCGTCAACAAGATCGACCGCAGCGGGGCAAGCCCGGACCGCGTGCTGGCCCAGATAGCCGCGCGGCTGACTCCGGCGGTCACGGCGATGGGTGCGGTCACCGATCCCGGCACGCGCAGCGCCGCCTTTCGCCCGTTCGGGCCGTCGGACGCCGCACACTTGGCTGGCCTCGCCGACGTCCTGACCCGCCGTGACGACGACCTGCTGGCGGCCTACGTCGAGGACCAGCAAGCGCTCCCGTACACCAGGCTCCGCGCCGAACTGGCCGCGCAGACCGGCCGGGCGCTGGCGTACCCGGCTTACTTCGGCTCGGCCGTCACCGGATCCGGTGTCGACGCACTCATGGCCGGACTGGCCGAGTTCCTGCCTGCGGCGGCCGGCGACGCCGCGGCGCCGGCGGCCGGGACGGTGTTCAAGGTTGAGCGCGAGCTGTCTGGAGAGAAGGTGGCCTACGTGCGGATGTTCGCCGGCACGCTGCGGGCCAGGGAGCCGGTGCCTTACGGGAACGGCGCCGACGCGAAGATCACTGCGCTGAGCGTCTTGTCCGGCAGCTCCCCGGTCCCGAGCACGGCCGTGACCGCCGGGCAGATCGCCAGGGTCTGCGGGCTGCCGGAGGTGCAGATCGGCGACACGATAGGCCCGGCCGCGGTGGCGGCGCGACAGCACTTGTTCGCCCCGCCCACGCTCGAGACCCTCGTCGTCCCCGCTACGGCCGCCGATCGGCCCGCTCTGCACGCCGCGCTCACTCAGCTCGCCGAGCAGGACCCGCTGATCAACCTGCGTCAGGACGACATCCGGCGCGAGTTGCAGGTTTCCCTGTACGGCGAGGTGCAGAAGGAAGTCATCCAGGCGACACTCGCGGCCGAGTTCGGCCTCCAGGTCGCGTTCCAGGAGAGCACGACGATCTGCATCGAGCGCGTGCTGGCTTCGGGCGCGGCGGTGGAGCGAATGGACGGCGGCGGCAACCCATTCCGCGCCACCGTAGGACTGCGTATCGAGCCAGGTGCGGCCGGCGCCGGCCTGGCGTTCCGGCTGGCGGTCGAGCTGGGCTCGATGCCCCTCGCGTTCATCAAGGCAGTCGAGGAGACTGCCCGCGAGACGCTGCGGCAAGGCCTGTACGGCTGGGAGGTCATCGACTGCGTTGTGACGCTGACTCATACCGGTTTCGTCCCTCCGCCGCCCTACGGCTGGAGCAAGTGGTCGAGCTCAGCCGGCGACTTCCGGAATCTGACTCCGCTGGTGCTGATGAGCGCGCTGCGCCAAGCCGGGACGGTCGTCTGCGAGCCCGTCAGCGGGTTCCGCCTCGAGGTCCCGGCCGACTGCCTGCCGCCAGTCCTGACCATCCTCGGCCGGCTGCGCGCAGCCCTGCAGGCACCGGACGTGGAAGGTGACTCGTGTGTCGTAGCCGGCGAGATCCCGAGCGGACAGCTCGACTCGCTGCAGCAGCACCTACCAGGGCTGACTCGCGGCGAAGGCACGCTGGAGTCGCAGTTCTCGCGATACCAGCCGGTCCGGGGTACTTCGCCGGCCAGGCCGCGGACCGATCACAATCCGCTCGACCGGCATGAGTACCTGCTCCGCGTCCAGCGCGGCCTGGGCAGCCGCTAGCCGCAAGCATGGCGGAATAGACACTGGCGCCGTTTCGCTATGCCCAGAGAAGGCCCGTTCGCCGGGATCTGTCCTCAGGATGACGGATCTCGCCGGGCGGCACTCTCCCGAGTTCGGTGCGCCAGCGCCTCAAGATGCGGGATCGTGTGACTGACGTTGTCCTGTCTGACCCTGTGACTTATGCGGCCCCGCCCTGTCCGCCCTGGGCGAACGCACCCGCCGGAAATTTAGTGGACAGACAGGTCTAACGTTAACGTCAGGGTTATACCTGAACGCCAGCGGAACGGTCGCCAGCCACGAGCCAGGGGCAGCGGAGAGCGTCCGTTCGGCAGCATCGCCGGGCCGGCGACGCAGCGGTCGAGCAGACAGGCTGGAGGGAGATGGAGAAGGCAATCCCGCTCGCGCTCCTGGCGAGCCTCTGCACGGCCACGTCCTCGGTGTGCCAGCGGCTCGGGGCCAGGGACACCCACCCGACCGGGCTCGACATCTGGCTCCTGTTCCGGCTGGCGCGGCGTCCGATCTGGCTGGCCGGCATCGCCAGCATGATCCTTGGCTTCGTGTTCCAGCTAACGGCCCTGCGCTACGGCGCGCTCGCGCTCGTCCAGCCGATCCTGGCGCTGGAACTGCTCTTCGTGTTCGGTTACATGGCGATACTCAGCTCGCGGACCGTCCGGCGGCGCGACTGGCTCGCAGCGGCAGCGATGTCGGCCGGGCTGGGACTTTTCTTGTTCGCCGCGTCGCCGTCGGGCGGGCGGCAGCACGCGCCCGCGACGCTCTGGGTGCTCGCCGGCCTGGTGACAATCGCGGTGGTGGTCGTCGGCCTCGCGGCCGCATTCGGGCTCCGGCACCGCAGATCAGCGGCGTCGGCAGCACAGCGCGCCGCGGTGCTCGGCGCGGTCACCGGGGTTGCGTGGGGCTTCGTCGCGGCCGTGATCAAGGAGTTCAGCTCTCATCTCAGCGCCGGAGCTGGCGCCATCTTCTCTAACTGGTCGCTCTACGTGCTGGTCGGCGCCGGTGCGCTGAGCCTCTTGCTGGCCTCGCACGCGCTCGCCGCTGGCCCGCTCGCGGCGTCACAGCCGGGCTTCACGATCCTGGATCCGCTGGCCGCGAGCCTGCTTGGGCTATTCCTGTTCGGCGAGCGTTTCGACGCCGGTACCGGTGACCTCGCCGTCGAGGCGCTTGCGCTGGCGCTGCTGGTCGCGGGCGTCACCGCGCTCAGCCACAGCCACCTGATCGACGGCGAGGACGACACGCGCACAGCCGCGGAGCCCCGTGGGCGCGCGAGTGCCGCGGGCGCCGAGCAGCCCGGCAGCTGACGTTGCCGGGGAACGGCGAGGTTCTGCCGATCCCGCGCTGATCCCCCGGGCGACGCACCGGCTAGCGTCCGCGCCGTGGGCGCAGGACTTTCGCGATGACCGCGATGCCGTCATCGATCTGGGCCGGAGTGCTGGCGGCGTAGCCGAGTACCAGGCCCGGCGGCCCTGGCCGCTGTCGATGCCAGGACAGCGGCTGCGTCTTCACCCCGAGTTCGAGCGCTGCGGCGGCGAGGTCAGCATCCGATCGGCCCGATCCCAGGTCAGTGCCCCCAAGGTCAGTGCCCGCAAGGTCAGTAAAGGTCAGCGTGAGGTGCAGCCCCGCGGCGGCGCCGTGCACGCGTGCCTGCGGCAGGTAGGCGCGCACCGCCTGGATCATCGCATCGCGGCGGCGCACGTGCCGCTTGCGGAGGAGCCGGTGATGCCGTTCCAGGTCGCCGGATGCCATCAGCTCGGCCAGCGCGAGCTGCGGCAGGACGGCGTTGCCGAGGTCGGTGTCTCGCTTGGCGGCCACGACGGGCTCGTGCAAGGCAGGCGGCACCAGCAGCCAGCCCACCCGCAGCGCCGGGGCAAGAAGCTTGGAGACGCTCCCGGCGTAACAGACCTGGCCGGGCAGCACTGCTCGCAGGGCAGGCACCGGCGGCCGGTCGTAGCGATGCTCGGCGTCGTAGTCGTCCTCGATGACCAGCCCGCCATCCATCGCCCACTGCCGAAGGTCGCGGCGTCGCGCACCGTCGAGCACGACGCCCATCGGAAACTGGTGCGCTGGGGTGATCATGACGGCGGCCGCGGCGCTCGCTCGCAACTCACTTACTCGCAGGCCACGGTCGTCGACGTGCACTGGTGGCGTGGCAAGACCCCAGCTCTGCAGCTGCTGGCGCGCACCGAGTGAGCCAGGGTCCTCCACCGCGACCTCGGACAGGCCTGCCTCGCGTAGCGACCGTCCAAGCAGCGCCAGTGCCTGGGCGACGCCCGCCGTAATGATGACCTCGCTCGGGGCGACGCGGATGCCGCGGTTACGCGCCAGCCAGTTGGCTACCGCCACCCGGAAGGCCGGCGCCCCGCGCGGGTCTCCGTACCCGAAGCTGGCCGGCGCCAGCTCGCTCAGCGCCGTGCGCTCAGCGCGGAGCCACGCCGAACGCGGGAACGCGGCCAGGTCGGGTACCCCTGGAGTCAGGTCGACCCGGCACGCGCTGGCCCTGAGCGCATCGAAGACGCCAGGGCCCAGCTGGCCATGGGGAGTCCGTCGCTCTCCGCGCGGCATTGGCCACGACAGCGCCGCGGGCATCGTCGGGCCGGGTCCGTCCGGCGAGCCGGGCGGCACGCGGACTGCCTCCGCTGGGGTGGCGACCACCCTGGTGCCGGCTCGGCCGTGGCCGGCGACATGCCCTTCCTCGGCAAGGCGCCGGTAGGCCTCGGTGACGACACCGCGGGAGACCGCAAGCTCGGTGGCCAGCACCCGGCTGGCCGGCAGCGTGGTGCCCGCTGGCATCCGGCCGTCCGCGATGGCCCCGCGAAGCTGGCTGGTCAGCCAGTCCGACAAGCCACCCGCTGGCGCCGAAGCCCGGTCGAGCTGAAGGAAGTCCGTTCCCATAATGGACCTGCCTTCTAGGTGTGCATTGGACCTTTCCATCGGTCCATTACTCCGGCAGAGTCTCATGACGTGACCCCAGCCAGCAACCGCGGTCCGGCGCAGCCGGGACCGCGGGCCATCGCCCCCGGCGCCCTCGGCATGGTGCTGGTCGGCAGCAGCGTGGCCGTCTCCGCCACGCTCACGACCGCGCCGCTGCTGATCGCGCAAGCCATCCGCTACAGCGTCGCCGCCGTCGTGCTCGTGGCGCTCGCCCGCTGGCTGCGCGTCCCCATCGTGGTGCCGCGCGGCCGCGAGTGGCTGTGGCTCACCGGAATCGCTGCGACTGGCCTAGTGCTGTTCAACATCGCCGTCGTGCGCGGCGTCGCGCATGCTCAGCCGGCCATGATCGCCGTCGCTGTGGCCTGCGCGCCGGTGGTGCTCGGTGTACTCGGGCCGCTGCTGCAGGGGCAGGCGCCGCAACGCAAGATCGTCGTGGCCGCCATCGTGGTGACGAGCGGCGCGGTCCTCGTTGAGGGTGCCGGGCACGGCGACCTCGCGGGCATCGCCTGGGCCGTCGTGGCGCTCGCCACCGAGGCGGCATTTACGCTGCTGGCTGTCCCCGTACTTGGACGGCACGGAGCCTGGGGAGTCTCGGTCCACTCCGTGTGGCTCGGCGCGGCCATGTTCACCGTGCTTGCTTTGCTAGGCGAAGGTCCGGCAGCCGTGAGCCGGCTGTCGGCAGCCGATCTCGGCGCGATCGCGTACCTCGCGGTGGCGGTGACGGTGGTGGCGTTCGTACTCTGGTACTCGACGGTAGCGGCGCTCGGGCCAGGGCGAGTCGGCCTGCTGACCGGCATCGCGCCAGTGTCGGCTGCGCTGACCGGAATAGCGGCTGGCAGTCGCGCGCCCAGCCCGCTCATGTGGGCCGGGATCGGCGTCGTGCTGGCCGGGCTCGCGACCGGGCTAATCGGCGTACCCAAGCGCCGCGAGACCGGCCTCCCGACGCACGGACATGACCTCGCCCTGCAGACATGTCACGATAAGCTGCGCCTGCCTGACAGCCAAGTCGACGCCAGACCAGGAGAGCAACACGATGGGCGACAGCTTCAGCGCTGAGCTGTGGGACAGCACCGCCGACACCTACGCCGCCATCCTCGCGCATCCGTTCGTCCGCGGGCTGACCGACGGGAGCCTGCCCCCGGAGGCGTTCACTTTCTACGTCGTCCAGGACGCGCTGTACCTGCGGTGGTACGCCCAGGCCCTCGCGGCGGTCGCGAGCCGCGCACCCGACACCGCGGGGACGGAAATGTTCGCCCGGCATGCGGCCGGCATCGTCGACGTCGAGATGAGCCTGCATAAGTCGTTGCTACCTGACCTCGGCATCGATGTCGCGACCCTGGCCGGGGCTGAAGAAGCCCCGACGACGCTCGCCTACACGAGCTACCTGCTGGCCGCCGTCCGCGGCGGCTCGTTCGCCGAGGGCGTCGGCGCCGTGCTGCCGTGCTACTGGATCTACTGGGAGGTGGGCAAGCACCTGCTCGCTCAGGGCTCGCCCGACCCCCGTTACCAGAAGTGGATCGATACTTACGGCGCCGAGGAGTTCGGCGCCGAAGCGCTGGAAGTGATCGCTGTTGCCGACCAGCTTGGTCCGAGCCTCGCCCCGGCGGAGCGGGATCGGGTGCGCCGGCATTTCCGCGCGACGACGCGCTACGAGTGGATGTTCTGGGACATGGGATACCGCCAGGAACAGTGGCCGGTCTGAGTTGACTGCCCGGCCGCATGGGTAATGATCGAAGGAGATCGGCGCTTGAGCGGACCCCGCCACGCGGTAGCAGGCTGATGATGCGAGGCGAGGCCGCTACCAGCTGACGACGGGGGCATCAAGCCTGGCGCGGGCGCGAGGCTCCGCCAGGCTCATCAGGGGGCGCAATGAAGTTGTGGAAGTGGACCGCAGCCACCGGGGTCGTCGCCGTCGGCGCGATCCTGCTCGTCAGCAAGAAGGACATCCAGCGCTATCTGCAGATGCACAACATGTAGGTCCGGTCAGCCAGAGAATTCGCGGGCTGCCCGCGCTGCCGCGCACGGGGCGCAGAGCGGTACCTGGATGTCGCCGAGCAGGTCAGAGCTGTGCTGGCCGGTGACAACCGCGTCGAACGTCTCGCAGATGGATCGATCATCTGGATGGGCATGCAGGCAGAAGCACAGGCACGGCCTGCGCCGCAGCGCCTTGTCTGCACGCTGGATGAGCGACTGGACCTCGGGGCGGCGGAAGACCTCGGCTACCGCATCGGAAGCCGGCCGCATGCGCTCAAGCGCGTCGGTGATGGCCTGCCCGACTTTCCTGCCCACCTCGGCCAGGGTGTCGGCTAGCTCGGTGTCCCTGCCATCGCTCATGACCCCATCTTCGCATTGACTCGGCCTCAGGGCCAGCGGAGTCTACGCAGGTCAGGGACGGTGGCAGCCCGGCGGCTCGATTGAGGGGCCCGGCGGTCACCAGCTCGGTGACCTACATGGGCACCTTGATACCCCGGTTGACAAGCCAGACGTTCGCCGGCCACGACGTCGAGAAACCGATGATCATGCCGATCTGCATGAGAAACCAGAAGGCAGCAGAGCTTGGCATCAGCTGGTGCGGTGCCGGGAACAGCACGAACGTCATGATGGCCATCCAGCCGAAAAGACCGATCTCGAAAGCGCTCAGCGAGATGAAGTCTGCCTTGGTTGCCGCCTTCAGGCCGTCCCTGATGCCAAGGCCGCGCATCGGCGCGATCGCGAAGTACTGAAAGGCGATGCCGAGCGCGAGGGCCAGAATGTAGTCGCCGATGTATTCGGCCCACAGGGTAGCGCCAGCGATGGTGAGACCTAGCCCGAAGATGGCGAACTCGGAGATCACGTCACCGAGGGAACATCCCGCACCGCAGTGGCTCACCTCGGTCGCCATCATGACCCACCGTGGCTTGCCCGCCTCGCCTGGCTTGCCCGGCTCGTCTGGCTTGCCCTGCTTGCCCGGCTCGGCGACCTCAGCAGGGGCAGCTGGCCACGAACTGACGGCGGCGGGTGCCAGCGCCATCTGGGACTCCCCTGCCCGCTCTATGGCCGTGTGTGCCGTTGGCGTCGTCAGGCGGGCGGCTCGTCCCCACCGCCAGTAGAACGCGAGCGCGAACGGACCGAGATACAGGGCGGTGATCGGGTAGACCGCGTTCATCACGCCCATCGGCTGGCGGCGGTGGTTGCCGGCGATGTCGTACGCGATTGCGGCCGCGCAGGCAAAACATACCGACAGGTAGGCCCACGCAACGGCGGTCAGCCAGTCTGGCGCCATGGCAAGGACCTCCCCGTAGCGTCGGCTGTCACTTCTCGCGGAGCCGATACACACGCTACCGCCGGCCGCCTCGCCAGCCGCGCCAGCACAGCCGATATGCCTGCTTCGTTGTGACTCGCCCGGTTAGCTGGCGACGTACGCCGCGAGGTGCTCGCCGGTAAGGGTGGAGCGCGCCGCCACCAGATCGGCGGGTGTCCCCTCGAAGACGACCCGGCCGCCGTCGTGGCCGGCGCCGGGTCCGAGGTCAATGATCCAGTCGGCATGCGCCATGACCGCCTGGTGGTGCTCGATGACGACAACAGACTTACCGGCATCGACGAGCCGGTCGAGCAAGCCGAGCAGCTCCTCGACGTCAGCCAGGTGAAGGCCCGCGGTCGGCTCGTCGAGCAAATAGACGCCGCCTTTCTCAGCCATGTGGGTGGCGAGCTTGAGCCGCTGCCGCTCGCCGCCGGATAGCGTCGTGAGCGGCTGGCCGAGGGTGAGGTAGCCGAGCCCAACGTCGGCGAGCCGGCCGAGGATGGCGTGGGCGGCCGGCGTGCGCGCCTCGCCGTCGGTGAAGAACTCCTGCGCCTGCGTCACCGGCATCGCGAGCACCTCGCTGATATCGCGGCCGCCCAGGTGGTAGTCCAGCACGGATGCCTCGAAGCGCTTGCCCTCGCACTCCTCGCAGGTGGTGGCGACGCCGGCCATCATCGCCAGGTCGGTGTAGATGACGCCGGCGCCGTTGCAGCTGGGGCACGCACCCTCGGAGTTGGCGCTGAACAGCGCTGGCTTCACGCCGTTGGCCCTGGCGAACGCAGTGCGGATCGGGTCGAGCAGCCCGGTGTACGTCGCCGGGTTGCTGCGTCGCGAGCCGCGGATCGCGCCCTGGTCGATGGTCACCACCCCCTCGCGGCCGGAGACCGAGCCCTGCACGAGCGAGCTCTTGCCGGAGCCGGCGACGCCCGTGATGACGACAAGCACGCCCAGCGGGATGTCGACGTCGACGTCGCAGAGGTTGTGCGTCGTCGCCCCGCGGATCTCCAGCGCGCCGACGGGCCTGCGGACCGTCTGCTTCACGGCTGCTCGGTCGTCGAGATGGCGGCCGGTGATGGTGCCGCTAGCTCGCAGCTCCTCGACGGTGCCCTCGAACACCACCTCGCCGCCGTCGGTGCCGGCGCGCGGGCCGAGGTCCACTACGTGGTCGGCGATCGCGATCGCCTCGGGCTTGTGCTCCACGACGAGCACCGTGTTGCCCTTGTCGCGCAACCGCAGCAGCAGGTCGTTCATCCGCTGAATGTCGTGCGGGTGTAGCCCGATCGTCGGCTCGTCGAAGACGTAGGTCACGTCGGTCAGCGACGAGCTCAGCTGCCGGATCATTTTGGTTCGCTGCGCCTCGCCGCCCGAGAGCGTGCCCGACGGGCGGTCGAGGCTGAGGTAGCCAAGCCCGATCTCCACGAATGAGTCAAGGGTCTGGCTGAGCGCGCCGAGCAGCGGTGCCACCGACGGCTCGTCGAGGCCGCTGACCCAGTCGGCCAGGTCGCTGATCTGCAAGGCGCACGCCTCGGCGATGTTGGTGCCCCTGATCCGCGAGGACCTGGCCGCTTCGGTAAGCCGGGTGCCGCCGCACTCCGGGCAGGTAGTGAAGGTGACCGCGCGGTCCACGAACTCTCGAACGTGCGGCTGCATTGCCTCCTTGTCCTTGGACAGCATCGACCTCTGGATACGCGGGATCAGCCCCTCGTAGGTCATGTTGATGCCCGCGATCTTCATTCTGACTGGCTCGTGGCGCAGGAAGTCGTCCAGTTCCTTCTTGGTGTACCTGCGGATCGGCTTGTCGGGGTCGACGAAGCCCGACTCACTGTAGAGCCGCGAGTTCCAGCCGCCGCCCTTGTAGCCGGGAACGGTAATCGCGCCCTCAGCGAGCGATTTGGAGTCGTCGAACAGCTGCGTGAGGTCGATATCGGAGACCGTGCCGCGGCCTTCGCAGCGCGGGCACATGCCACCGGTGATGCTGAAGCTGCGCCGCTCCTTCACGGTCTTCCCGCCGCGTTCGAAGGCGACGGCACCGGCACCGCTGATTGAGGCGATATTGAAGGAGAACGCCTTGGGCGAGCCGATATGCGGCTGCCCGAGCCGGCTGAAGAGGATGCGCAGCATCGCGTTGGCGTCGGTGGCGGTGCCAACCGTCGAGCGCGGGTCGGCACCCATCCGCTGCTGGTCGACGATGATCGCGGTGGTCAGCCCTTCGAGCACATCGACCTCGGGCCGCGCCAGCGTCGGCATGAAGCCCTGCACGAAGGCGCTGTACGTCTCGTTGATCATCCGCTGGGACTCGGCGGCGATCGTGCCGAACACCAGCGAGCTCTTGCCGGAGCCGGACACGCCGGTGAACACCGTCAGCCGGCGCTTCGGGATCTCGACGCTGACGTCCTTGAGGTTGTTGACGCGCGCGCCGTGGACGCGGATCAGGTCGTGGCGGTCGGCCACGGGCAGCGCAGCTGACACCGTGTCCGGCCTCGTGGCCATGCTCATCGTGTCTCCATCTGTCAGACGTGGCCGCCTTCGCAACCTCCGCCGGCCGTAGCGGAGCCGGCCCTCACGGGTCCTGAAGCAGCCCGAGCACGTTGCCATCGGGGTCGGTGACGGATGCCACCAGGCGGCCGGCACCGACGTCGCGCACAGGATCCTTGACGGTGGCACCTGCGGCGGTCACTTCGGCGAGTTTCGCCTCGATGTCCGCCACGTGCCAGTAGGCCACCGGCGACGTCATGCCCTGCGATGCGCCGCCCGGCACCAGCCCGATGTGCTGGCCGGCGACCTCGAAGCCAACGTAGTAGGACTCGTCGTTCTGCGGCGGCACGCCGAGCAGAGCGGCGTACACGGGCTTAGCCGCCGCCAGGTCGGTCACGGGATGCAGCACGGTCTTAATTCCCTGGGTGGGAGAGTCGGTCATGGTCACTCCTAAGTCCTTGGGTCACATCGACCCGGTGGATTGTCACGCTTAACAGACGTACGGGCACCCCGGTGATCCAGCGAAGCCGACCTAGCTCACGTCGTCGCGGTCCTCGAGGTCCATGACGGTCACGCTAGCTGCGCCTCGCTGAGCGGCGCTTCTCGATTCCTGATCGGTCTGGTGACCTGTTTCGCCACGCAGGAAGGAATCCCCGCCGTCCCGCTCGCCGCCAGGCGCCGGTAGGCGCTGGGCGGCATACCGACCAGCTCGGTGAAGCGAGTACTGAAGGTGCCCAGCGACGAGCAGCCGACCGCGAAGCACACCTCGGTGACGCTGAGGTCGCCACGACGCAGCAGCGCCATCGCGCGCTCGATCCGCCGCGTCATTAGGTAGCTATACGGAGACTCGCCGTAGGCCAGCCGGAACTCGCGGCTGAGGTGCCCGGCGGACACGTGCGCACCGCGGGCGAGTGCCTCGACGTCCAGCGGCTGCGCGTACTCCCGGTCGATCCGGTCCCGGACCCGGCGCAGACCGGCGAGGTCCCGCAGGCGCTGGGTCTCAGCGGGTCTGCTGGTCACCTATGCATCCTATCCAGTCGGCCTACCAAGAAATCTGTCGCCCGCGTGGCGCCAGGCGTGTCACCATGCCCTGATGCGCAAGGCGGATATCACGATCGGCCTGGTATCGCGGCTGGTCAGGACCCAGTTCCCGGAGTGGGCGCAGCTGCCGGTCCGGCCCGTCGAGGTCGACGGCTGGGACAACGCGACGTTCCGTCTGGGCGACACGATGTCCGTTCGGCTGCCCAGTGCCAGGCATTACGTTGAGGCAGTCGCCAAGGAGCAGCACTGGCTGCCGATCCTCGCTCCCCAGCTGCCACTGCCCGTGCCGCAGCCGCTGGCGATGGGTGCACCGGCCTCCGGCTTCCCATGGCCGTGGTCGGTCTACCGCTGGATCGACGGCACGTCAGTGACCAGTGAGACGGTCGAGGACCTGCCGCGATTTGCCGCCGACCTCGCCGACTTCCTCGCCGCCCTCTACAAGATTGACCCGGCCGGCGGGCCGGCGCCGGGCACGCACAACTTCTTTCGCGGCGGTCCGCTGACCGTCTACGACCGCGAGACGCGCGAACAGCTTGAAGCCCTGACGGGTCACATCGACACCGCGCTTGCCGCCGAGGTCTGGCAGGCTGCGCTCGAGACCGCCTGGCACGGCAGCCCGGTCTGGTTCCACGGCGACGCGCAGCCCGGCAACCTGCTCCTCGCCGACGGACGGCTCAGCGCCGTCCTGGACTTCGGCACCTGCGGCGTGGGCGACCCCGCCTGTGACACCACGATTGCCTGGACGTTCCTGTCTGGCGAGAGCAGCCGGGTCTTCAGGGAACGGCTGCCGGTGGACTCGGCTACCTGGGTGAGGGGCCGCGGCTGGGCAATCTGGAAAGCGATGAAGGTCCTGTCGGCCGCCCTGGAACACGACGCACAAGGAGCCGCCTTCACCATGGACGTCATCCAGAAAATCCTTGCTGACCACCTGGCGGACACCTAGGGACTGACGGAGTTAAGACGAGGCGTCGGACTGGGAGTCAGCGCTCAGCGGTATGCGATGCGGGAAGCGGTGCACCTCCTGCGGCCAGCCGACCGCGACCGCGATCCGGCCGGCCCAGTACCGCGCCGCCGCATCGTCGGCCACATCGACGACCGCGAACCCGCCCAGGTGCTCCTTAGTC
>DATHQE010000571.1:0-3767 GCA_035483035.1 Streptosporangiaceae bacterium | reverse complement strand
CAGGTGCCAGGCGATGGCCTCGCCCTCGCGGTCCTCATCAGTGGCGAGCAAGAGCTCGTCGGCGTTCTTCAGCAGTTGCTTGAGCTTGGAGACCTGCTGCTTCTTGTCTGAATTGACGACGTAGAGCGGCTCGAAGTCGTGGTCGACGTCGACGCCGAGGCGCGCCCACGCTTCGCCGCGATATTTGGTCGGTATCTCAGCGGCCTTGTCGGGCATATCCCGAATGTGGCCGATGCTCGACTCGACCGTATAACCCTTGCCGAGGAAGCCAGCGATCGTCCGCGCCTTCCTTGGCGACTCGACGATGACCAGCTTGTTACCGCCGTTGGCCCCGGCCTTCGAGCTCTCGGCGGTCTCCTCGGTCCCTGCTGCCACGTTTTCCCACCTCTACATCCAGCAGTCGCCCAGGAGGCTACCGCAGCTAAGACTGCGACGACCGGGCGCTGTGGCCTTTCTTACTAGGGCACGGCATCGGCCGGGCATGCGGCCCGATCCAAGACGACCCCGTTCCCTCTCCAGGACGTTAACTCGCCGCCGGCGTCAGCGTGTTCCCGCAACCTGCGCTGTGGATTCCCTCAAGCCGATTGAACCATCCCGCCCAGCGCGCACAATAAGTTGATGGCGGAGTACTCGTACCTGATGCTCTATTTGCCGCGCGGCACCTCGCGGGATGCAGCGCGTCGGATTCTTACCGATCATGCCGAGTACGGCAACTGGGAACTGTCCAGGCTTCGCTTGTATCCGGACGGCAGCCGCAAGGCTACGCTACGTCGGCTCGTCATCAGGCAGGCCAGGGTCCAGCTCGGCATGGCGGCTTGGCCTCCGGCCGGGCGGCGAGGCTTCGGGCGCGAAGGCCAGGGCAAGGCCGCCCGCCACGGCCGGGACTATCTTGCCGAGCCCGCTGACCAGCAGGGCCCGCCGGAGTCAGCCGGCGGGCCGTTCGGGAGCTAGCAGGCGAACGCCGCCGTCGCTCGGGTACTAGTCGCGGGCCGCCAGGGCATGCGGCACAAGCTTGCTGGCGACCCTGCTGCCCACGCCGACCGGCGGCGCAGCGTGCCGACCAGAACCGCGCTTCGCCTCCGGACGCCGCTGCGGCATGTCCGAGCCTGGCAGCTCGTGCCTGGTCGGGTTACCGCTGCTTGCGCGGCCGGACAGTTGCGCCCACTCGTGAGTGTCCGCCAGGGAGATCACGACTTCGGCCGACTCGTCGGCGAGCGGGTCGGAGATCGCCCCGGCCGCTAGCCGGGCTCGCCCCGCCGCCGAATTGCCCGACAAATCAGGCGTCGCGGCTTTGCGCGGCATGCTCGCCCGGATGCCGCTCCTGGCCCGTGCACGGCGCCGGCGAAGGCCTCGCCGCGGCGCCATGACCAGCAGGACACACAGTGCGGATAACAGCGTTCCGGCGGCGAACCCGTCGATGACGCTGGGCGCAATGGTCGGCAGCACGCTGGTGCCGAGGCCTGAGGCCACCGCGACCTCCTTGGCCGCGAGGACAGCAAATCCACTCACTGGCTTTCCTTTTCTCTTCGTTAGCGCTCAGAAACACGGGAAGCAGCCCGCCGGAACTCAGGCCGCTGCCGCTGGCAAACGCGGGCATTACAGGTGGAATCAGGCGGTGCCGGGATCAGCCCGGAGTGGGGCAGGTGGTGGCCACGGCCGGTCGCCCAATAAAGCGATGTCGACCGTGGCCACCGGAGCGGGCGAGTACCCGCAGCTGGCCGAGAGGGTCCGGTAGCCAGGACGCCCGGTCCGCGCGCTGCTGGGCGCGGTGCCGTGCCGCCGCGAGCTTGCGCGGCTGCGGACCGGCAGTGCCCGGCTTCGACCCTGTTCCGGCAACACAGGCCACCCTCCTTGTCGGCCAGCTGGCGATGGCCAAAGAGATGTCGTCCCGATGACCCGCCAGGGCGCGAAACCGCTGACCAGGGCGCTGCTGTGGAAGGGGGTGGCGCCCCGGGGATATCAGCCCCGCACAATGAGTCACGATAGCACTACTCATCGTGCATGCACCGATAAACGAAACGACTCCTACATCCGGACTCATCCGCGCTCAACCTACGAGACCGGTAATGTTGCGCTGACCTGGGCTAATGGCTAACAAAGATCAAGAAAATTGTCCAGCACGCGCACTCCGAACTGCAGCGCCGCCACCGGGACGCGCTCATCGACGCCATGGAACATGCCCGCGAAATCCAGTTCCGGCGGCAGCCGGAGCGGGGTAAAGCCGAAGCAGCGGATGCCCAGCCGGGAGAAGGACTTGGCATCCGTGCCGCCGGACAGGCAGTACGGCACCATCCGCCCGTCAGGATCCTCAGCAGCCAGCGCCTGGCCCATCGCGCTGACGAGGTCGCCGTCGAACGTCGTCTCGACCGCGATGTCATGGTGCACCTGGTCGCGCTTGACGCCGGGCCCGATCAGGCCGTCGACCTCACGGAAGAACTCGTCTTCGTAGCCGGGCAGGAAGCGCCCGTCGACCTGGGCAGTGGCCACCTGGGGGACGACGTTGACCTTGTATCCGGCCGACAGCATCGTCGGATTCGCGGTGTTGGTGAGGGTCGCGCCGACCATTTTGGCGATCGGCCCGAGCTTGCCGAGCACAGCGGCCGGATCCTTCGGGTCGAAGTCGATGCCAAGGGCGTGACTGGCTTCCCTAGCGAAGGCGAAGGCCGCTTCGGTCTCCCGGACCGGCCAGTCGTACCGGCCGATGCGTGCGACGGCCTCGGCGACGTCGGTGACCGCGTTGTCGGCGTTGATCATGGAGCCGTGGCCGGCCGTCCCCTGGGCGGACAGCCGCATCCAGGCCATGCCTTTCTCGGCAGTCTGGAGCAGGTACAGGCGCTTGCCCCCGATCGTCACGCTGAAGCCGCCGACCTCGCCGATCGCTTCGGTCACGCCTTCGAAGAGATCAGCGTGATTGTCGACTAGCCAGCGGGCACCCCAGCTGCCGCCGGCCTCCTCGTCGGCGAGGAACGCGACGACGACGTCGCGCGGCGGCCGTCGGCCCTGGGCCAGGCGCTGGCGCAGTACAGCCAGGATCATGGCGTCCATGTCCTTCATGTCGACGGCGCCGCGGCCCCAGACGCAGTCCTCGGCGATCTCGCCGGAGAACGGGTGCACTCGCCAGTCGGCCGCGTCGGCCGGGACCACGTCCAGGTGACCGTGGATCAGCAGGGCGGGCCGACTCGGGTCTGTGCCCTCGATCCGCGCCACCACGCTCGCCCGCCTGCCGTGCGATTCGAGGACGGCGGGCTCAAGCCCCGCCTCGGCGAGGAGTCCAGCGACATGCTCGGCGGCGGCACGTTCGCCCGGTCCGGAGTGGTCGCCAGGATTGCTCGTGTCGATCCTGATCAGGTCGCTTGCCAGCGCGGCCACCTCGTCTTGCGCTGCGGTGCCATGCGTGCTTCGGGCTGGGATGCTGTCGCTCATCTCGCCATCGTTGCACCTTCTGTACCCCGGCGCGGAGCTGCCATCCGGCCAAAGATTGCCGCCTGGCTGCTCGCTGCCAAGGTGGGACGAACTCGGCCCCGTCGCCGGATGGTGCCCGGATTTGCTATCGTGAGGCCGGCTCAGCTTGCTGAGCAGAGCCACGTCCGGGTGGCGGAATAGGCAGACGCGCTAGCTTGAGGTGCTAGTGCCCCAAAAGGGCATGGGGGTTCAAGTCCCCCCTCGGACACCGAGTTTGTGCAGGTGAGGGCCTAGCAACAAGATCCACAGGGCCTCACCCTCGAAGTCGTCGGCGAGCACAGCAGGCCGTCGATCATGAACAACGC
>DATHQE010000570.1:0-2922 GCA_035483035.1 Streptosporangiaceae bacterium | reverse complement strand
GCCCTGATGACGAAGCCCTCCAGCCGCCGGTAGGCCGTCACGGCCTCGGCGAGGGCTTCAGCGGAGTAGTCGAAGTCCGAGCGGTAATGCGCCTGGCCCAGGTAGTAGCGCAGCTCGACCGGCCGGACCCGGCTGATCATGGCATCGACCAGCAGGGAGTTGCCGAGCGACTTGCTCATCTTCTCGCCGCCGATCCGGACTAGACCGTTGTGCACCCAGTACCGCGCGAATCCGTCCCCGGCGGCATGCGACTGGGCCAGCTCGTTCTCGTGATGCGGAAAGATCAGGTCCAGGCCGCCGCCGTGGATGTCGAACGTCGGGCCTAGGTACTTGGTCGACATCGCCGAGCATTCCAGGTGCCAGCCGGGCCGACCGGGACCCCACGGCGTGGGCCACGTCGGCTCTCCCGGCTTGGCGCCCTTCCACAAGGCGAAGTCGCGCGGGTCGCGCTTGGCGGTTTCGTCGTCGGTGTCACCGGCCGCGCGCATGTGATCGAGCCGCTGGCCTGACAGCGAGCCGTACTCAGGCAGGGAGCTGACATCGAAATACACGTCGCCCTGCGACGCGTACGCGTGGCCAGCGTCGATCAGCCGTTGCATGAGGACGATCATCTCGGGAATGTGGCCGGTCGCGCGCGGCTCCACGTCCGGCGGCTCGCAGCCGAGCGCATCGTAGGCGCGCGTGAAGGCGCGCTGGTTGCGCTCGGCGACCGCCCACCACTGGACCCCCTCCTGCGCGGCGGTGCGCAGGATCTTGTCGTCGATGTCAGTGACGTTCCGGCAGTACGTCACCTCGTAAGCGGACGCCCGCAGCCATCGGACCAAGATGTCGAAATTGACGCCGGACCTGATATGCCCGATATGTGGTGGCGCCTGCACCGTGGCGCCACACAGGTACAGCGAGACCTTCCCTGGCTGGAGCGGGGAGAACTCGCGCACTGAGCGCGTAGCGGTGTCATGCAGGCGAAGCGTCACGCGCCAAGGTTACGGGATGCGCGCGGCCCAGCCCCGTGCTGGCTGGTACAGGGCGTGCCGACTCAGCTGCCGATGACGACGTGGGAAGGGCTCACCCGGACGATCACCCGCTGATTGCCCGGCGCATCCTGGAAGGCCTCGCCGGTGTACTTCTGGGCAAGCTCCTCGATCAGCAACCCGTCCGGGTCATCGGTGACCGTCACGGTGCCGCGGATCTCGAGGTACTCGTACGGGTTAGCGGCCTCGAAAATCACCAGGCTGGTGCGCGGGTCTGCCAGCAGGTTCCGGTACTTGCGCCTGTGCTTGACCGTCGAGTACAGCACGTCGTCGCCGTCGCGCTTCACCCACACGACGCTCGCCTGCGGCGCGCCGTCCGGCTGGATCGTCGAGACGGTCGCGAAGTTAGGGCCGTCGATGAGCTCTCGTGCCCGCTCCGGCAGGCCTGTCATGAGGTGCTCCCCTCTGGTCGGTTCACCCGGCCGTGACTGGCCCTGGGCTTGGCTCGCGTCCTCATCATTGCGAACCCGGCTACCAGCGCCAGCACGCGGGCTGGCCGACTGGCTCCGGCCCGTCCCTTACCGTGGACTGCATGGGCGGGCCCGGCGAGCGACTGCGCAGCAGGCTCGGCCGGAGGTTTGCCGCCCTGTCCGGGCGCCGCCGCCTGGCCGGCGCCGTCGTCAGTCTCGTGGTCGTCTTCGGCGCGGCCGGCGCGGGGATCGCGGCCGCATCAGGGACTGCCGCTTCCCCGGCTCGGCCGCAGCATCAGGCGCAGGCGGCCCGGCCGGCGCGCCACGCGCGACCAGCGCACCCAGCGGGCCCGGCCCAGGACCGGCCCGGACCGGTCTTGCTCGTGCCTGGCTATGGCGGCGATACCGGCTCGCTGAATGTGCTCGCGGGCCGGATACGCGCCAGCGGCCGGCCCGCCACGGTGCTGCAGCTGCCAGGGGCCGGCACCGGGAGCCTCGTCGCGGACGCCGCCGTGCTCAATGCTGCCGTCGACCGCGCCCTCCGGCGCGGCGCTCCATCGGTCGATGTCATCGGATACTCCGCTGGCGGCGTGGTGGCGCTGCTGTGGGCACGGCATGACGACGGCGCCGCCAGCGCCAGGCGGATCATTACGCTCGGCTCGCCGTTCCACGGCACGCAGCTGGCGGCGATCGCCAGCGAGCTCCTGCCGGGCCAGTGCCCAGCTGCCTGCCGGCAGCTCGTGCCGGGCAGCTCGCTGCTCGGCAGCCTCGACGTGGCCAGTCCGGCCGGGCTACCGCCGTGGCTGTCGCTGTGGAGCACCGACGACCTCGTCGTCTCGCCGCCTGACTCCGCGCGGCTGCCTGGCGCTATAGACGTGCCTGTGCAGACCGTCTGCCCCGCGCTCAAGCTGAGCCACACCGAGCTCCCCAGCAGCCCGGCGGTGATCGACATGGTGCTGGCGGCGATCGGCCGCGCGCCCCTCAGTCGGCCAGCCCCGGCCACCTGCGGCTAACGGCGGTCCCGCCGCGCTGCGCTGGCCCAGCTCCAGGCGTACTCGGGATCCTCGGCCACGCGGGCGCCTCCCGCCAAGTGCAGTGGCCGGAACGTGTCGATCATGACCGCGGTCTCGTCAGTCGTCGTCTTGCCCGCGGCGAGGCCCGCGATGACAGCTTCAACCGCGCCTGGCTGCGGCCCGTGGGTGAACCCGGACGGGTGCAAGGTGATCGAGCCCAGGCCGACGCCGGAGCCCTGGCGTGCCGAGTAGTCGCCGGCGACGTAATACATCATCTCGTCGGAGTCGACGTTGTGGTGGTTGTACGGGATCGGCACTGCCTCCGGATCGAAGTCGAACGGCCGCGGGCAGAACGAGCAGATCACGAAGTTCGGCCCCTCGAACGTCTGGTGCACGGGCGGCGGCGCGTGCGTCCGCTTCACGATCGGCTCGAAGTCGCTGATATTGAACGCGTACGGGTACAGGTAG
>DATHQE010000569.1:0-3231 GCA_035483035.1 Streptosporangiaceae bacterium | reverse complement strand
CGGCCAGGTCGGCGAACCGGCTCTTGACGATCGTCACGGTCTCATCAGCCGGCGCGGCCCAGATCTCCTGGCTGAAGATCTCCACCTCGGCAAAGCCGGTGTAGCCAGTCGCCAGCACCATCGCGGTAATGGCGCGCAGATCGATGTATCCGTCACCAAGGTGACCTCGGCCAAGCAGCACGTCTTGCGGTAGCGGCAGTACCCAGTCGCACAGCTGGTAGCTGACGATCCGCCCGGCCGCCCGGCTAATGTCCGCCGCCAGCTGCGCATCCCACCAGACGTGGTAGGTGTCCACGACCACCCCGACAACGTCGGCCGGAAACTGGGCAGCCAGCTCGACGGCCTCGCCGAGCCGCGAGATCGCGCACCGGTCCGCGCAGAACATCGGATGCAGCGCCTCGATGCCCAGCCTGACGCCGGCCTGCTCGGCGAACGGGACCAGATCAGCCACCGCGTCGCCGATCATCCGCCGCGCAAGCGGCAGGTCCTTGCTGCCGGGCACCAGGCCGCCTGCCACCAGGATCAGCGCACCTGCCCCGAGGGCGGCCGCTTCCAGCACGGCTGCCCGGTTGTCGGCCGCAGCGGCCGCGCGCCGGGCGGCGTCCGCGTGGGTAAAGAATCCGCCCCGGCACAGGCTCGAGACATGCAGGCCGCCGGCGCGTGCCGCGGCGGCTGTCGCCGTCAGGCCGGCCTGGGCGACCTTGTCGCGCCACAGGCCGATGGCGCCGATGTCATGTCGGACGCACAGGTCGATGGCGTCTAGCGCACCGAGGTTCTGCACCGTTGCCTGGTTGAGCGAGAGCCTGCTGGGGTCGATGACGTTCCTCCCGGTGGTCAGGCTGGCGGAGCGCAGGCGAGATACGCCGACATCCGGACGACGGCTAGCTCCGGATCTCGCAGCGCGCCGGCGGCAGCGGCCAGCTCGAAGACGCCGATCAGGTGCTCGGCAGAGCGCCGTTCCTGCTGGCCCGCCAGCATCGCGAAGTGCGGCTGGAAGCCATTCAGCCAGGCCACGAACGCTACGCCGACCTTGTAGTCGTAGGTCGGCTCGGCGAAGATCAGCCTGCTCAGCGCCACCGTTGGCGCCATCGCCGCGTCGTAGCCCGCGAGGTCGCCATGGTCGAGGGCGTGCAGGGCGGCGGCCGCCGGGGCGGCGATCGCGGCGAATGCGCCAAGCAGCGCGTCGCTGTGCCCGCCGTCGGCATCGTCGCCGCGGATCAGCTCGGCGTAGTTGAGGTCGTCACCGGTATACAGCCGGACGCCGGACGGCAGCCTGCGGCGCAGCGCTCGCTCGTGTCGGGCGTCGAGCACGGACAGCTTGATGCCGGCCACCATGCCCTCCGCGCGCTCGATGAGCTGGACGACCGTGTCCGCTGCCGCCGCGAGGTCCTCGCTGCCCCAGTAGCCGCGCAGTGCCGGGTCGAACGCCGCGCCGAGCCAGTGCAGCAGCACGGGCCGGTTCGCGACACTCAGCACCCGCCGGTAGACGTCGAGATAGTCATCGGCCGACCGCGCACTGGCTGCGAGTGCGCGGCTCGCCATGACAATGACCTGCGACCCTGCGGCCTGCACGAAGTCGACCTGCTCCGCGTACGCATCGACGATGGCGGCCAGCGGATGCGCTCCAGCGGCCAGCTGATCGGTGCCAGCGCCGCTGGCGATCTGCGTGCCGAGATTCGCAGCCCGCGCCGACGACCTGCGGATCAGCTCGCGCGCCTGACCGAACGTCAGCCCCGTGCCGCGCTGGGCGGTATCCATGGCCTCTGCCACCCCGAACCCGTACCGCCAGAGGTGCTCCCGGAACCGCAGGGTGGAGTCCCAGTCGATGCTGCCGTCGGGGTGAGCGGCAACGTGCGCCGCGGCATAGACGCTCCGCCGCACCGGCGGCGGATACCCAGCCACCCAGGCCGGGGCCGGGACGTCAACCGGCGCCGCGCGGCCGGGGAGTTTGATCTGAGCGCTCATCTCAGATCTCAAGCGGCGGCACGGTGAGGCGACGACCCTGCGCGGAGGACTGCTGAGCGAGACCGGCAAGCTGAACGCCCTTCGCACCTTCGGCGAGATCCCACGGGAACGGGGTGCCCTCGGCCGCGGCCCGCAAGAACAGCTCCCACTGGACCTTGAAGCCGTTGCCGGCCGCCTCGTTGTCGGGCACGTCGGTCCACTGCGCGAGGTAATCGACCGGGTCGGGCAGGTCCGGATTCCAGACTGGCATCGGCGTCGAGACACGGTGCTGGATTGCGCAGCTGCGCAGCCCCGCTACCGCGCTGCCGTGCGTGCCGTCGACCTGCAGCTCGACGAGCTCCCGCCGATTCACCCGGACGGCCCACGACGAGTTGACCGAGGCGAACACGCCAGACTCGAACTCCACGACCGCGTAGGCCGCGTCGTCCGCGGTGACGTCGTACTGCCGTCCCGACTCGTCCCACCGCTGCGGCACGTGCGTGGTGGACCGGGAGTACACCGCGCTCATCGGGCCGAAGAGGTCCTCGAGCAGGTACTGCCAGTGCGGGAACATGTCGAGCACGATCCCGCCGCCGGCTTCAGCTCGGTAGTTCCACGACGGCCGCTGCGCGGCGATCTCGTCGCCCTCGAACACCCAGTAACCGAACTCCAGCCGGGCCGACAGCACGCGGCCGAAAAATCCGGACCGGACCAGCCGGCGCAGCTTGATCATGCCGGGCAGGAACAGCTTGTCCTGCACGACTCCGTTCGTGATGCCCGCTTCGCGGGCTTGCCTGGCCAGCCGCAGCGCGCCTGCCAGCGTGCTGGCCGTGGGCTTCTCCGTGTACACGTGCTTGCCCGCCGCGATGGCCATGGCGAGGCTCGCCTCGCGCGCACTCGTGACCTGACTATCGAAGTAGACGTCGACCAGCGGGTCGCTCAGCACTTCGTCGAGGCTGGTCGACCAGCGCTCGAGCCCGTGCTGCTCGGCGATCTCACGCAGCCGGTCTTCCCGCCGCCCGACCAGGATCGGTTCCGGGTAGATAGCGGTGCCGTCCGTGAGCGTGATGCCGCCCTGTGCCCGGATGCTCAGCAGCGAGCGCTCGAGGTGCTGGCGATACCCCATCCGGCCGGTGACCCCGTTCAGGGCAACGTTGATGACCTTGCGCGTCATGATCGCCCTTCGGGGTTCAGTTCGGCTCGGTGCGAACGTACGTTCATGCGCCGGGGATCGCGCAGCCAGTTTTCGGAAAGCACTTTCCCAAGATTAGGCTGGCTTCAGAAGAC
>DATHQE010000568.1:0-8442 GCA_035483035.1 Streptosporangiaceae bacterium | reverse complement strand
CCAGGTGCGGCCAGCCCAGGTACACCGTGAGCGCGAGCATGATCAGGCCGACGGCCTGTAGCAGCCCGCCGGCGAAGAGCACCTTGGCGCCGAAGCGGGCAAGCAGCCTCGACGTGGACAGCGACGCGAGCAGGAACGTGGCCGCCATCGGCACCAGCCCGAGTCCCGCGGTCAGCGCGCTAGCGTGCAGGCCGTCCTGCACCAGAAGCGCGTAGCAGAACATGAACGCGCCGAATCCGGCGAAGAACGGCAACGCCAGCACGAGACCGCGGCGCATACCCGCATGCCGGAGCAGCGATGGGGGCACCAGCGGACTGCGACCGGCCCGCTCAGCCCGCCGCTCGACGGCGGCGAACGCAGCCGCTGCGACAGGCGCCAGCACCAGCAGCGCTATGGTCCACGCGGGCCAGCCCAGCGAGCGTCCTTCTGTCAGCGGTACCAGCACGGCGAGCAGCGTGACACCGAGCAGGACCGTGCCCGGGCCGTCGATGGGCGCAGGCGCTCCGTGCCGAGTGTCGGGCACGTACCGGTTGGCCAGCACCAGCCCGGCCAGCCCGATCGGGACGTTGACGAGGAAGATCGGCCGCCAG
Organism: Streptosporangiaceae bacterium; assembly: GCA_035483035.1. GTDB lineage: Bacteria > Actinomycetota > Actinomycetes > Streptosporangiales > Streptosporangiaceae > JAJYUU01. The sequence goes on along the minus strand of DATHQE010000568.1, from coordinate 7,852 downwards.
CCAAGGCCATCGATGTTGGCCGAGACCAGCAGGCCGCCGAGTACCTGGCCCAGCACGGCGGCCAGGCCGCCGGTGGCGCCATAACGAGCCAGCGCACGGGTGCGCCGCTCACCACTGGTGGCGGCCTGGATGGTCGCCAGCACCTGCGGGACCATCATGGCCGCCGAGGCGCCCTGGGCCACCCGGCCGAACACCAGGAACGTGGCCGTCGGCGCGAGGCCGCACGCCAGTGACGTCGCGGTGAACGCGGCCATGCCGGCCAGGAACAGCCGCTTGCGACCGAGGCTGTCGCCGAGGCGGCCGCCGAGGACCAGGAGCAGGGCGTAGGCGGTGGCGTAGCCGGAGACCACCAGCTCGAGCAGCGGCTGGCTGGCCCGCAGGTCGGTGTCGATCGTGGGCAGCGCGACGTTCACGATGAAGAAGTCGATCATGGGCAGCAGCACGCCCACGAGGATGACGGTCAGGCCGGCGGCCGTCAGCGTCCGCGGTTCGCGGGTGCCCGGGGCCGTGACCCGGATCGAAGCAGGCAATGTCGAAACAGGTGCTGAGGAAGGCATGTCACTAGACTCGCGCAGAAACCTAGCCAGGTACTAGAGCCTGCTTATACGGGTACCAGCAGTAACTGGCAACATCACCTGACCAAGGCCATAATAGTATTCATGAGCGAGCAGACTCTGGTGAGCGCCACCGAGACGACGTCGATGGCTACGATCGGGCGCGGGCAGGCCGCGGCGGGGCGGCGGCAGGAACTAGCCGCCTTCCTGCGCAGCAGGCGCGAGCGCATCGCGCCCGAGCAGGTGGGCATGCCACCGGCGTCGCGGCGCCGCACCCCTGGCCTGCGCCGCGAAGAGGTCGCTACCCTCGCCGGGGTCGGCGTCACCTGGTACACGTGGCTGGAGCAGGGCCGCGACATCAATGCATCTCCGCAGGTGCTCGACGCGGTGGCCCGCACCCTGCTGCTCGACCCGCACGAGCGCGACCACCTGTTCCGGCTAGCCGACACGGCGGACAGCAACGGGCAGAGCGAGTGCAAGACGCTGCCGCCGACAGCGCACCTGCTGCTGGATCAGCTGGCACCCTTCCCAGCGTGCATCCGCAATGCGCGCTTCGATGTCCTGGCCTACAACCAGGCCTACGAGGACATGCTCGGCCCGCTCGGCCAGCTTCCGTTCGAAGAGCGCAACTCCCTGTGGCGCATATTCACCAACCCGGCGTGCCGGACGGCCTGGCTCGACTGGGACGAAGGCACGCGCCGAGTGGTGGCCGAGTACCGCGCCGCCATGGCCGAGCACGTCGCCGAGCCGGCCTGGAAGTGCCTGGTCTCCCGGCTCACCAAGGCGTCGCCCGAGTTTGCCGAACTGTGGGAGCGGCACGAGGTCGCCAGCCCGGAGAACCTGACCAAGCGCTACCTGCATCCCGAGGTGGGCTTGCTCAACCTGAACTACACCCACCTGTGGCTCGGCCAGCGCCTCGGCACCCGAATGACCACCTATACGCCCGCAGACGAGCAGACCGACGCCAAGCTGCGCAACCTGCACGACCGTCGCCCGGAGCTAACCGCCGGCCTGGCTTAGCGGGCCGGGCAAACGCTGGCATACTCGCAGCCACACCGGAATGCTGCGAAGGGATGCCGATGGGATCGCAAAGTCGCTGGGGCCTGACGCTGCCCCTGCACGGACTGCCAGTTGCCGAGCAGCGCGATCTGGTGGCGGGACTGCCCGACCTTGGCTACACCGATGTCTGGTCGGCCGAGCTCAACGGGGTCGACGCCTTCACGCCACTGACCTTGACCTCCCAGTGGGCGCCGCAGCTGCGGCTCGGCACCGCGATCGTCGGCATCTACGGCCGGGCACCCGTGACGCTCGCCGTGCAGGCCGCGACGCTGGCCGATCTTGCGCCGGGCCGGTTCGTCATGGGCATCGGCACGTCCTCGAAGGTCGCGGTGGAGCAGTGGAACGGCATCCCGTTCGAGAAGCCGTACCAGCGATCGCGTGACATGCTGCGGTTCCTGCGCGCGGCACTCGCCGGCGGCAAGGTGACGCACGAGTACGAGACGTTCTCAGTCGACGGCTTCCGGCTCGACCCGGCGCCCAAGGTGCCACCCGCGCTGGCGCTCGCCGCGCTACGTCCCGGCATGGTGAAGCTGGCCGCGGAGGAAGCCGGCATCGCCATCACCAACTGGCTCGCACCGGCGGATGTGGCCAAGGTCCGTGGCGTGGCCGGCCCGGACTGCGAGCTCGTGGCCCGCATCTTCGTCCTGCCCACGACGGACACCGACACCGCGCGCGCCATCGGCAGAAGAGTCCTCGCCGCCTACCTCACGGTCCCGGTGTACGCGGCATTCCACCAGTGGCTCGGCCGCGGCGACATCATCGCCCCGATGCTGGCGGCCTGGGCGGCCGGCGACCGCAAGGGCGCGCTCGAGGCGATTCCGGACTCGCTCGTCGACGAGCTGGTCATCCACGGCGCCGCCGAGTACTGCCGGGACCGCGTCGCGGCGTATCACGAGGCCGGCCTGGACACGACAGCCATCGCGATCTTGCCGACGCCCGGCATCAACCTCCCCGACACGCTCGCCAAGCTCGCGCCCGCCTGAGATGGCACCCGATCCAGGCGACCGGTCAGCCGGCCTGGCATCGGCGATCACTCTCATCCGGGAACGGGGTGGCCCCGCGCAATCTGCGTCATCGCGCGCGGACAGGTGGTGCTGGACCAGACGTTCGAGTGCCGGGCCCGGCACATGGCTGCGGTCAGCGATGCCGTCCTGGCTGCGTGCAGCTAGCCAGGTGCGGTTAGAGTTCGTCGACGCGTTCGACGTCGAGGTTGCGGAATATCGGAGCGAGGTCACTGAGCTCGGCGAGACGCTCGGCAAAGTCGGCAGTCTCCGGCAGCGCCGAGTTGGCCATGGCATCTTCGTAGGACGGGAACTCGACGATCAGGACGTAGGTGTCGGCCTCGTCCCGGTCGCGGGTGACCGTGCTGCGGCGCGCAGTTCGGCGGCCCTCGGTGCGGGACCGCCAGCGCTCGGCTAGCGCTTCCATCTCGTCCCGGCGGGTGGTAGTGGCCTCGATGAGCTGAATGAAGGTCATGCCTGCTCTCCTCCCTTTGGGGCGATATCTCACGTCCGCGCCTGATTGCGCGTGGTGGACCACGCTCAGAGGTCGCCTAGCCGCGCGATCAGCACATGGCGCGTTAGCTTCCGTTGGCCTACCCGCTCCTCGCGGCCGGCCCCCTCGGCCGGCCGCGATTCGCGGATCGACCGATTAAGGGCGTGCCTCGTACACGATGTTGAACGGCGTCTCGGCGACACGGCGGAACCGCGCCAGGCCAGCGCCGGTGACGACGCCGCGGATCCTGGCCTCACCGGCCTGCGCGCCGAGCGCCAGCCCGACCTCCTGCGACAGCGAGGCCGGCGTGCAGAGCAGCGTCGAGAACCCGTAGTAGGCCCGGCCGACGGGGTTGATGTTGTCCTCTACCCGGTCGCCAGCGGCCGGCTCGACGATCATCCAGGTGCCGTCGGCGGCCAGCGACTCGCGCACGTGCCGCGCCGCGCCCACCGGATCGCCCATGTCATGCAGGCAGTCGAACATCGTCACCAGGTCGTACTCATCGCCGCTGTAGGACGCGGCAGGAGCGACTTCGAAGGTCACCCGGTCTGCGACGCCAGCTTCCGCCGCCCGCTGCCGGGCGGTCTCGATCGATCCCGCGTGGTAGTCAGAACCGACGAACGTGGAGGCCGGGAACGCCTGCGCCATCAGGATTGTGGACGCGCCATGGCCGCAGCCGATGTCGGCTACCTTGGCGCCCTGGTTGAGCTTGCCCATGACGCCGTCGAGAGTCGGCAGCCAGGACGAGATGAGATTGGCGTTGTAGCCGGGCCGGAAGAACCGCTCGCACCCGTCGAACACGTCCTGGCCGTGTGCGTGCCAGCCGAATCCCTCGCCGGTCCTCGCCGCCTCGGTGATTCTCGGCGAGTCGAGCACCGAGCCGAAGGCGGTCTGGAAGAGACCAGGCAGGTACGCGGGACTGGACTCATCGGTCAGCGCGACTGCCTGCTCCGCGGGCAAGGTGTAACGGCTGGTGTCCGGGTCGTACTCGACGAACCCGCCAGCCGCCTGAGCGTTCAGCCACTCGCGGACATATCGCTCGTTCGTGCTGGTGCGCTCGCTGAGCTCGGCAGGTGTCAGCGGGCCCGCCCCGGCCAGGGCCCGGTACAGGCCGAGCCGGTCGCCCATCACCACCAGCGCGGTGTTGAGCGTGGCGCCGACCTCGTCGACTGCCCTGAACACGAAGCTCATCAGCTTGTCCATGTCGACGGCAGCGGGCTGCTCGGTTGCGGTCATGATGCGTCCCCTCCTCGGGCGTAGATGCCTTTGGCCGCACGCTAAGGCCGCCGGTCACGCGCCGCTTCCGGGAGACCCCCTAGTCCGGGCGCGGTCGTTCCATCGCTCGTATCAGGGCACGACGCCTACACTCGCTGCATGTTGCTCGGCCGGGAGCGGGAGCAGACGGTGCTTGGCGGGCTGTTGCAGGACGCCCGCGAGGGCCGCAGCGCCGTGCTGGCCATTGCGGGCGAGCCCGGTATCGGCAAGTCCGCCCTCCTTGCCTTCGCGCAGGAGCAAGCGCACGGCATGAACGTGCTGCGGGCGCGGGGCGTGCAATCGGAAGCACATATACCCTTTGCCGGTCTGTTCGAGGTGCTGCGTCCGGCGCTCGGCTGCATGGATCAGATCCCGGCCCCGCAGGCGGCGGCGCTGGAGAGTGCGCTGGCGCTGCGGCCGGCCGCGGCCGGCCAGGATCGCTTCGCCATCGGTGCCGGGACCCTGAGCTTGCTGGCCGCGTACACGGAAGTGGCTCCGGTCGCTGTGTTGCTCGACGACGTGCACTGGCTCGACGGGTCCAGTGCGGACGCGCTGCTATTCGCGATCCGGCGCCTGGTCGCCGATCCGGTGGCCGTCGTGCTCACCGTGCGCGAGGGCGAGCCGTCCCTACTCGACGGCTCGGGCCTGGAGACGCTGCGCCTGACCGGCCTGGACCGGGCCTCGGCGGCCGAGTTGCTGCGCCAGGCCGGTGAACCGGTCAGCGACGAACTTGCCAGCCGGTTGCAGTCCGAGACCGCCGGGAATCCGCTCGCGCTGCTCGAACTCGCCCGGGACCGGAGCTTGCTGGACGGCGTGCCGCTGGATGCGCCGATCGCCACCGGGACGAGCGTGGCCGACGCCTACGTCCAGCGTTTCCGTTCGCTGCCGCAGCGCGCTCGTGATGTGCTGGTCCTGGCTGCGGCGAGCGACAGCGGCGAGATGCCGGCCCTGGCGCGGGCCGCCGCTTCGCTGGGGCTGGACGTCGAGGACCTAGTGGCGGCCGAGGCCGTCGCGCTCATCACCGTTCGCGAGGCGCGTGTCGAGTTCCGCCATCCGCTGGTGCGTTCTGCTGTCTACGGCGACGCGCCGGCCGCTCAGCGCCGCGCGGCGCACCGGTCCCTGGCTGACGCCCTGCCCGACAGTGAAGCTGATCAGCGTGCCTGGCATCTTGCACTCGCCGCGTTCGGCCCCGACGACATCGCCGCCTCCGCACTGGAGCAAGCCGGCCTGCGCGCGCGCTCACGCGGCGCCTATGAAGTCTCCGCTCGGGCATTCGAACGCGGCGCTCTGCTGGCGTCGCAGGAAATAGACCGGGGCTGGCTGCTGTACGCCGCAGCCGACGCGGCCTGGCTCGGGGGTCACGCTGACCGGGCCGAGGCCCTGCTGTCCCAGGCCCGGAAGGACGCGGCCGGAGACGATCTACTCGTCTCGGTCGAGCAGCTGCGCGGGCACATCGCGACCCGGCGCGGACCAATCGGCGAGGCGCAGCAGATCCTGCTGGCCGCCGCCGAACTGGCTGCGCGGTCCGACCCGGAGCGCGCGGTCGTCATGCTCGCCGAAGCGGCGAATGCGTCGTTCTACGCGGGCGACACCGCGACCATGCTGCAAGCCGCTACCAGCGCTGCAGCCCTCGTACCGCCGCAGGCAAGCAATCGCACGATATTCTTCGCCTCCATCGCACAGGGCACGGCGCTGATATTCGCCGGCGAGGGCGCCAAAGGCGCTGCCGCGATCCGGGATGCGGTCGAACGGCTGGAGCGCTCCGACGAGCTGCGAGACGATCCCCGCCTCCTCGCCTGGGCGGCGATTGGCCCGCTGTGGCTTCGCGAGGCCGACACCGGGCAGGCGCTGACCGGCCGGGCGCTCGCGACTGCACGCAGCCAGTCGGCCGTGGGCGTGCTGCCGTTCCTGCTGACGCACGTGGCGATTGAGCAAGTCGCCGCAAGCGGCCGGTGGGCCGAAGCGCAGGCCGGCTTTCACGAGGCGATCGACCTTGCTCGCGAGACCGGCCAGCGCACGGACCTGGCGTCCGGCCTTGCACGGCTAGCCGGGCTCGAGGCGTGGCAAGGACGGTCGGAACAGAGCCGCGCCCACGCCACCGAAGCCCTCGCCATGTCCCGCGAGCTCGGCCTTGTCATCAGTGAGGTCTGGGCGCTCGCGGCGCTCGGTGACCTGGAAGCCGGCCTCGGACACCCGGAAGCTGCCGTCATCCGGTTCGAGGATCAGCTGGCTGTGCTTCGTTCCCATGAAATTCTCGACGTCGACATCTCGCCCGAGCCGGAACTCGTCGATCTGTACCTCCGCCTTGGCCGTGACGAGGAGGCGGCCAAGGCGGCCGAGGCCTTCGCACGCGGCGCCAGCACCAAGGCCCAGCCGTGGGCGCTCGCGCGGGCTGCTCGGTGCCGCGGCCTGCTGGCCCCCGAAGATGACTTTGACCGCCACTTCAGCGCCGCGCTGGCACTGCACGAGCAGACTCCCGACGCCTTCGAGACCGCCCGCACCCGGCTGATCTACGGCTCACGGCTACGGCGCAGCCGGCATCGCATCCTCGCGCGCGAGCAGCTGCGCGCAGCTCTCGATACCTTCGAGCGGCTGGGCGCCGTTCCCTGGTCTGAAATGGCGCGGGCGGAGCTGGCCGCTACCGGAGAGACCGCGCGCCGACGGCATCCGGCGGCGCTAACCGAGCTGACGCCGCAGGAGCTGCAGATCGCGCTGCGGATCGCCGGGGGCGTGACTACCCGCGAAGCAGCTGCCGCGCTGTTCCTGAGTCCCAAGACGATCGAGTATCACCTGCGCAACATCTACCGCAAGCTGGCGGTAACGTCACGAACCGAGCTCGCGGCAGCCATGCAGGGGATCCGCTAAAAGGACGTTCGCTTACTCGGGGCTTGAGCAAGTTCCACTTCGGTCCCGCACAAACTGTCAGGCGGTCGTGTCTTCCGCGTCGAGGCCGTGCTGGCGCAGCAGGCCACGCAGGCGGTCGATTTCGCTACTGAGCTCCTGGCACTTTTCGGCCAGGGATGCCAGGTCGGGGTGCGCGGCCGACCACTCTTGTTGGCGAGCAGCCTTCTCGGCCAGCAGTTGCTTTTGCCGGTCGCGCAGCGAGGCGGCCAGCTCGTACTCTTGGACGTCGGCCGCGGCCTCTCGCTCCGAGTTCGCCTGATCGATCTGCCGGTCCAGTTCGCTGGTGTCTGGCCTGGTGCCCAGGCGGTTCTCGATGACCGGCAAGCGTGACTCGATCGCCTTCACCCGAGCTTGCAGCGCAGCTAGCAGCCGACGCTCGCCGCCGCCCGCTGGGCGGGGTGCTAGCCCAGCCTGGACGTCCAGTTCTCCGCTGGGCCGGCCGTGGAGGAGCTGGATCACCTGCTGGCGGACCCGGTTCAGGTCAGCGCCGAGGCGCACCAGCACCTGCGCGGCGACACCCTCGCCTTCCCTGATCAGCCCGAGCAGGATGTGCTCGGTGCCGATGTAGTTGTGGCCAAGCTGCAGCG
>DATHQE010000567.1:0-2335 GCA_035483035.1 Streptosporangiaceae bacterium | reverse complement strand
GGTTGTGCTCCTGGGCCGCGGCAGCGAGCTCCTCGGCCAGATCCTCGGCGCCAAGGCGCGCCTCGATCCTGCGCAGGTCCTCGATGCGTGCCTTCGTCTCTACCTGGCGCGGCGTGAGCAGCGAGCAGCAGTCCTGATCAGGCAGCTCAGAGATGGCAAGCGTGGAGATGCGGCGCGCCTCAGCCATGATTTCAGACTTGTCCAGGCCGATCAGCGGACGCAGGATCGGCAGCGCCACCGCGTCGTCGAGCGCGGCGATATTGGTCAGCGTCTGGCTGGCGACCTGGCCGAGCGAGTCGCCGGTCACCAGCGCCGCCGCACGCAGGCGGCGGGCCAGCGCCGCGCCGGTCTTCAGCATCAGCCGGCGCTGCGCGACAATCTGGAGCTTCCCCGCCCCGGAGCTGGCCAGCCGGCGCTGGGCGGTGCCGAAAGCCACGACGAACAAGCGGGAATCGGTCTGGTATCGGTCCAGCTGCCGGGCCAGGCCGTAGGCCTTGTAGACCGACTCCGGGCCGGTCAGCGGCATGCCCGAGAAATGCAGGTAACTGCAGCGCAGGCCCCGGCGCATCATCCGATAGGCAGCGACCGGGGAGTCGATCCCGCCAGACATCAGCACCAGAGCGCGCCCGCTCATCCCGACCGGCAGCCCACCCTGGCCGACCCAGCCCTCCGTGAAGACGAACACCTCGTGCTGATCGACCTCGACGAAGACTGTGGTATCCGGCGTGCGCAAGTTCACCGAGTAGCCATACTCCTGCTGGATCCGCCTGCCTATCTGCACCGCCAGCTCGGCTGACGTCAACGGGAAGCGCTTGTCGCGCCGCCTCGCCCGCACCGCAAACGAGCCAGGACACCCGGCCGCCAGCTTGACTGCGGCCACGATCGCGGCCTCCGGCTCCTTCGCGACGCGGACGGCCCGGCACACCCTGGCCAGCCCCATGACGGACCGCATCCGCTCTGCGACCATGTCCACGGCGGTCTCGGCCACCACGCCGCCAGCCTCTGCGCCGGCGATGCGAAGCACGATCACGCCCTCGCGCTGCCACACTCGGACCCCGACGCCAAGATCCCGCACGGCCCGCCTGATGTTGTCATGAAGCAGGCGCTCGAACTGCTGCCGGTTGCGGCCTTTGAGCACGATCTCGCCGAGCTTCAGCAGCACGCACGGTTCATACATCGTGCCCGGCACATCACGGTCGTCCTTGGCAGCGACGGGCAGTACGGACATCACAACAGTGTGCCATCTGAACTTCCCGCCACCGCCCGCCGATCCGAACGCGGCGCAGGAGGCCTGAAAGTAGCGACAATTCTCAACCCGGTGGCATCCGAGAGTATCTGCCCGGATACTGATAGTGAGCAATCCTCCGGGCCGGTCAGCATAAGGACGCGATCTCATGGCACTCTGCAGCTGGTGCGGGCAGCCGTCGGAACCTGATTCGGCTTTCTGCCTGGCGTGCGGCGGCGACACCCGCGAGGCCTCGCTCGTCAGCGCTCACCCAGGCCGCGTGCGCGTGCTCGACTCACCGGATACCGGCCGGGCTGCGACGTCGCAGCTGCACCGCTCGGCCTGGGCGGAAGTCGACGACTGCACCGACCCGTTCTGGCGTCGGGAGCCGGACCCCAGCCAGTTCCGGCTGCTGCAGCTCGGAAGCGCAGCAGTCGTCGGTCAGTTCGCGCCGACGGCCGCCGAGCGGGACCGGCAGTTCCGCTACGGCCAGGCGGCGTCAGCCGGCGCCTTACCGCGCCTCGACCGCCGCTATCCCGCTAAGCCAGCGATTGTTCCGCTCCGGCCCGATCCGCCGACGCTGAATGCCGGCGCCCGCCTCGACGCCGACGTCAGCTTGCGCGGCCGAGCGGCGCACGGCCGCCGTCGCGCGCCCCCGCAGCCCGCGGCCGGCCCAGCGGACGGCACGCGGACCGGGCGCTGGGTCGCTCTGGCGGCAGCCTGCCTGCTGGGCGTGGCGGCCTTCGCCGTCGTGCTCGCTGGCCAGCACGGCACGACCGACCGCGTGTCCCTGACCCGGCGCCAGCCCGCGAACGCCGCGCCGTCCGCCAGCGTGCCGCAACCAACGGTCGACGGCCTGGTGACGATCGAGCCGGACGTGGCTATCGCGCCGCACGAGCCGGCCGTTGCCGCCCTCCTGAACCGCTACTTCAGCGCCATGAACGGGCACGCGTACCGCGCCTACAAGAGGCTGTTCAGCCCGGCGGCGCGCGCCGAGCTGTCGGCCGCCGTGTTCCGGCAGGATTACGCCACCACCACAGACTCGGCCGCGACGCTGTGGAGCATCGGCGTGATCAGCCCTGGCCAGGTTGAGGCAGTCGTGACGTTCAC
>DATHQE010000566.1:0-2493 GCA_035483035.1 Streptosporangiaceae bacterium | reverse complement strand
ATTTAGGCGTTACGGGCGAGTTATCCGCCCCGGCAGATCCCCCCTCGATCGGTCCGCTTCAGCCGCATTGGGCGCCATAGTGGAAGTGCTGCCCCTCATAGGGCAGCGATGTGGACCTGACGCCCTATGGCGGTGCCTAGTGGGTCGCCGCAGGGGTGTTTCGGGTCCGCCAAGCTGGGCCTTGAGCTACAGGCCCTGGGTGCGGAGCCAGCGGATCTCGGCCTCGATGAACTCGTCGATCTCGCCATCCATCACCGCGGCTGTGTTGCCGGTCTCATAGCCAGTCCGGACGTCCTTGATGTTCTGGTACGGGTGCAGGACGTAGTTGCGGATCTGGGTGCCCCAGCTGCGGCCACCGTCCCCCCGCAGCTCGTTCATCTTGGCGGTCTGCTCTTCGCGCTTGCGTTCCAGCAGCTTGGACTGCAGGACCGCCATCGCGGTGGCCTTGTTCTGGATCTGGCTGCGCTCGTTCTGGCAGGACACCACGATGCCAGTCGGCAGATGCGTGATCCGGACGGCCGAGTCGGTGGTGTTGACTCCCTGACCGCCAGGCCCGCTCGAGCGGAAGACGTCGATCCGCATCTCGTCTTCCGGAATGTCGATGTGGTCGACCTGCTGCACGACTGGCAGCACATCGACCATGGCAAAGGAGGTCTGGCGGCGGCCCTGGTTGTCGTACTTAGAGATGCGCACCATGCGGTGGGTGCCGTGCTCCCCGCGCAAGGTCCCGTACGCATACGGCGCCTTGATCGCGAACGTCGTGGACTTGATCCCGGCCTCTTCGGCGTAGGAGGTGTCGTAGACCTCAGTAGAGAAGCCGTGCCGCTCGGCCCAGCGCAGGTAGATCCGCTGCAGACCCTCGGTCCAGTCGGCCGCGTCTGCTCCGCCCGCCCCGGCGTTGATGCTGATCAGGGCCTCACGGGCGTCGTACTCGCCGCTCAGCAGGGTCCTGATCTCGAGCTGGTCTATCTCCTTGCGCAGCGCCGCGAGCTCACGCTCGCCCTCGTCCCTGGTCGGCTCGTCATGTTCGCTCTCGGCCAGCTCGAACATCACCGCGGTATCGTCCAGGCGAGTGTGCAGCGCGTCCAGCCTTGCCAGCTCGGCGTCCAGGTAGGACAGCCGCCTGGTGACCTCCTGGGCCTGCTCCTGGTCCTCCCAGAGGGTGGGATCCATCGAGCGCTCGCGCAGGCTGTCGGCCTCCTTGCGCATAGCGTCGGGATCAAGGACAGCCTCCACGCTGGCGAGCGTCGCAACCAGTTCAGAAATCTCGCTCGTGGGGTCGGATGCCATGCATGCAGCCTACGCGAGGTAGCGACAGAGGCCGATTCTGACACTGACTGACCGACCAGGCAGTCCCAGCCGATTCGTCAGGTGGGCAGGGTGGCCGTGGTGACCAGAGTGCGGACCGCCCGGACCGCCACCGACAGCGTCGAGACCGTGAAGGCGTTGCTCTCCCAGATCTCGGTGAGCGTCTGCGTGGCCCGACGGACAGCCGAGTCGTTCCGCTGCACCCAGGCTGCCAGCCGCTGCTCGGGACTCGCCGGCGCGGTCACCGTGAGCACGTCCCTCGCCAGCGCGGCATGGGCGGTGTACAGGTCGTCGCGGATCGCGCCACGCGCCATCGTGTTCCACCTGTCATCGCGCGGCAGCGCCGTGATCATGTCGCGCAGCCGGGCGATCTGGAGCCGGTCGGCCAGGTCGAAGTAGACCTCCGCCGTCTCCTCGACCGGGCGACCAGTGCCGTAGGCGATATCGACGATGTCGAAGGCGGAGTAGGCGGGCACCATCCCGGCGATGCGGTCGGCGAGGTCGGCTGGCACGCCGCGGGCCGCATAGACCTCCCGGCGCTCGGCGAACCCGGTCAGGTCGCGGCCCGTCAGCATCGTCGGCAGGCTGCCTGCGACCGTCAGCACCCCGCCGGCAAAGAAGTCGATCGTCGCCTGGACATCGAACGGCGGCCGGCGGAAGTTCAGCAGCCACCGCGCCGCCCGCTCGGTCAGCTTCCGGCCTTCGAGCATGGCCAGGATCTGCACGCCGGTGTCGACCTTGCCGTCCAGGGCCTCGACCTGGGCCCAGAAGCCGGGCATGTCGAAGACGGCACGGGCGACCAGCCAGGCCGCCGTGATCTCCGGCACCGACGCGCCCGTCTCTTCGTTGAGCCGGAACGCGAAGGTGATGCCGGACCTGTCCACCATGTCGTTGACGACCGCGGTCGTAATGATCTCGCGGTGCAGGCGATGCTCACCCATCCGGCTGGCGTACTTCTCTCGCAGCGGTGTGGGGAAGTAGTCGACGAGTACATGCCGGAGGTAGCGATCGTCGGGCAGCGCCGAGGCGAGCACTTCCTGCGCCGCAGCGATCTTCGTCTGCGCCAGCAGCACGGAGAACTCGGGAATGACCAGCCCGGTGCCGGCCGAGCGACGCTCGGCTATCTCGCGATCGCCCGGCAGGACGTCAAGCCGTCGCCGGATCCTGCCGTCGCGCTCCAGCTTG
>DATHQE010000565.1:0-2065 GCA_035483035.1 Streptosporangiaceae bacterium | reverse complement strand
ACCGCACACTAGCTTCGTGCCTAGGCGGACAGCCTCATCGGCAAGGGCCTGGCACGCCTGGGGATGGGAGGCGCACAAAGGGCCGCGCACGCCCGGGAGGATGGTTGAGGCGTCGCCCTTGGCCGCTTCGGCGGCAGATGGCGCCACCAGTTCGTCATATGGCACGTTGTAGCGCGCATCCACGGCACGCGCACTGCGTATGACGGTCTCGAGCCCGGCAGCTCGTGCTTCCAGCACTCCCCACGGTGCCATGTATTCACCACGCACCCGGTCGCGGTAGGCGCGTTGCCGTTCCAGGAGCAGTACCTCGAGGCCGCCGCGGGCCAGGACGGCGGCGATTGACGCGCCCGCGATGCCTGCCCCGACGACAACTACGTCGGGATTCTTCGTGCGCATAGGGTGTCCCTCCAGGCCTTGGCGACGTGAGCGCTCTGGTCAGACGGGCAGCGACAGGTCGCCGCGGGCGAGGCCGCGGCCGGCTCCGGTGGTAACTGGCTGGCCGCCGATGGCCCAGTCGCCGCTCTTGACTTCCTCGATGACGCACCACGTCACGCCGCGCATGCGCTCGCCTTCGATGGCGACCGTCTCGGTCAGGTCCCGCGTGATTTGCTGTTTCTGCTCGGGAGCGAAGACGTTCTCGATGAGCCGGACGTTGATCAGGGGCATCGGAGCCTCCCGGGAGTCAGTGATGGACAGGTCGAGTCCACCACCGCGCCGTCCGCACGGCATCGGGCGAACAAGCCATCTTGAGATGGCCCGATCGGGCCATCGCGGCGCTATGGTCAGAGCAGGCCGGCGCGCGCTGCGGTCGCGGCGGCCGCGGCGCGGGTGGGCAGCCGCAGCTTGGCCAGGATGTTCGCCACGTGACGATGCACGGTATGTGGGCTGATCACCAGGCGCTCAGCAATCTGCGCGTCGGACAGGCCCCGCGCGACCAGCCCGAGCACCTCCCGCTCCCGCGTACTAAGCTCACCCAGCGCATCGGCGTCGGCCCCGCTGGCCGGCGGGGGCGGCCCCGGGATCCCGAGAAACGGGGCGGCGGCGCGCAGGACAGCATCCCCGTCACCGTGCCAGGGCAGGTGGGCATGCCCCGGCAGCGTCACCAGGTCGGCGCGCGGGAGTAGCGCGGCCACCTGGCGTGCGCCGCTCAGCCGCATCACGCGGTCGTGCTCACGATGCACCACCAGCGCAGGCGCACGAACCTGCGGCAGCTCGTCGCGCACGTCGGTCTGGTAGATCAGCGCGAGCAGCTCGGCAGCGACGTCGGCGTCGGCGGCTGCGCGCTGGGACGCGGTGAAGGCCGCCCGGTCCTCGGCTGACCAGCCCGGGTCGAACACGTCCGCCAGCAGCCGGCTGCCCAGCCCCCAGTGCGAACGGACCAGGTCGATCAGGCCGGCCCGCGCCTGCGGCGGAGCCAGTGCGCGCCCGTCGGCGTAGCTGCCGTAGAGCACGAGGCGATCCACGCGCTCCGGCCGCCGGGCGGCAAAGCTCACCGCGATACAGCCCCCGCACGAGATGCCCATCAGCGTCATACGCTCCAGGCCCAGGTCGGCAAGGACGGCGCAGAGCGTCGCATCCTCAAATTCCGGGGTGAACGTCTCGGCCGGCCGCTCCCGGTCGGACAGGCCAGTGCCGAGCCGGTCATACCGCACGACCAGCCGCTCGGCCGCCAGGCCTTCAACAAAACGGCGTAGCGGATCGAAATGCCAGTCTTCGACCACATGGGAGGCCCACCACGCCGGCAGCACCACCGCCGGGCCGCTGCCCACCACGGCATAGGCGATACGCCGCCCATCCGGCAGCCGCGCAAAGCCGGTGGTCTGTTTCATCGGCTCACAGTAACCCCAGACCAGCGGCGACGCCATCGCCAGAAACACCCCCCCACATCCCGAAGGGGCAGCCTCGTCGGCAGCCCCGGCTTCCCGGCGAGCCGGTCAGCGACGCCGCCCGAAAGCAAGAGCCCTGCTGCGCAGAAGCGCCAGTTCGGCAGCACCGTCGCGCACGGCCAGACCATCGAGAAGCCGCCGTCATAACTGCAGGGATCTCGCGCGCTCTCTGAACAATC
>DATHQE010000564.1:0-1613 GCA_035483035.1 Streptosporangiaceae bacterium | reverse complement strand
ATCTCGTTGAGGATCGTGGCGACGCCGCCTCGGGTGGCGTCACGGAGGGCTCGCACCCCGGGAGCGGCGGCGAGCAGGTCAGCGACCAGCCCGTTCAGCGGCGCGGTGTCCGAGCTCACGTCTGCCTCGATGTCGAGCTCGCCACGGGCCAGCATGATCGTCACGCCGTGATCGCCGATCGGGCCGGAGACGAGGATGACGTCACCAGGCCTGGCCTGCGCAACTCCCAGGCTGACGCCGTGCTCGATGACCCCGACGCCCGCTGTGTTGATGTAGCAGCCGTCAGCCTTGCCCCGCTCCACGACCTTGGTGTCGCCGGTCACGATCTGGACGCCTGCCCGCTGCGCGGCGGCCTGCATTGAAGCGGTGATCCTGGTCAGGTCGGCGACTCCGAAGCCCTCCTCGAGGATGAAGCCGGCCGACAGGTACAGCGGCACCGCTCCGGCCATCGACAGGTCGTTCACCGTGCCGTTGACTGCCAGGTCGCCGATGTCCCCGCCAGGAAAGAACAGCGGTGAGACGACATAGGAGTCGGTGGTCAGCGCGACGCTGGCGCCGTTGATGTGCAGGCGTGCGGCGTCTTCCAGCGGTTCCAGCAGCGGGTTGCGGAACGTGTCGAGGAAGATAGCCTCGATCAGCGTCTGGGTCGCCTTGCCGCCGGCTCCATGCGACATCGTGATGCGGTCTTCCTTGACCCGGGGCCGGGCCCGGCGGGCCCGGTCGATGCGCTCCAGCACGAGTTCTTCGCGGACTGTGCCGGGCAGCGGCTGCGGAGAGCCGTGATGCTCGAACCCGGCGCCCTCGCTGTGAGTCCGCGCGTCATGTTCGCGTAGTGCGTCCTCCACCCAGCTCGCGCTTGGCGCCGCCTCCGGCGGGGCGCCGGCCCCAGCTGGGCTAAGTCCGGCCGCCAGGCCGGATGACTCCACCTGACCAGCGGTCATGACCGGCTCGCCTCCTTGACCCGCTGGCGCGTCAGGCGCCCGTAGTTGTAGTACGCAGCGCAGGCGCCCTCAGGGGAGACCATGCAGGTGCCGATCGGGGTCTCCGGCGTGCACGCGGTACCGAACACCTTGCACTCCCAGGGCTTGAGCACGCCCTTGAGCACCTCGCCGCACTGGCAAGCCTTCGGGTCGGCGACCCGGACGCCGGGAACCGAGAAGAGCCGCTCGGCGTCGAAGCTCGCGAACTCGTCGCGAACCTTCAGCGCCGAGTGGGAGATGAAGCCGAGACCGCGCCACTCGAAGTAGGGACGCAGCTCCATGGTCTGCCCAATGGCACGCAGCGCCACCACGTTGCCGTCCCAGGGCACGACGCGGGCGTACTGGTTCTCCACCGTCGACTGCCCCCGCGACAGCTGCAGCATCAGCATGTAGATCGACTGGAGGATGTCGAGCGGCTCGAATCCGGCCACGACGACGGGCTTGCCGTAGTCGCGGGCGATGAACTCATATGGCCGGCAGCCGATCACCGTCGAGACGTGGCCGGGCCCGATGAAGCCGTCAAGGCGCAGGTCAGGCGAGTCAAGGATGGCCTTGATCGCCGGGATGATCGTGACGTGGTTGCAGAAGATCGAGAAATTCTGCAGGCCTTCGGCCGCGGCCCGCAGCATCGTC
>DATHQE010000563.1:0-3050 GCA_035483035.1 Streptosporangiaceae bacterium | reverse complement strand
GATGGTGTCGGCGCCCATTGCGCCGCCGGCGTTGGCCAGCAGAACGTCGCACCGGTCAAGCGACTGGGCAAAAACGTCGACGGCCGGGCGGTCGGTGACGTCCAGTTCATGCACGACGGCGCTGCCGCCGCTGTCGGCGATCTGCGCGGCCACGTCCGCGAGCCGGTCGGCGCGGCGAGCCGTGAGCACGACGCGATAGCCGGCCGCGGCCAGTCCGATCGCGGAGGCCGCCCCGATACCACTGCTTGCTCCGGTGACTACCGCTACCCGATCCATGGCCAGATTCTGTCAGCAGGGCGTCCGGGCCAGACACGCCACTACTGGCTTACGATCAACACGTGTCAGGAGATTCTGGGTCGAAGCTACGCGGAGTGATCACCGACTGGGGCGGCGTCATGACCAGCGCCATCGCCGACAGCGTCAACGCGTGGCTCACTGCTGACGGCATCAGCCGGGCGAGCTACGTCGCGGTGATGCGCCAGTGGGTCAAGCAGGCCTACAGCGACGGCGCGGACCGCAATCCGATCCACGCGCTGGAGCGCGGCGAGTGCACGAACGACGAGTTCGAGCGCGCGCTGGCCAGGGAGCTGGTGCGCGAGGACGGCGGACCGGTGGCCGGCCCGGGATTGCTGGCCCGGATGTTCGCTGGGCAGACACTCGATGAGCCGATGCTGGCGCTGTTCCGGAACTTGAAGACCAGCGGCGTGCCCACCGGGCTGCTGTCCAACTCGTGGGGTGGCGGCTACCCGAGCGAGCTTTTCCCCGACATGTTCGATGCCGTGGTGATCTCGGCTGAGGTCGGCATGCGGAAACCGGAACCCCGCATCTTCCAGCATGTGGCCGAGCTGCTGGGGCTCCCGCCGCAGGAATGCGTTTTCATCGACGACATCCAGGCGAACATCACCGCGGCCGAGCAGATCGGTTTTACCGGGGTCCTGCACAACGCGGCGGCGGACACGGCCCAGCAGGTGGCTGACCTGCTGGGTATCTCGCTGAGCGGCCGTGGCTGACTACCCCCACCCGGCAAGCCCGGGCCGTTCGGCCAATATGCGGGCGAACCGGCGCAGCGACACCAAACCGGAACTTGCCTTGCGGCGTGCGCTGCATAAGCAGGGCTATCGCTATCGCAAGGACTATCGCCTCGACCTCACCGGCGCGCGGGTGCGGCCGGACATTGCGTTCACGGCGCGACGCGTCGCGGTATTCGTGGATGGCTGTTTCTGGCACTGCTGCCCCGAGCACGGCACCCAGCCGGCCGCGAACACGTGGTACTGGGAGCCCAAGCTGGCCAGGAACGTGACGCGCGACCGGGCCGCCGACCTCGCGCTCGAGGCGGCCGGCTGGCGCGTTGTCCGCGTCTGGGAGCACGAGTCGCTGGAGGCCGCGGTCGCGGCAGTCGTCGCGGCGCTTGCTGGGTCGACCGAACCACGGCCCGCCGTTGCGGAGCCGCTCACGACCGAGCCACGGCCCGCGGTTGCGAAGGTGCTCACGATCGAGCCACCAGGTCCGGCGATTAGCTGATCCGGCGGTAGTAGGCCTGGCACACTCGTAGGTCTATTGCGTAGCGTTTCGGGGCCTGTCGTGCGCGTTTATCTGCCGTCGACGTTACCGGCCGTGGCCGGGCTGCTGCGTGCTGGCGAGATCCACGGATCGCCGGTCCGCGGCTATGCCGTCACGCCCGCGCTTCGGGAGTGGTACTCCAGCGGTGACATCGAGGAACTCGAATACGTGGCCATGATGCACGCTGCCAGGGAGTCGCTGCGCCTGCTCGCAGCCGACCCGGCGGCGCCGCGGCGGCGGGTCGTGCTCGCGGCCGAGGTCACGGACGGGCAGATGTCGGCCAGCAGCGGATTCGACGAGCCGGGCCTGGTGCACATCAGCAATCCGGTCGCGCTGGGCGACATCGTGTCGGGACTCGTCGATGATGCCGACGCGGGCGCAGATCTGGCTGACGCCATCGCAGCGTTGCCGAGAGCGGACGGTGGCGATGAGGATGCCCAGTTCGTCGTCGATGGCGCGGACGGGCACGAACTGCAGTGGTATGCGACTCAGGAGCTCGCCGACCTCACCTCTTAAGATATGCCGCATCTAGCTGGCGGCCGTGAGCTACGAGCGGTTGGCGGCTTGCCGGAGGCTCCAGACGACGACGAGCGGGAAGAGTCCCAGGGCCGTTGAGGTCGCCCGCTCGGCCAGGCCGAGGTCGCCGCCGCCCAAGGTGGCGAACAGGAGCCAAGCCGACATTGCGGCGAAGAACACGGTCACGGCAGCGCAGCCGCTGATGCTGACACTCCAGGACGGTGCAGGGGCGCGCCGGGCAACGAACACGGGCCAGATAGCGGTAGTGGCCACGCAGCTCACTGCGAAGGCGAGATGGACGTGCGAAGGCCCAGCGGCCGGCTCGGGTGAGCAGGCGACGCCGATCGTGCACAGTCCGGTGACGAGCAACAGCAGGCGCGCTGGCCGCCCAACCTCGCTGAGGCCGGCGGCGGTCGCGAGCTGGGTGCCGCCGACCAGGAACAACGCCCCGGTCATGATCCACCGGTCGGTGCCAGGCTGACCAGCCAGCACGCTCATGGTCTGCTGCAAGGGGCTATACGAGGCCGGCTGGACTGCGCCGCCTACGAGCCAGCCGCCGACGAGCAGGACTGGACACAGTGCGGCCGAGACCACTGTCCAGCCAGGAATTGAGGTGCTCAGGCTCTGCGCGGATGCTGTCGACGAGGATGTCGGGTTTGTCGACTGGCGGGCCCTGGTCGGGCCGCCGTCCGTCGGCCCGCCCTCCGTCGCAACGCGCAAGTCAGGCAAATCGGATACTGAGGACGCCGACCTGAACGTCACGCCGTCTCGTGCTGGTCGGCTGCGCGCGGGGTCTAGACGCGCAAGCTCAGTCATGGCGCCTCCAGTTAGCCGATGTGACTCAAGCTGCTGGGCGCGCTGGGCCCATTGCCAGCGTAACCAGGCCGGCTATCACGAGCATTCCCGCACCGGCGGATTTGGGCTGTCGTGGCACCATGGGTGGTGCCGCCACTGACGTCGGGTTAGCAAGGAGC
>DATHQE010000562.1:0-7419 GCA_035483035.1 Streptosporangiaceae bacterium | reverse complement strand
ACCTCAACCGGCTGAAGCTCCGATTTAAACGCGCGCGCAAAGGCACCTTCGACCATCCCCTCGAGCCTGTGCTCAAAGCGCTGCAGCACTCCCACCGCGGTGCCCTCCTCTCCCTGCCGTATCCGATCGTATCGGCGATGTGGGACAGCTTGCGGACGTGCTAACCTGACTGCTGCTCCCAGGGCGGGTGGCGGAACGGCAGACGCGCACGGTTCAGGTCCGTGTGTCCGAGAGGACGTGAGGGTTCAAATCCCTCCTCGCCCACCCAGCGGTCGCGCCCATCCTGGCGGCCCATCCCTGACGGCCCCGTCCCTGACGGCACAGTCCCATCCCTGACGGCACAGTGGATGGTCTGGCCGCAGCTTAGGCGACGATGCGGCCCTTGTCACCGGGATCACGGCTCCTGTGACCTCCTCTGGCACTATGGGCGGCATGACCGCCGCGGAGGCGCTGAGCCGGGCCGGGCACGTCGCCGAGGAAGTTTTGTTTCCGTCTGCCATGAAAGTTGACGCCGCAGACCGGATTCCCGCAGCGCACTTCGATGCGCTGGCCAGGGCTGGGCTGTACGGACTGGCCGGACCGGTCGGTTCGGGCGGACTTGACGCCGATCTGACCACGTTCTGCAGTGTGATTGAGATCATGGCGGGCGGCTGCCTGGCGACGACCTTTGTCTGGCTCCAGCATCATTCGACCGTCCGGGCGCTGGCCGCCTCGCCGAACTCGCTCCTGCGTGACCGCTGGCTGGAACCCCTGTGTCGCGGCGCCAAGCGGGCGGGGATCGCGCTCGGCGGTGCCAGGCCCGGCCCGCCGCTGCTACGGGCTCGCCCCGTACCTGGGGGCTATGTCTTCGACGGGTCAGCGCCGTGGGTCACGGGCTGGGACATGGTCGACGTGGTGCACACCCTGGCCCGCGACGATTCCGGCAGCCTCGTCGCCGCGCTGCTTCCGGCCCAGGTCAGCGCTACGCTCACGGCGAGCCGGCTCGAACTGGTGGCAGTGAACGCGAGCCGCACGGTCGAGCTGGAGTTCACCGAGCACTTCGTGCCCGCCGATCTGGTCAGCGGCAGCATGCCGCATGCGCAGTGGCTGGCCAGAGACGCGGCCGGCCTGCGGCCCAATGGCTCGCTGTCACTCGGGATCGCCGGTCGCTGCGGCCGGCTACTCGGGCAGCTTGCCGGGACGTCGGCTCAGTCCAGCGCCGCCGCCGGGCTGCTTAGCGCCGAACTGGCAGCGATCCGGGCCAGGCTCGACACCGCGGCGGCCCCGGAATCAGACGGGGTGGCGCTGTCGGCGGCCCGAGCCGACGCCAGCGTCCTGGCGTTCCAGGCTGCCGGCCTGCTCGTGGCGGCAGCGGGCAGTCACTCGATCCTGGCCGGCGAGCATCCGCAGCGGCTCGCGAGGGAGGCGTTGTTCTTGCAAGTATTCGGCTCGCGGCCCGCTATCAAGGACCGCCAGGCGGCACTGCTGACCGCGCGCAGCGTCATTTCGGCTAGCCCAGCTGGTGATGGCCCCGATGCGGATGGCCGCGACGCGGATGGCCCCGGTTAACTGGCGCTGGCAATTGACCAGATCAGGCACAATCGATATGTGCCTGAACTACCCGAGGTAGCGGCCCTCGCCGCCGATCTGCGCGAGCGTGCCGTCGGCCGGGTGATCGACCGGGCCGATGTCGCCGAATTTTCCGTGCTCAAGACCTACGACCCGCCGCTGACCGCGCTGCGCGGGGCGCGGATCACCGGGACGTCGCGGCGCGGCAAGTTCCTTGACCTGATCGCCGAGCCTGCTAGCGGCGGCGCTGACCTGCACCTGGTCACCCATCTGGCCAGGGCGGGCTGGCTGCGATGGCGAGACGCGCTGCCGGAGGCACCGCCAAAGCCGGGCAAGGGGCCGCTGGCATTCCGCCTCAGGTTCGCCGACGGGTCGGGCTTCGACCTGACCGAGGCTGGTACGCGTAAGCGGCTAGCGGTGTACCTAGTGACCGATATCGAGCAGATCCCTGGAGTGGCGTCGCTGGGGCCTGAGCCCCTCGATCCGAGCTTCACCCCGGAGGTGCTGGCCGGGATCCTCGCTGGACGGCGCACTCAGATCAAGGGCGTGCTCAGGGACCAGAAGCTGATCGCTGGCATCGGCAACGCGTACTCCGACGAGGTCCTGCACGCGGCGAAGATGTCACCATTCCGGCTCGCTTCCAGCCTGACGCCGCAAGAAGTCGCGGACCTGCATGCCGTCATCGTGGGGACTCTCACCGAGGCGATCGGCCGGTCAGATGGGCTGGCCGCCAGTGACCTCAAGAAAGAAAAGAAGGCTGGCCTGCGCGTCCACGGCAAGGCCGGCGAGGCGTGCCAGGTCTGCGGCGACACGGTGCGCGAGGTGTCGTTCGCCGATTCCGCACTGCAGTACTGCCCGACCTGCCAGACCGGCGGCAAGCCGCTTGCGGACAGAAGGCTGTCCCGGCTGCTGAAGTAGCCGGGCGGCGGCCGCTAGCCGAAGACGGCCTTCAGCTTGGCCCAGAGGGACAGATCGCAGCCGCCGTCGACGATGGTGTCGTGTACCTGCTTCCCGAAGTAGGTACCGCTGACGGTGGCGCGGCCGGCACCGGCCATGATCATCGGGCACAGCATGTGGGCGGGCCGCGGCGCGAACAGGCTGCTGCCCGCTAGCAGCGTGGCGCACGCGGCGGCCGGATCGCTGGCAGTGCCGCCCGCCGGCTCGCAGCGCAGCGTGAAGTGAGTCGCTGGAGCATGAGCGGACGCGACGAAGATCACGTCCAGCGAGACTTTCGAGGCTGCGGCCAGCCCGGCCGAACTCGACGCTGTTGAGCCCGACGCTGTTGAGCCTGTGGCTGGCGAGCCTGTGGCTGGCGAGCCTGTGGCTGGTGAGCTGGCTGGTGCAGCCGTGGTGGATGCACCCGGGGTGGATGAACCTGTGGTAGATGCACCCGTGCTGCCGCACGCGGCGGCCAGTAAGGCGCAGGCGGCTACGGCCGCGCCCCGCGTGCGGATCATCCGATGCGCGGGCCGTGGCCGCGGGTCGTCAGGTAGTGGCGTCATAGCCATTGGACGTGCACTTTCCGCTGCTGGTTCCAGCCACTCCAGCCTTATCTGAGCGGTCACGCTTGCAAGCGCGGTCTTGGAAGGTTTGCGCAGTTCACCGGCCGTTGGCCGGGCCAGGTGGGACCATGAGGCGGTGGGCTGGAAGCTTTCGGTGGCGCAGCATGACCGCGATCGGATCGACCGGACCGCCCGCGCCGTGGTCGAATGCGCCGCCGATGCCATTATCGCGCTCGGCCCCGACCGGCGGGTAATGGTCTGGAATCCGGCGGCGGAGCGGCTATTCGGCTGGAGCGCAGCTGAGGTCGTCGGCCTGGAAGCGCCATTCGTGCCCGAGGAACTGCGAGCCGAGCACAACGCTGTGCTTGAGCGAGTGGCGAGCGGCGGCCAGGTCTCGTTTGCCACGCGCCGCACGTGCAAGGACGGCTCGATGGTGGACTTGCGCATCGACGCGAGCCGGATGCTGGACAGTACGGGCCAGGTGAGCGGCTGGGTCTGCGTCTGCCACCGCAGCGGCGATGACGAGGCTGTCCGGCATTACATGGCCGAACGGGCCAGGGTCGTGCGGCGCCTCGGCGATGTCGTCGCTGACATGAACGCCCAGCTGGACCTGGAGTCGGTGCTCGACCGGATTGCCGCGAGCCTGCGCGAGCTGACCAGGGCCGATGCCGGCGGCTTTGTGCTGATCGAGAAGGACAAGCTCCGGCTGGTGAGCCTGGACGGGCTTCCGCCTGATTTGCGCGGCCGGACGGCCGACCTGCAAACCAGCATGGTGGGCCAGCTGATGCGCTCCGGCAAGACCGTGCTCATGGCCACAAGCGACTCGGGCGGCTTTGATGACCTCATCTGGGCGGCCCTGCCCGGCCTGCACACCATTACGCTCAGCCTCTCGCATGTAGGCGGGCGACCATACGGCGCCCTGTACGCGCTGTATAGCGGGCGCAAGGTCGGCCACGTGGAGCTCGAACTGCTGGAGCTGCTGGCCGGACACGCCAGCGTGGCGCTATCCAACGTCACAGCGTTCGAGGAAGTCGTCCGGCAGCGCGCGTACGAGCGCGCGGTGATCGACGCGAGCGCGGACGGCATCGCGGTGCTGGACTCCGAAGGCCTGGTCCGGCAGTGGAATCCGGCCGCGCACCGGCTGACCGGGCTCTCGACGGAGCTGGCCACTGGCAGGCCGCCGCCGTTCCCGCTCCCCGAACCCGGCGCGAAGCTTACGTACAAGCTCGGCAACGGACGCTGGATCGACCTGCTCTGCACCGGCCTGAGCGGGCGGGGAGAGAAGGTGCTCGATTTCCGCGACATCACCGCGGCGAAGGAGCTGGAAGAGGCCAAGGACCTTTTCCTGGCCACGACCAGCCACGAGCTCCGGACGCCGATCACTGTGGTGCAGGGCTTCGCCAGCACGCTGGCGAGCCGGTGGGACAAGCTGGCGGACGCCGACCGAAGGTCCGCAGTCCAGACGATCGCCGAACGGGCCGGCTCGCTGGCGCGACTCGTCGAGCAGCTGCTGCTCGGCTCGCGGGCCGGTGGCGATCAGCTGCGGGTCAGCAACGAGTCGTTCGACCTGGCCGCGCTGCTGCGCGGCTCAGTACAGGCCTTCCGGCCGCTGTCGGACCGGCATACCCTCGAGCTCGACATCCCCGCCACCCTGCCGCGGGCCGACGGCGACCCGATGGCGACCGACATCATCCTTGGCCAGCTGCTCGAGAATGCCTTCAAGTACTCTCCGGCGGGCGGCCCCGTCACGGTCAGCGCCCTGGCAGACGGCGACGTCATCGAGGTCATCGTGCAGGACCAGGGCATCGGCATCAGGCCGGAGGACCGTGAGCGGGTGTTCGAGCGGTTCGTGCAGGGTGAAGCTGGCGATCGCCGGCGGTTCGGCGGGATCGGTCTTGGCCTGTACATCGTGCGCCAGCTTGCTGAGGCGCAAGGCGGCAGCATCGCCGCTGAGGGACACGACAGCGCCGGGACGACCATGCGGCTGCGGCTGCGCATGGCGGCGGCAGGGGACGCCAGCGCGGCAGCTGGCGGCGGCCTCAGACCTGCCCCGCCGACCGGGACCGAGACCTCGCTATTTCAGTGATTAACCAGTACGAGCGCGACATGACCGCGCTTCGGTTGCGAGGCGGAAAGCGCGCCAAGCGGTCCCGAGGCGGCTACGCCGGCGGGTTCGTGCCGCTAGGCAAGACGGTCGTGAGCAGGGACTTTGCCGACGACCCAGCCGCTATCGCCCGCATGCGCGAGCTGCGCGGCCAGGGGCGCTCGCTTCGGGAGATCGCCGCCGCGCTGACCGACGAGGGCCACGCGACCAAGCACGGCGCGCGGTGGCACCCGTCCACTGTTGCCAGAGCACTGGCCATGACGGGCACCGAGGACCAGCCTGCCGCCTGAGCAAACGCTGGCGGACCAGGTCACCGAGCCGATCGAGAGCCGGTACGGCTTAGGGCTCGCCCGGCGTTCACGGAGTGGTCAATTAACGGCGCCATGATCGGAGCCCACGTCGGCCTCAGACGCAGGAGGCATCAGATGGAACCGTCGGAGCGGACCCCCTTCAAGCGCCTCTCGCTTGCCCGCCGCATTGCCGTCGCGGGTAGCGGTGTGTCGTTGATCGCTGTCCTGCCTGAGTTCCCGAGCTTGGGTTACTTCGGAGTCTCACGTGCGGTGCTGAATGTGCTCCACTACGCGACGATCTGGATACTCGTTGTCTCGTTGCCGTTCGCCGTGGGCGGGACATTCGCCTACAGGCGGCAGGGGGCACGGGAGGCACAGGAACGGGTCGCGCTCTCTGATTCCACCGCACCCGACGGCCGCGATCAGCCCTAGATCGGTGCGTCTGGAGCTGGGCGGCGTCATGCCGTCTGATCCTCGTCGCCGCCTCTCTTTGCTCGCTTACGTCGCCGCCGAGCTTGAGCAGTAGTCACGGCGCCGGCGTTCGGCCCGGAGGTCAGCCAGACTGGGTGTCTTGCCCGCCTCATCGGGTACGGCGGCCCTTATGCACGTCCGCCTGCCACGCCGCAGCCGGCTTCGGCGCATGTTCTGGCACGACCGGCTACGGCGCCTGTTCTGGGACGACAAGTGGGGCAAGACGGTCACCGGGATATGGGGCGCCGCCTGGTCCGAGTGGATCGCCATAGCGTTCCTGTGGCTGCTGGTGTGGCGGCACGAGCACTCCACGCTCCACCCCGGATCGCATCGGCCCGGCGTCGCGCTGGCGGCGGCGCTGATCCCGCTGCTGGGCGTAGTCGCGAATTCGACGACGCGCCGTCAGCCACCATACGGCGACGACCACGAGGCGGCCTTAGGCGCCCTACTCGCAGTGCCGGGCACCTATATCGTCAGATCGGCTCCCAGCGAAGCCCGTCGTTGTCCTCGCATTTGATCTTCTCGCCGTCGCCGGCGAGACCGGTGACACCCGCGTCGGAGTGCCGACAGAACTCGCCCGGCTCGTAGCAGTGGCCGGCGTCTGTCAGGGGGTAGCAGGAGGCAGGCGGCGGAGCTGCCGCCTGCGTCGGCGGCGGAGCGCTATGAGTAGGCGTCGGGGCGCTATAGGTGGGCGACGGCGGAGCGCTCGGTGTCGGCGTAGGCGAACTTGAAAGCGTCGGAGTCGCACTGGGTGATGACGGCGGTATTGATGAAGTCACCGAGGCAGGCTGCGACGGTCCGGGGTTCTGACTCGGGTTGCTCCCGCAGCTCGCCGCCGCGATGGCGATGACCGCGGCTATGCCGATCACCCACGCCCAGGCTTTCGCCTTCGAACGGCCGGACGGACCGGGCCGGCGAACCGGAGTCGCCCTGGCTGCTGGGTAGCGCCTGCGCCTGCGCCGTGTCAGCGGCACTGACGCCCGCAATGGCCCGACCCCGAACCTCAGCCATAGTCGCACCCGTTGCCCCCGATTCATCGCGCTTGCGCGCTGCGCCATTCCGGCACGTACCTAACGGCAGTAGGACGTCACGGCGCACACTCAGGTTGACATGCGGTAGCCGGGAGGAGAAGCCGGCGTCAGCGATCCGCTGGAGCGCGTCAGCGAGCTGGCGGCCGGACATGACCGAAGACTCCGCATCCGGACCGGGCGGTCGCGCGCCCGGCTGCGCGTGCGGACCAGCGCGGGCGGCGGCCCGGCTAGGGCATTACCACGTCAAGGTACGCCCGCCCCTCGCCGCCGCCCGCCCAATGACCCGCTGGAGCGAGCGGCGGCACAGCCGGGCAGCGCCAGCGGTCAGGCCTTGACCGGAATCGGCGTGTCGGCCTTGATGCGCCTCCCGGTTGCGGGATCGCGGAGTACCGGAGAGCCGCCCGACGCGGCGATGTACTGGTCGATGATGCCGATCACATCCTCGCCCTCCATCACCATCTGGCCTCGCTCCA
>DATHQE010000561.1:0-4973 GCA_035483035.1 Streptosporangiaceae bacterium | reverse complement strand
CTCATCGCTGCCTTCCGCAACTCCTGGGAGTGCGCGAAAGGCTCGCTGCTTGCGGGCTATCGCGACCCGCCCAGTTATCGCTCCGGCGCCATGAAAGGTTGCACTTTGCTGCTGTTCTGCGCTGTCCTGTGGTTCTGAGCTGCTCAGGTCAGCAGGCCGCGCAGCACCGCGGCCTGGGCCAGGCGCTCATCCCGCGGCACCTCGGCGACCGCCGCGTCGGGCTCGCTGAAGCCGTCGTCGCCGAATCGCGGCACGGCATGCACATGCAGGTGGAACGGCTGGCCGTCCGGCTCGACGTTGTTCACGAACACGTAGGAGCCGGCCGCCCCGTACAGGGGAGGAAAATTGCCGGTCAGCGCTGCCGCTACGGCAAATAGCTCGGCGCGCACGTCGGGCTCAGCGTCGTGCAGGTTGCGGACGTGCTCGACGGGCAGGAGTAGCGCGTGGCCCCGGTTCCGGGCGCGTTGCCTCAGGGCAGGCACGACGAACACACGCGGGGACGGTGCACGACCAGGTCGCTGTCGACGGCACCGGAGCCGATCGCGCAGAACACGCAGTCGTCCATCGGGGGAGACTAACAGCGCCTTCGGTCGCGTCGCGAGGGCAGCAGCGCCCCGGTCAGGACTGGAGAAGTCCGAGCGGGCTTGGGGCCGCGAACTCGATCTGCAGGACAGGCTGACCGCTGGTCAGCTGGGTGCTCCCGAAGCTGAATGGCACATAGGGCGGGATCTGCGCGCGCAGCACAGACTCCAGAACGCTCACGTACGCGCTGCTGCTCAGGTTCGCGGCGTCGTCAGACTCGGCCAGATAGGCGGTGCGAGTCGGAACGTCAGCATCGGCACCGGCCGCCACTGCGGCGAAGCCGACGATGTCGATGGGATGCTGGCCGGCCAGGAACGCGATAGTCGTGAGCAGCCGCGCGTCGACCAGCCCGGACGCCAGCTGGGTCCGCGCCGCAGCCGAGACGGTGATTCGGCTATTCCGCAGCAGCTGCGCGCCAGACGACCTCCGGGCGGCGAGATCCGCGCTCATGGCAGTACGGAACGCAGCCGGGCCTTGCGGCGCGATGACGCGAATGTCGATGCGGCTCGTTCCGGCGCCGAAGCTGGCAATGACCTCCGGCGCGTACGCCGAGCTGAGCTTGCTGCCGAACTGGCTGCGCACGTCCGCCGTCGCGATCACCAGTACGGACCCGTACGGGTCAGGTGCGGTGGGCTGGAGGACCGTCAGGTTGCCCGCCGGGAATCCGTGCGTCGCGAGGCTCGAGCACACGATCGCGTCGCACGCCACTGACACGTTGCGGCCAACCTGACCCGCGACCCAGCTGACAGCCTGGCCGCGCACCGCGGCAGCGCTGGCGAGCGGATTGCCGGGCTGCGCGCCCTGCGAGCTGGCTTGAGTTGGCTTGGCTGGCTGGTGACTGGCCACGAGCGCGGCGACCGCGGCGATCATGAGCACTATTGCGATGGTCAGGCCCGCCAGCTGCCAGCGCCGGGCGGGTCTGGCCGGCCGCGCAGGGCCGTCAGGTCGGCTCCGCCTGCTGGTATCGGCGGAGTTCGCCGGCTGTGCTCGCGGTCGGCGGCGCCTCGGCGGACTCGCCTTTGGCGGAGCATCGGTAGCTGGCGCGACTCCAGGTGGCGACGCAGCTGTGGCGGGTAGTGAGGCCATCCCCGCGGCCGATGCGCCGATCGGTGGTGGGACCTGGCCCGTCGGCGACGCTGGACCTGTAGTCGGTGATGCTGTGGCCGGCGGCCCAATGGCCGGTGATGTTGTGGCCGGCGGCGCGGTGGTCCGGGCCGCGCTGGCTGGTGGCGCGGTGGCTGGTGGCGCGGTGGCTGGCGGCGCGGTGGTCGGCGTCGCAGCGACTGTCGGTGCAGCCGGTGGCGGCGCCGCCGCAGTGCGCGGGGTTGCAATGGGAGGCGCATCGGCGGGCGGCGCAGCAACGCGCGGGTTTGTGCCGGGAGGCGCTTCGGCGGGCGGCGTCGCAACGCGCGCCGTGGTGCTGGGCGACGCACCGGACGGCGTCGCAATGCGCGCAGTTGTGCTGGGGGGCGACGGGGCGGGAGGCGCAGCAACGCGCGGCACTGCAACGCGGGGCGCGATGATGGGCAGTGCCCCGATGGGCAGATCGGTGATGACGGCCGCTGCTGCGGCGATCTCCGCGGCCGACGTAGCGCGCAGCAAGCTTGCGGCGGATGACGCAAGTGACGTCGGGGACGGCGCTCCGTCAAGCCAGTTGCCGGAAGGCGGATCGGCGGTTGAGGCCGACGGAGCGGTGGCGGACGCAGCGGACTGAACAGGGCCAGCGCCTGTCGGCGCGTCCGGGGCCCGCGTGTCGGCACGCCGGCGGGCCGTCGGCGGTGTCTGAATCGCGCTGGCACCGGGTGAGCGCTGTGGTAGCAAACTGCCCGGCCGCGGTCGGGGCGGCTCGGCTGGCGTCTGGCCTGACACAGGTGGCTGCCGTGCGCCGGCGGACCCACGAGCGGGCAGGAAACCGCGGCGGACCTGCCCAGGCGTCAGCCCGGCCGCGCCCGGCACTCGCCGTGGCAGTTCGGACGGCTCGTCCTGCGGCGGCGGACGGCTGTCCTCTGCCATGCGGCGCACCCCCCCAGCTGCAATAAGGGCGCCCTACTCCAAGTCAACAGCGCAGCACAGGACGGGCTGCCGTACAACCGAAACCGCCCATTCAGTCGAAATAAACGCGGGCAAATACCGTGGCAGCTACGGCCTCTTGGTCGCGCGAACGCATCGCTGCCGTTAGCTCTCATTAGTGGGGCACCAGTAGCGAACCGATGCCCCAGCAGCGCGCCCGGGGAGCCCCGTGCCGCCGCCATAGGGCATCAGATTGGCTTTGCTGCCCCATGTTGGGCAGCAAAGCCAATCTCGCGCCCAATGGCGGAACAGGCCAGCCAGCAGCGCCGTGCCTATATACGGTGGTATAGGTGATTCGCGACGCTGCGATCTCGCGAGCCGCCTCCATCTCGCAGCGGCCATGACCTTGATGCCGTGCTAGCGTGCCGCCAGTCCAGCGACATAGTCATCGAAGCGGCGCAGGCTCGTCTCGAATCCGGTCCGCGCGCCGGCGCTCGCGTAGCCTGGCGGCACATTGGTCTGGTGCGTCACGACCTCGGTCTGGCCGTTCTCCAGGCCCGTGAAGGTGATCGTCGTGATCATGCCACCCTCGACGTCTGCTTCTCGCCACGCGAGCCTGGTCGGCCGCTCGACGGCGAGGAAAACCGCGTGCATCGTGTAGCGGCTGCCGTCGGCCACGTTCACCATTGCGGTCTCGAATCGCCCGCCAGGCCACAGTTCGACCGTGATGCCGTCGAGCGGCGTGCTGGTGCCGTCCGGGCCCCAGAAGTGTGCGAGGTGCTCTGGCTGAGTCATGCAGTCAAAGAGCAGCTCCCGGCTCGCCCGGTGCGTGCGCCGATAGGTGAACTCGCCTGGCAGGCTCATGGCTCCTCCGTGGCGTCAGGGTCGGCCTCGCCGAGCGCCGCGAGATGCTCGTCAAGCCGGTCATACCGATCGTGCCAGGTCTGCCGGTGGCGTCCGATCCAGTCAGCAACGTACTCGAACTGCGCGGGCTCAAGCCGGCACGGTCGTGCTTGGGCGGCGCGCGAGCGCGAGATCAGCCCGGCGTGCTCGAGCACCTTAATGTGCTTGGAGATCGCTTGCTGAGTCAGCGCGAATGGCGCGGCCAGCTGCCCTACCGTCGCCTCGCCCGTCGAGAGCCGGGTGAGGATAGCTCGCCGCGTCGGGTCGGCCAGCGCGGCGAAGGTAACGCTCAGCTCATCGGCAGGCGCTGCGCTCATCGATCGGCCAGGGACCATGCTCGGGCCACACCATCGCCCGTGAAGAGCTCGCTGGGAATGAGGCGGCCAGCCAGCAGCGGTAGCAGATCGCGGCTCCGCCCGACCAGTTCGGCGCCCTCACCCACGGACCAATCCAGATCCGTCGCGGACACCTTGATACCGCCGAGCGGGAACCCGAACAGCGTCTGGCTGTCGGCTTGCACGCGGACCTCGGCGGCAACGACATCGGCCGGATCGAGGGCCAGCGGCCTGGTGATGGAATCCAGGACTGCTGTCATAGCCGGGGCCAGGATCTCGTAGGCGAGGCCGAGCTGCCAGGTCATGTCCAGGCCGTGGATGACGTCATGGCTGAGGGCGCCTGCGAGACCGCCGCCCGGCGGGCTCCACGGTGTGTCGGCGTTGTCCCGCAGGCTGGCGACCAGGTCGGACGGAGGAAGTTCGCTGTCCCGCGCGGCAATCTCGTCGGAAAACCTGGTGAAGTCGCCGCCGCACCGCTGGATCCCGGCCATGACCTCCGCTTCGGAGATCCGGAACGGCATGGTCTGGTGTGCCAGCACGTGCGCTGGCGTCCAGCCAGCACAGAGCGACTCACCGTGCCACTGGTCAGCGGTCAGGCCATCAAGCGCGGCCGCGAGCGCCCGGCGATGTGCGGCGATGACATCCATCATGGCTGCTCCCTAGATAGGCTTCTAACACCAACTAGTTGTACAACCAATGAGTTTAGTAAGCTCCGCGCCGCAACGTCAACTCGGCTACCGGGGCGGCTACCCGGTCGCGGTCGGTGCTGAGCCCGCTGGCGCGACGGCTGATGCCGCCGCGGGCGCGGTCGCCGCCACCATGACGCGGACGGAGCCGCCGTCCCCAACGCCTTGTGCAGGCGCGCTGACCTCGGCGGTCGGCCGGATGGTGACGTCGACCGCGAGCGTCTCGCCGGCCAGGAACTCCGCGTGCGCGCGGACCGCGTCGGCGACCGTCCCGTCGGCGCCGATCGTCAGCCGGATCCGGTCGGACACCGCGAGGCCGGCGTCGCGCCGAGCCTGCTGGACGATCCGGACCACGTCGCGCGCGATGCCCTCGGCGGCCAGCTCAGGCGTGACCACGGTGTCGAGGGCGACGAGCCCGATGCTGCCGGGCAGGGCAGAGACCGAGTCCGGGTCGGCC
>DATHQE010000560.1:0-1633 GCA_035483035.1 Streptosporangiaceae bacterium | reverse complement strand
TTTTGTGCGGGCTCGGCGGATCAGCTTGCGCCGAGAGCAGCGACCAGGCTCGCGTAATCCTCGCTGAGGTGGTTGAGGTCTTGCTGGAGAGTGTTGTTGCTGGCGTACTGCTGATATTCGGCGACGCTCGTGGCTGAGCCCAGCTGGTTCAGGTCCTTTGCTGCCGCGCTGGCATCAACGACCACGCTGGCCGCCGGGGTTGCAGCCGACCCGCTCACGCCGAGCGCCTTGATCGAGTTGGCGAACGTCTCCAGGGACCGGCCGAGCTTCCGGTCCAGCGGGGTTACGCACTCGAGCTGGCCACCGCAAGCTTGAACAGCTGCCGGGAAACTCGTCATGCTCGTGCCCAGGACGTGGTTGGCCTGGTCGGCTTGAGTCAGCGCGGCGCGGTTGGCCGCCTTGTCCGCGATTGACCTGGACAACGTGACGCCGAGGATCACCGAGCCGGCTGCTGCGGCGATGCCAAGAACGAGGGCAATGGTGACGAGCGCTTTCGCCCCGCCGGACAGTGCCAGCCGCCAGCCGCCGTCGGTGCCGTCCGGCGCGTAGTCGGCCACGATGCCGGCGCCACCGTCTGGCACCACGCTCAGGCCTGGTGCCCGGCTGTCGCCGTAAAGACCCGTCGGGTACTTGTCCGTCACCATGAAGAAGAAGCCGTAGTACCGCGCCAGGTAGCGGATGATGGCCGCCGAGCCCTGGTGCAGCGCAGCCGGGAGCCGGCCGGTCACGAGCGCGATGAGCCAGGCAAAGAACGACAGGAGCGCGAGCCCGGTGCCCGCCACCCCGGCCACGATGGCCGCCGGGACCGCTAGGAGGATCCGGAACAGCACCGCAGCCCTGCTGAGCTTGGCTTGCCGCGCCACCAGTCGCACCGGATAGGCGTCGTCGTCGAGCGAGAACGGCGGGTAGACGTCCGTGACCATCAGCAAGTAGGCGTATACGCGCGTCTGCCACCGCAGTACTCCGGTGCTGAACGCGTGCGCCCACGCTGGCAATCTGCCGGTGAACAGCGCCACGAACCAGCCGATCAAGGCCACGACCTCGAGGGCGAAGACCAGCGCATACAACAGGACGAGATGCGGGATAGCGAGGAGACCGCGCAGCAGCACTGTCAGTCGGCGCTGCCGCGCCGGGGCGGCGAATTCCACCAGGATCGGCGACGCGGTATCGGCCATCCTGGTGGTCGCCCGATGGCCGGGCGGCGTGGACGGTTCGTAAGCCCGTGGCTGCCGGTAGACGTCCTGGCTGTAGGCGGGGGTGGCCTGGCCGTAGCGGGCCTCGCCATAGCCGGGGGTGGCCTGGCTGTAGCGGGCCTCGCCATAGCCGGGAGCGGTCTGGCCGTAGCCGGCGTCGCCGTAGCCGTGGGCGGCGTCGCCATAGCCGGGGGTGGCCTGGCTGTAGCGGGCCTCGCCGTAGCCGGGGGCGGCGTCACCATAGCCGGGAGCGGTCTGGCCGTAGCCGGGGGCGGCCTGGCTGGGCCAGTCAGCCCAGGGGTCGATGCCGTCCGGCTGGCTGGTCTGGCTCATCTGCGGGGCTCCGTGGTAGCAGCGCGGTTCGCACTTCACGCCGAGGACTCGGCAGGCGAACGCGAAAGGCCGACTGTGATTCGGCGCGACAGGCCCTAAATTACTAT
>DATHQE010000559.1:0-4156 GCA_035483035.1 Streptosporangiaceae bacterium | reverse complement strand
CACTTTCGCCCGGCTGGCTGCCGGCGCGATCACTGTCTGGCTCACGGTGCAGGCGCTGGTGAACATGGGTGCCGTGCTCGGCCTGCTGCCCATCACGGGCGTGCCGCTGCCGCTGATATCGCAGGGTGTCTCGTCGCTCATCGTCACTATGACCGCGCTCGGCATGCTGATGTCGTTCGCCAGGTCCGAGCCTGGTGCGGCGCAGGCCCTGGCGGCGGCTGGTCCGAGCCTGCCTCGGCGGCTGCTCGGCTGGCTCGGCGTCAGGCACCGGCTGCGCTGAGGCTTCGGGGCCAGCCGCAAACCGCCCGGAAGGCGGCAGGGTGAGCAGCTTGCCAAGTAAGGTGGCCCGTCAAGGAAGGTGAGGTGGCATGAGCGTCAGCGTGGTGATCGCGGGTGGCGGCACGGGCGGGCACATCGAGCCTGCACTGGCGCTCGCGGACGCGCTGCGGCGGGCCGATCCCGACGCCACGATCACATGCCTCGGCACCGAGCGCGGCCTGGAGACCAGGCTCGTGCCATTGCGCGGCTATGACCTGGCACTGATCCCGCCCGTGCCACTGCCGCGGAAGCTGACGCCCGCCCTGCTGTCCGTGCCGAGCCGGATGCTGAGCGCGGTCGGCGCGACCGCCGGGATCCTGCAGCGGACGAGGGCCGACGTGCTCGTCGGATTCGGTGGCTACGTCGCGACGCCCGGCTACCTGGCCGCCCGTCGGCGCAAGGTCCCGATCGTCGTGCATGAGGCGAACGCCAAGCCTGGCCTGGCCAACCGCATCGGCGCCCGGCTGACCAAGCACGTCTGCACAGGGCAGCCGGGCACGAGGCTGCCGCACGCGCGCTATATCGGAATCCCGATCCGGCGCGAGATCTCGGGCCTGGACCGGCTGGCCCTCGCGGACAAGGCGCGCGCCCACTTCGGCCTCCAGCCCGACTTGCCGGTGCTCCTGGTCACCGGCGGCTCGCAGGGTGCCGCGTCGCTCAACCGGGCCATGCTCGGCGCGGCCGGCGCGGTGCGCGCGGCCGGGATCCAGGTCCTGCACGTCGTCGGCCCGAAGGCCGGGG
This sequence comes from Streptosporangiaceae bacterium, assembly GCA_035483035.1. Lineage (GTDB taxonomy): Bacteria > Actinomycetota > Actinomycetes > Streptosporangiales > Streptosporangiaceae > JAJYUU01. The sequence continues at coordinate 3,097 of DATHQE010000559.1, read as the reverse complement.
TGGTCGAGGTCGCGCCAGGCCCGGTGCCCTACGTCGTCCTGCCGTACCTGGACCGGATGGACCTCGGCTACGCGGCCGCGGACTTCGCGCTGTGCCGGGCGGGCGCGATGACGTGCGCTGAGCTGACCGCCGTTGGCCTGCCGGCCGCGTACGTGCCGCTCCCGCACGGCAACGGCGAGCAGCGGCTGAACGCCGACCCCATCGAGCAGGCCGGCGGCGGCCTGATCATCGACGACGCCGATCTGTCACCGGACTGGATCAGCTCGACGCTGCTGCCCATCCTGGCCGATGGCGAGCTAGTGGCCGCGATGGCCCAGGCCGCGGCAGCCAGCGGAAACAGGGACGCGGACGCGGACCTGGCCGCGCTGGTGCTGTCCGTCGGACGGCGGCGGCCGGGACGGCGGCGGCTGCCGCGCTCCTAGCGGGCAGCCTGGCGCGGACAGGGGAGGTTGCAGCGTGGGCCTGGTCACTCCGGTCGATCCGGTGCCAGTCGGCGAGCTCGGCAAAGTGCACTTCGTCGCTATCGGCGGGGCAGGGATGTCGGGCATCGCCAGGATCATGCTGACCCGCGGTGTCGCCGTCTCGGGCAGCGACTCCGCGGCATCAGTCCTGCTAGACGAGCTCGCGGCAGCAGGCGCGCGGGTGTCCGTCGGCCACGCGGCAGCCAACGTCGATCACGCCGACACGGTCGTGGTCTCGACCGCGATCCGGCCGGACAATCCGGAGCTGATGGAGGCGCAGCGACGCGGGCTGCGGGTGCTGCACCGGGCCGCGGCGCTGGCGAGCATCATGCTGGGCCGCCAGGGCATCGCCGTGGCCGGCACGCACGGCAAGACGACGACGACCTCGATGATCACCACGGTGCTGCGGCACAGCGGCGCGGACCCGTCTTATGTCATCGGCGGGATCCTGGCCGAGACCGGCCTTGGCGCCGCGGAAGGAACAGGGCCTGCTGTCGTGGTCGAGGCCGACGAATCTGACGGCTCGTTCCTTATGCTCGCCCCTGATGCAGCGGTCGTCACCTCGGTGGAGGCCGACCACCTGGATAACTACGGCACGCTTGCGGCGATCGAGCAGGCGTTCGCCGCCTTCGCTGGCCGGATCAGCGCTGGCGGCCTGCTGGTTGCCTGCGCGGACGATGCCGGCGCACGGGCGCTCACCACGGTGGTGCCGCCGGCCGTCACCGCCCTCTCCTACGGCACGGCGGCCGATGCGTCCTACCGGGTGGCGGACATTCGGGCGCTGGGGATGCGCACCGAGTTCACCGTGACTGGCGGCCCTGGCACGATGCTCGCCGGCGCCGGTCCGGTCCAGCTGGAGATCGCCGTCCCTGGCCGTCACAACGCGCTCAACGCGGCCGCCGCGTTCGCGCTGACGGTGCAGCTGGGCGTCTCGGTAGCCGATGCGGTAGCTGGGCTGGCGGCCTATCGTGGCGCGCGCCGCCGGATGGAGCTCAAGGGCGTGGCCGACGGCGTCCAGGTGATCGACAGCTACGCACACCACCCGACCGAGCTGGCCGCAGACCTGGCGGCCGCGCGCGACGTCGCCACGGACGGCCGGGTGATCGCGATCTTCCAGCCGCACCTGTTCAGCCGGACCAGAATCTTTGCCGCGGACTTCGGCGCTGCCCTGAGCCATGCGGACGAGGTCGTGGTGCTCGACGTCTATGCCGCGCGCGAAGACCCTGAGCCGGGCGTCACCGGCGAGCTGATCAGCGACGCGGTGCCCGGCGGCGGCGCGATGTTCGTGCCGGACGCGGCCGCAGTGCCCGGTGTCATCGCTGGCCTGGCCAAGCCAGGTGACCTCGTGCTCACCATGGGGGCCGGGGATGTCACCGCGCTCGGCCCGCAGATCCTCGCCGCCCTGCATACGCGGGCGGCGCCGTGACCAGGCAGCCACCGCCGGCTGGGCCGCTGGCCGGACCCGGCGCTGCGCCGTCCGTGCCGGGCGACCCAGGTGACGCGCCGAACCGCTCAGCCGGCGCGGCAGCGACGCCGGCCAGGTCGGCGCGGCGGCGCAGAGACCCGTGGCGCACGGCGTTCCTTGGCGTGCTCATCCTCGCGATCCTCGCCGGAGCGGCGTGGGCGCTCCTCGGCTCGAGCCTGCTCGTCGTCCGGCACGTCGTCGTCACCGGCAACCGGCTGGTGCCGGCGGCCCAGGTGCGCGCGGCAGCGAGAATCCCGACCGGTCAGCCGCTCGCGCGGGTCAATACCACCGCTGCCGCGCGCCGGGTCGAACAGATCGCTCCCGTGCTCTCGGCCAGCGTCAGCCGCTCGTGGCCGGACACAATCGTCGTCACAGTGCATGAGCGCACCCCGCAGCTTGCCGTGGCTGCCGCCGGCGGTTACGACCTGGTGGACTCCCACGGCGTCACCGTGCTGCGGACCGCACGCAAGCCCGCCGGGATGCCGCTGCTGACGGCCCCGCCTGCCGTGCTGCGGGGCAGCCCAGCCGTCCGCGCCGCGGCCCTGGTCCTGGGTCAGCTGCCGGGCCCGCTGCGCCAGAAAGTCTTGTCAGTCTCGGCTGCGTCGGCGACGGCCGTGACGCTGCACCTGGGCCGCGGCGTCACGGTGCTGTGGGGCTCGCCAGGTCAGGCCATCCAGAAGGCCGAAGAGCTGAACCTCCTGCTGCGCACCCGCGCTCGCTTCTACGACGTCAGCGACGCCAGCACGGCTGTGACGCAGGGCTGATGCCGGGTGCTCTCGGGGCCGCGGCGCGACACGCCGGGCTGGGATGACTGACAGTTGTTGACCTGGGGCTGCGCACAACCCTACTGTCCCTAACAGTCGGCAGCTTGACATAACTCTAAATCTCAAGTTGAGGGTGAGAGTTGACGAGCCAGATTCCGCTGGACCAGCGGCGTTGATCGGGGCCAGGTTGATCATGGCAGTGTCGCTGAGGACAATGCCGGTCAGGGCCGGGCAGATCACGACGGGGCTGATGGACCTGGGCCGACGGTACTGGGGGGAGTTCGCGGGCAGGAGGACCGAGACCGGGGCGAGCCCGTTCCCGGCATCCGGCACGTAGCCGCAACTGCGGCGCAGGCCCGCGGCACATCGTACGAGCGGAAAGGGTTGCTCCTCGTGGCAGCACCGCA
>DATHQE010000558.1:0-1583 GCA_035483035.1 Streptosporangiaceae bacterium | reverse complement strand
GCAGATCCTGTGTGCCGTCGGTGCGGTGTACTTCGGGGCGCGGGTCGCGATGGCGCTCGGCCGCGACCTCCGGCACGACATCTTCAGCCGGGTGCAGCAGTTCTCCGACCGTGAGGTCAATCACTTCGGCACGGCATCCCTCATCACCCGGACCACGAACGACGTCCAGCAGGTCCAGATGCTGGCGATCATGACGTTCACCTTGCTCCTAGCCGCGCCGATCACGTGCGTCGGCGGCATCGTGCTGGCACTGAACCAGGATGTGCGGCTGTCGTCGCTGCTGCTGGTCGCGGTCCCGTTGCTAGGCGTGATTGTGCTGCTCATCATCTCGCGGATGCGCCCGCTGTTCCGGGCGATGCAGGAGCGCCTGGACGGCATCAACCGGGTGCTGCGCGAGCAGATCGCCGGCGTGCGGGTGATCCGGGCGTTCGTCCGTGACCCGCAGGAGCGGGACCGGTTCGCCGCGGCCAGCACCCAGCTGTTCGACGTCCAGCTCGGCGCGGGCAAGCTGATGGCGCTGATGTTCCCGTCGGTGATGCTCGTGCTCAACCTGTCCACCACGGCGGTGGTGTGGTTCGGCGGCCACCTGATCGCCGACGGCAGCATGCAGATCGGCTCGCTGACCGCGTTCATCACCTACATCGCGCAGATCCTGATGTCGGTCATGATGGCGACGTTCATGTTCATGCTGGTGCCACGCGCGGAGGTGAGCGCCGAGCGGATCATGGAAGTGACTGACACCGAGCCCGGCGTCGCGGCGCCGGTGCGGCCCCGGCCAGCTGGCAGCGCGCCGGGCCGCCTGGAGTTGCGGAATGTGGAGTTCAGGTATCCAGGCGCCGAGCAGCCCGTGCTCCACGACATCAGCCTGACCGCGCTGCCTGGCCAGACGACTGCGATCATCGGCGGGACCGGCAGCGGCAAGACCACGCTGGTCAACCTCATCCCGCGGCTCATCGACGTGACGGCGGGGTCACTGGAGATCGGCGGCGTCGACGTGCGCGAGCTCGACCCGGCAGCCCTGTCGGCCGCGATCGGGCTGGTGCCGCAGAAGCCGTACCTATTCTCCGGCACGGTAGCCAGCAACCTGCGCTACGGCAACCCCGCCGCCACCGACGAAGACCTGTGGAAAGCGCTGGAGATCGCGCAGGCACGCGACTTCGTCGAGCGGATGCCCGATGCGCTGCAGGCGCGGATCGCCCAGGGCGGCACCAACGTTTCGGGCGGCCAGCGCCAGCGCCTCGCGATAGCCCGGGCGCTGGTGCACAAGCCGCAGATCTACGTCTTTGACGACTCGTTCTCCGCGCTTGACTACGCCACCGACGCGCGGCTGCGCTCGGCGCTCGCCACCGAGGTGGCCGGCGCGACGATGATCATCGTCGCGCAGCGCGTCAGCACGATCCGGCAGGCCGACCAGATCCTGGTGCTCGACGAGGGCCGGGTGGTCGCGTCCGGCACGCACGGCGAGCTGATGGACGCCTCGCAGACCTATCGGGAGATTGTCTTGTCCCAGCTGACCGAGCAGGAGGCCGCGGCGTGAGCGCCGAATCGAACGCAGAACGCGCACCGGGCGTGAGCTTCAGCCC
>DATHQE010000557.1:0-1551 GCA_035483035.1 Streptosporangiaceae bacterium | reverse complement strand
GCCGGACAACGACCCGAAGGTGCTGCTGGCCTATGTCGCGAAAGCACTCGACGAGATCGAGCCGATCGATGAGCGGGTATTCGATGCGCTTGCCTCGTCCGACAGTTCGGTGCCCGGCTCGGTCGTGCCCAGGCTCGGGTCGTCTTTTGCGGCAATGTCCTCGCCGGTGGTGCTGGTGCTGGACGACGTGCACGTACTGCGTGACCGGGAATGCCGCTCTGCGCTGTCGGTCCTGGCTGATCATGTCCCGGCCGGTTCGCAGCTGGTCCTGGCGGGGCGGGCCGACCCGCCGCTGCGCGTCGCGCGGCTGCGCGCCGAGGGCCGGATCCTGGAGATCGGCCCAAGCGATCTGTCGCTGACCGCCGGGGAGGCGGTGTCGCTGCTGCACCACGCTGGTGTAATCCTCGGTGCGGACGAGGCCGCCGAGTTGCACGGGCGGACCGAGGGATGGGCCGCTGGCCTGTACATGGCCGCGCTGGCCATCAAGGCGGGCAGCCGGGACGGCGAAACCGCTCCCACGTTCAGCGGGGACGACATCTTCATGCGCGACTACCTGCGATCCGAAGTCCTGGATCGGCTTCCCGAGGCGGATGCGCTGTTCTTGACCCGCACCGCCGCCCTGGAACGCATGTCCGGTCCGCTGTGCGACGCGGTGCTCGGACTGCAAGGCTCCGCTACGACGCTGGCCGAGCTGGCGCAGTCGAACCTGCTCGTGGTGCCACTGGACCGGCAGGGACAGTGGTACCGCTATCACCACCTGTTCCGCGACCTGCTGCTGGCAGAGCTGGACCGCCTGGAGCCCGGCCTGGTCCCGGCCCTGCGGCAGCGAGCGGCTCGGTGGCATGAGGGCAACGGGCGCCCTGATGAGGCGCTGGAGTACTGGATGCAGACGGGCGACGCGGATTCGGTGGCCCGGCTGGTGACCGTGCTGACGTTCCCCGCGTACCAGCGCGGCATGGTCGCGACGGCCGGACGGTGGCTCAGGTGGCTCCAGGATCACACAGACGTGGAAGACTACCCGGCGGTCGCCGTGCTGGCCGCCTTGCTCGCCGCGCTCACCGGGAAGCCAGGCGACGCCGAACGGTGGGCCCGGGCCGCTGAGCGGGGAGCCGCTGTCGCCAGCCTGCCCGACGGAAGCCCGTCGATACAGCCATGGCTGGCGGTGCTCAGGGCGCTGCTGTGCCGGGACGGCGCAGCTCAGATGCGCGCTGATGCGGAACTGGCCGTCGCGACCATGGGCGCTGGGAGTTTCTGGCGGACCGCGGCGACCGTGTACCTGGGGTTGGCGCATTTGATGGCCGGCGATCCGGACGAGGCCGATGTCCTGTTCGCGGACGCGATCGCGGAAGGCCAGGCGGTCGGGGTGACGGTCGGGCCCTGCGTGGCGCTGGCCGAACGGTCGCTGCTGGCGATTGCCGACGGCGAGTGGGATTCAGCCGAGCGGTATCTGGGCCAGGCCCGGACGCTGGCGCGCGACGCCAATCTCGAAGACCACCCGCCGGTCACCATCGTGTACGCCGCCGCCGCGCGGATCGCGCTGCATCAGGGCGA
>DATHQE010000556.1:0-3328 GCA_035483035.1 Streptosporangiaceae bacterium | reverse complement strand
GAGCGCCTGGACGCCGTCAAGGATTGTCTCGACGCCGAACATGAACTCCGCCCGCTCATCGAAGCCCGACATGTTGTCGCCGATGGCCGCTGACCAGGCGATGTTGTGGAGCCGCGGATATGTCGCCTCGTCGACCAGCTCGCGCAGCAGCGCCTCGAAGCTCCAGGGCGCCGCGGGCTCGGCGCTGTCAACGGCAGCGGCCTGTTCTTGGGCGATTGCGCGGACCGCGTCGTAGGCCATCCGGGCCTCGCTGAGGGTGTAGGAGCTGAGCAAGCCGATTACGCGCAGCTTGTCGGCGTCAGCCAGGCCGGTTCCGTCGAGGGCCTGAAGGCCGCGCTCGACGAAGGCCAGCGAGTTGGGCGCCAGTGGCGGCACGGCCATCGGCATCTGGGTGATCCACGGGTGCCGGTCGATTACCTCGCGTTGCACCAGCGACCAGCTGCGCAGCCGGGACCGCCAGTTATCGCCGTCCAGCACGAGGTCATCCACGCCGTTCGCGCTGGCATTCCACATCAGCTGCAGGAGCTCATCCTTGCTGGCAACGTAGCGGTACAGCGACATGGTGGTGAAACCGAGCTCATCCGCGACGCGGGCCATCGACACCCCGTCCAGTCCCTCGGCGTCAGCGAGCCGGACGGCAGCGTCGACGACGTCATCCACCGACAGCCCGCGTCGTGGCCCGCGTCGGCCGCCACCGCGGCGCCCCCACAGCAGATCCAGTCCTGGCGGCAACGGCCGCCCGTTATCGCTCGACATCGGGACGAGCTTCTCCGTTCCTCCGCCTCGTTGCACTGCAGTTGACGGTTAGCACTGCAGTTGACAGTAACTGCGTACCTAATATACTTGCGTGTATGCCATACACACTTAATGCTGTCGGGATCGGTAAATCCTTCGGCGGCCGCGCCGTGCTCGACCATGTCGATCTCGCTGCCGAGACCGGCTCAGTCTTCTCTCTGCTCGGCCCGAATGGCGCGGGCAAGACCACGATGGTGCGCATCCTCGCCACCCTAGTGCGGCCAGATACGGGCACGGCCACGATCGCCGGTCACGACCTGCTCACCGACCCGGTCGAGGTTAAGCGCTCAATCAGCCTCACCGGCCAGTATGCGGCGATTGATGAGCTGCTCACCGGCCGGGAGAACCTCGAGATGATGGCCAGGCTCCGGCACATTCAGTCGCGCGCGGCCCGGTGTCGGGCTGCGGAGCTGCTCGCTGCCTTCGGCCTCGACGAGGCGGGCGACGAGCGGGCTGGGTCCTACTCCGGCGGCATGAAACGGCGGCTCGACCTTGCGATCAGCATGATCGAGCGGCCAAGGCTGCTATTCCTCGACGAGCCCACCACCGGGCTCGACCTGCGCAGCCGCGAGCAGCTCTGGGCCACTATCCGCGGTCTGGCCGACGAGGGCGTCACCATCCTGCTCACGACGCAGTACCTGGAGGAAGCAGACGTCCTGGCCGACATGATCGCGCTGCTCGACCGCGGGCGCGTCGTCGCCCAGGGCACCGCGGACGAACTCAAGGCAAGCCTCGGAACCGAGATCATCAGCCTGCAATTCGCCGATGCCGCCGCCTACGCTCAGGCGCTCAGCCGCCTGGATGCGGTCCGAACCGACGACCGCCTGCATGTCATCGAAGTCGCGACCGGCGGGTCGGCGGCCGAGGTGCATTCAACACTCGGGCGGCTCGAAGCGGCTGGTGCGCCGGCGATGAAGGTGTCGATGCACCGGCCGAGCCTCGACGATGTCTTCCTGTCCGTCACCGGTCAGCCCGTAACCGGCGCTGACTCTGTCAGCCACAGCTCCATGGAGATGTCCCGATGAGCATTCCATGCACGATCTCGGATTCTTGGGTGATGGTCGTGCGCTGCGTGCGACGCTCGCGGCGAAACCCGGAGGCGTTCTTCACCGCGCTGATGCTGCCTGTCATCTTGATGTTGTTGTTCGTCTACGTCTTCGGCGGCGCCCTCAATACCGGCGGGAAGTACGTCGACTACGTCGTGCCAGGCCTGATCGTGCTCTGCGCCGGTTTCGGCGCGGGGACGACCGCAGTCGCGGTGGCGACCGACATGACCAACGGCATCATTGACCGGTTCCGGTCGATGCCGATGAACAGCTCGTCGATCCTTGTCGGTCACATCGCCGCCAGCCTCGCGCGGAACCTGATCGCGACTGCACTGGTCATCGGCGTCGGCCTCGGCATTGGCTGGCGCCCAACCGCGTCACCCGCTGCCTGGGTCGCGGCCAGCGGGATGATCGTGCTGTTCGTCCTTGCTCTGTCCTGGCTTGCAGCGGGAGTGGGCCTGCTCGCACGGAACGTCGAGGCGGCGAACTCGGCCACCTTCGTGCTCATGTTCATCCCCTACGTCAGCACCGCATTCGTTCCCGCCCGCACCATGCCGGCTGTACTGCGGGCATTTGCCGTACACCAGCCGTTCACCCCGATAGTCGAGACGATGCGCGGACTGTGGATGGGTCACACCTCCACTGGCGCGGCCGTCGGCCACGAGGCATGGATCGCGATCGCGTGCTGCGCGGGCATCCTCGCCGTGTCTGGCACTGCCGCTTCCTGGCTGTTCCGGCACCGGACGGCCACCTGATCGTCTGGCGGGCGGGGAACCGGCGGCCGAGCCCGGGACCTGGTCACTCCGGTCTCGCAGCGCTCGCAACGGCCTTTCGCTCGCGCAAGGCGACCGGGACCGCGGCGAGGATCAGCGCGCCGGTCAGGGCGAACCCGACGGGGTATCCGGTGCGCACGCAGATCAGACCGAAGACAGCCGGACCCGCGCCGTACCCGGCGTCGTAGGCGAAATTCCACAATGCGCTGGCCTTAGCTTCCGGCAGCTGCTCGATGAGCTGCGCGAATGTCGCGTTCTCGAGCACTCCGAACCCGGTGCCGAACAGCACCATGCCCGCGAAGATCATCATGGTCGAGCCCAGCATGACCATCGCGGTCATGCCGAGGGCTGCCACGACGAGCGCCGGGACGAGCAGCTGGGTGTGACCGTACCGGTCGCCGCGCTTGCCCGACTGCCAGCGGCTGAGCATGGCGCTGATCGCCTGCACGAGCAGGGCGGCCGAGCAGAGATTGCTCGGGATTCCCTTCGCGAGCGGCAGGAACGAGTCCAGCACGCCGGCCGCGACGGTGGCGGCGGCGAAGACTACCGGCAGCCGCAGGGCTGCGCCCGCCTGCCGTCCGGAGCTGTGCCGTCCGGAGCTGTGGGCGCCGGGCCTCCGCTCGGGACTGGCGGTGCGCCGCGTCTCGTGGCGGCCCGGCACCCAGTGGATCGCTACCAGCGGCACCAGGCCGACGACGGCCGCCACCACGGCCG
>DATHQE010000555.1:0-6948 GCA_035483035.1 Streptosporangiaceae bacterium | reverse complement strand
CCGCGTTGCGCTCGGTCAGTCACCTGGCGCCACTGCATAACCCGGCGAATCTCGCCGGCATCGAGGCCGTGCGCGCCGTACTGCCAGAGCTGCCGCAAGTCGCCGTGTTTGACACCGCGTTTCATCAGACGATGCCGCCGTACGCCTTCCGCTATGCAGTGCCCGAGGAGTGGTACCGGAACTACGGCGTGCGGCGTTACGGATTTCACGGCACCAGTCATCGGTTCGTCAGCGAGCGGGCCGCGACCATGCTCGGCCGCCCGCTCCGCGAGCTCAGGCTGGTCACGGCGCACCTCGGCAACGGGTGCAGCGCTTCCGCGGTGCGGGACGGCGCGTCGGTGGACACCACTATGGGCCTGACCCCGCTGGAAGGGCTAGTGATGGGGACCCGCTCGGGCGACGTTGATCCGGGCCTTCTCGGCTACATGGCCGAGCGCACTGGCATGAGTGTCGGCAAGCTCACCCACGCGCTGAACGTGGACAGCGGGCTTCAGGGCATGGCGGGCGTGGGTAACGACATGCGGACGGTCGTCGCCGCGGCCGCGGACGGCAACGAACGCGCGCTGCTCGCCCTGGAAGTTTTCGTGTACCGGCTGGCCAAGGCGATTGCCGCGCTAGTCGTCGCGCTGGAACGGCTCGACGCGCTGGTCTTCACCGGCGGCATCGGAGAGAACAGCGCTGTCGTCCGCAGCCTGGTGCTCAGCCGCCTGGGTTTCCTCGGCCTGGCACCGGATGCCGAGGCCAACGCCGACCATGGCCGGCACACGGGCGGGCGCGTCAGTCTTGCCGGCCCGGTCGTAGCGCTCGTCGTCCCCACGGACGAGGAGCTGATGATCGCTCGCGACACCGTCCATGTGATCGCGGGTCGCTGACCGTGCTCGCCAGTGGCAAGGAGGAACGTCATGGTCCGTAGCCTGCTAATTGTGCCGACCAGCGCGGGTGTCGGCCTGGCCAGGACGGGCCTCGGACTCGTACGGGCCCTCGACCGGCAGGGCGTCAACGTCGCCTTCGTCAAGCCGGTGGCGCAGCCCCGGGCCGACGGCAGTCCCGATCGCTCGGTCGGACTCGTAGCGGCCATAAGCTCGCTCCGTGCCCCAGAACCGCTGTCTACCGCCGAGCTCGAGCAGTTGCTGGCGAAGCGCGGGCTGCACGCCGCGCTGGAGCAGATCATCGCAGTCCTGGAGCCCGTGCATGACCGCTCCGATGTTGTCATCGTGGAGGCACTCACCCCAGGCCCGGCCAGGCTGTACGCCATCGAGATCAACCAGGCGCTGGCCCGGGCGCTCGACGCCGACGTCCTGCTGGTCACAAGCTGGCCGGAACCGGACGCAACAAGTGGCGAGGACCGCACCCATCGCACGTCGGACCCTGGCCTAGACCCGATCGCGGCCGTCGTCGAGAACCTGGCTGAGACACTCGCTATCGCGGCGAGCGGGTACTGGTCTGGTGAGCAAGCGCGCGTGGTCGGCTGCGTGGTCAACGGCGTGCCGGAGGATCCGTACGCGGCGGCGCAGTTGTGCGAGATCCTGGAACAGCGCGGGCTGCGACTCCGCGCTGCGGTACCGCTTCGTCGCGAGCTGACCTGGCTGCGGGTGCGTGACCTGGTCCAGGAGCTGGACCCGAAGGTGCTCAGCGCGGGGGATCTGTCCAGGCGCATCAAGGACGTGGCGGTGTTCGCCCAGGGCGTCCCGGGCGGCCTCCGCGTGCTCACCGAGGGCAGGCTCGTGGTGGTTCCTGGCGACCGCCACGATGTCGTCATGGCCGCCTGCCTGGCCGAACTCAACGGAACACACCTGGCGGCCCTGCTCCTTAGCGCCGGGATCATGCCGGACCCGCGGGTCTGGGAACTTACCCAGGCGGCGTTCGCGACTGGCCTGCCCATACTCGTGGTCGACGACGACAGCTACCAGGCGGCGGCGCGCGTAGCTGACCTCGATCCCGGACTGCCGGTAGACGACCTGGAACGGATCGAGGGCGTGACGGACAGCATCGCCGATGCGCTGGATACGGCCTGGCTTGAGTCGCTTCCTGCCTCCACCCGGCTCCGCCGCCTGAGCCCGGCCGCCTTCCGGCACCGGCTGGTCGAGCTAGCTCGCACCGCCGACGCGTGTGTCATCTTGCCCGAGGGCACAGAGCCGCGCATCGTGCAGGCCGCGGTCGCGTGCGCGGAGCGAGGCATCGCACGCAGCGTGCTGCTGGGATCGCCAGACGAGGTCGCTAGGCTGGCCCGCAGCCTCGGGCTGCGGCTGCCCGACGGCGTCTCAGTGGTCGATCCCCAGAGCGTCGCCCAGCGCTTTGTCGCCCCGCTGGCTCAGCTTCGACAGCACCGTGGCTGGACCGAGGAGATCGCACGCGAGCACCTCGCCGATCCGATCGTGGTCGCCACGATGATGCTCCAGCAGGGTGAGGTGGACGGCATGGTGGCCGGCGCGGTCCACACGACATCAGCGACGGTCCGCCCCGCTTTGCAGATCCTCGGCACCATGCCCGGCAGCCGCCTGGTGTCGTCGGTGTTCTTCATGTGCCTGCCCGACGAGGTGGTCATCTACGGCGACTGCGCCATCAACCCGCAGCCCGATGCCGACGATCTCGCCGACATCGCTATCCAGAGCGCAGCGTCGGCACGGACCTTCGGCATCGAGCCCAGGGTAGCGATGATCAGCTTCAGTACCGGTACCTCGGGCTCTGGCAGCACTGTCGACAAGGTCGCCGAGGCAACCCGGATTGTCCGCGAACGCGCACCCGAACTGGCCGTCGACGGCCCCCTGCAGTACGACGCCGCTGCCGTCGCCTCGGTAGGGCACATCAAGCGGCCGGGCAGTCCGGTGGCCGGGCGTGCCAACGTCTTTATCTTCCCCGACCTGGACACCGGCAACACGACGTACAAAGCCGTGCAGCGAAGCGCACAGGTAGTAAGCGTCGGCCCGATGCTGCAAGGGCTGGCCAAACCGGTGAACGACCTCAGCCGCGGTGCCCTTGTGGACGACATCATCTACACGCTGGCACTCACAGCGATCCAGTCGGGCGGCAGATAGCAGACGTGCGCCGAGTCCGCGCACTCCTGCGGCTCCGAGGGAGCAGGACCGGCGCTGGCCCTGCTCCCAGTGGCTGCTGCTGCTTACAACTGGATGGTCACTGCCTTGACCTCGGTGTAGTTGTTCAGGACCTCGTGGCCCATCTCGCGGCCCCAGCCTGACTGCTTGTATCCGCCGAACGGCAGCGCCGCGTCGAACACGTTGTAACAGTTGATCCAGACGGTACCGGCGCGGAGCTTCTTGGCCAGTGCGTGGGCCTTGGAGATATCCCTCGTCCAGATGCCCGCTCCCAGTCCGTACTCGGAGTCGTTGGCCAGCCTGGCGATCTCGTCCAGGTCGCTGAACGGCGACGCCACCAGTACCGGACCGAAGATTTCCTCGCGGACGACCTTCATATCGGGCCGGGTGTTGGTCAGCACCGTCGGCTCGATGAAGTAGCCGCGGTCACCATACCGGCCGCCGCCCGCCAGCGCGGTAGCGCCGTCGGACTTCCCGGACTCCAGGAACCCGCTCACTCGGCGGAACTGCTCCTCCGACACCAGCGGGCCCATCTGCGTTCCCGGCTCCATGCCGGGTCCCATCTTGATTGACTTAGCGATCGCGGCGACGCCGTCGACCACCTCGTCGTACCTGCTCTGCTGTACGTACAGGCGAGATCCGGCTACGCAGCACTGCCCGTGGTTGAAGAAAATCGCGTTAGCCGCGCCCTCGATGGCGTCGGGCCCGGCATCGTCGAAAACGATGTTCGGGCTCTTGCCACCCAGCTCCAGGGTCAGCTTCTTCAGGTTGCTCTGGCCGGCGGCGGCGACTATCAGCTTGCCCACCTCGGTGGAGCCAGTGAATGCGACCTTGTCCACGTCCGGGTGCGCGGCCAGCGCGGCGCCGGCGGTCTCACCGAACCCGGACACCACGTTCACGACGCCGTCAGGCACGCCCGCCTCGGCCATGAGCCCGGCCAGCCGCAGCGCGGTCAGCGACGTCTGCTCGGCAGGCTTGAGCACTACGCAGTTGCCGGTGGCCAGCGCCGGGCCGAGCTTCCATGCCGCCATCAGCAGCGGGAAGTTCCATGGAATGATCTGCCCCACCACGCCCAGCGGCTCGCGCAGCGTGTAGGAGTGGAAGTTAGCTCCCGGCATATACGGCACCGAGATGTTGATCGAGTTGCCCTCGATCTTCGTGGCCCAGCCGGCCATGTAGTGGAACAGGTCAGCGGCGAGCGGCACGTCCGCCGCCCGGGCCACAGCGAATGGCTTGCCGTTGTCGAGCGACTCGAGCTGGGCGAGTTCGTCGGCGTGCTCGAGGATCAGGTCACCGATGCGCCAGATGATCCTGCCGCGCTCGGATGGCGTCATCCGCGACCATGGGCCAGACTCGAAAGCCTTCCGCGCGGCTCGGACTGCGCGGTTGATGTCCTCGGCGTCTCCCTCCGCGATGTGGGCGAGGGTCTCGCCGGTCGCCGGGTTGGGGGTGTCGAAGGACTTGCCGGAAGCCGCGTCGGTCCACTGCCCGTCAATGAACAGCTGATGAGGTGCGCGGGTAAAGGTCTCGACGTCTCGGTCCAGGGTCACGGTCACGAAGTCGGTCATCTCCCCTTGACAGCGCGGAGCGCCTGGCCACCGGTTGCGGCCTGGCTGCAGCTTGTGCGCTGTCTACGTTGTATATCTACGTACTGAGTCTACATCGTAGCAGATGATATTTGGCGGCTGGATCAGCGCGCAGGGCTGGACGCAGCGGAGCTCCTTCGCGCGGCCACATGGTGATCCTCAGGCAAGCGCATGAGAGGCGCTGTGGACGCTGAAGCCCCAGCGGCACCGCCCAGTGCCGGGCAGGCTGAACCGGCGATGACAGCGGGGAGTGCCGAGACCAGAAGGTTGGCGGCGACTCACCAGCCGCCCGCGACTGGCGATTTCACGCGGTGCTCCTTGTTGGGTCCAGGATGGTGGGGTGGTGAGCGATCGGGCGGTCAAGGTGTGGCGGTGGATCGCGGCCGCCCATGAGGGTGACGGGCCGGTGTCGGTGGCGGCCGTGTGCAACGCGGCCGCGCTGAGGCTTGGGGTCGATGGCGCGAGCGTGACGGCAATGAGCGGGATGCATGCCGGCGAGCCGCTGTTCGCCTCGGATGAGCTGAGTGCCCTGCTGGAGGAGTTGCAGTTCACCACCGGCGAGGGTCCGGGCGCGGATGAGTTCACGCTGGGGTCGCCGGTGCTGATCCCGGACCTGGAGTCGGCGGCTGCGCGGTGGCCCGGCTTCGTGCCGGAGGCGGTGGCGGCCGGCGCGCAGGCGATGTTCGCCCTGCCGCTGCAGGCCGGAGCCATCCGGGTCGGCGTGCTGTCCTTGTACCGGGCGCTGCCGGGCCCGTTGTCGGCCGGGGAGCTCGCCGATGTGCTGGTGTTCGCTGATATCGCGCTGCAGCTGCTGCTGGATGCCTCCGCGGGCATCAGCGGGTCACCGGGTTACCGGCCGCTGAGCGGGCTGTCGGACCGCCGGGCCGTGGTGTACCAGGCGACCGGCATGATCTCCGTGCAGCTCGGCGTGAGCCTGGGGGAAGCGCTGGCACGGCTGCGGGCGCACGCGTTCGCTGGCAGTGCCGCGCTTGGCGACGTTGCCGGTGACGTGGTGGACCGCCGGCTGCGGTTCGATCCCGCCGCAGACGCGGATGCCTGATGCTCCGCGCCGGTTCCCGCACCGGCGATGTTGCAGCAGTACCTGGGGGTAGCGCGGAGCGCTACCCTGGCACCATGGCAGCGATAGTGGACGAGCGCCTCGCGCAGACGTTCGTCGAGCTGGCCGACACCCTGGTCGGCGGCTTTGACCTGATGGAATTCCTGCACATGCTGACCGAGCGGTGCGTGGAGCTGCTCGAGGTCGACGCGGCGGGACTGCTGCTGGCCGACGCCCGCGGTACCCTGCAGCTGGTGGCCGCCTCCACCGAGCAGGCCCGGGTAGTGGAACTGTTTCAGATCCAGAATGACGAGGGTCCGTGCCTGGACAGTTACCGCACCGGCCAGCCGGTCATCGTCCCCGACATCGCCGACGGCCAGGCTACGGCCCGGTGGCCGAAGTTCGCTCCGGCCGCTCACGAGATGGGCTTCGCCGCGGTGCATGCCATCCCGATGCGGCTGCGCGATCAGGTCATCGGCACGCTGAACCTGTTCGGCTCGGCGCCGGACGGCCTGGACCCGGCGGTCGCGCGAGCAGCCAGGGCGCTGGTCGACATCGCCACGATCGGCATCTTGCAGGAACGCGCCAGTCGCGAGCAGGGAATCGTCGCCGGGCAGCTGCAGGTGGCCCTGAACAGCCGCGTCATCATTGAGCAGGCCAAGGGAATCCTCGCCGAGCGCCTTCATGTGACCCCCGACCACGCATTCCTCATTCTGCGGGACTACTCGCGCAACAACAACCGCCCGCTCACCCAGCTGGCCGGCGATGTCATCGCCGGCACGTCCGGCATTATCCCGGCCCGCCAGGCCAGTCCCCGGCCCCCTGGTGACCACCCTGCGCGCCGGTGACCATCCCGGCAGCGTGACGCCGCACTTGGCCTGTCGTGCTCATGCTCAGGAGGAGGCATTGCATGAGACCTTCGGGTTCAGGCCGGTAAAATTGAGCGGGCCCGCGGCTATGGTCACGGCGATCGTGCTGGTCTTGCCGCAGCTTGGACCTGAGCTGCCGAAGTAATGGCGCTGGCCAGCGGCGACTGCACCGATGATGAGCCAGATGACTAGAAGGATCGTTCCGATTCGCATTGCGTCCTCCGATGGTCGCAGGGTGACACCGCTGTGCCGGCGCCGTCGGCAGGCCCGGCAGGATCACAGCGGTGGTTACTGGTAGCCATAGCCGCAAGCGACCGTCGGCGTTCGTTTTGCGCCTGCCAGCTCAGTGCTTAAAGGCGTCCTCGACTTTGTCGCGGCCTGCT
>DATHQE010000554.1:0-3616 GCA_035483035.1 Streptosporangiaceae bacterium | reverse complement strand
GCGGGCAGCCACCAGTTGGCCCGCCCGAGCATGTGCATCACCGACGGCACTAGGACCGTGCGGATGACGTAAGCGTCGACGAAGATGGCGGCAGCGAAGCCGAGGCCTATCTGCATGATGGCCTCCTGGCCGGTGAGGATGAACGCCGCGAACACCAGGATCATGATCAGCGAGGCGGCGGTGATGACCCGGCCGGTCTCGGCCTGGCCGCGGATCACGGCGCGCTTGTTGTCCCCGGTCAGCGTCCACTCTTCGTGCATGCGGCTGATGAGGAAGACCTCGTAGTCGGTGGACAGGCCGAACAGGACGGCGAACATCAGCGCCGGGATCCACGCCTCGATCGGCGCTGCCGTGCCGAACCCGAGCAGCGACTTGCCCCAGCCGAACTGGAACGCGGCGGTCATGACGCCCAGCGCGACGCCGAAGGAGAGGACGTTCATGACCGACGCCACCAGCGGGATCAGCAGGCTGCGGAAGACGACGGCGAGCAGCAGGAAGGACAGCCCGACGACCACCGCAACGAACTGGGGCAGCTTGCTGCTGGTCACCTGGGAGTAGTCCTGGTTGGCCGCCGTGGTGCCGCCGATGTGGATCGCCAGCGTGCTGCCGGCTTCGGCCTGGGGTACGCCGGCCCGCAACCGGTCAAGCACCGTGGTGGTCGCGGCGTCCTGTGGTCCGGTGGTCGGGAACACCTCGGCGACCTCGGCCTTGCCGTTCGGGCTGAGCTGTGGCGGAGTGACCCCGGCCACGCCTGGCTCGCTGCGGGCCGAGGTGAGGAACGCCGCGAAGCGTGTCTGGTCGGCGGGGCTGTTGACCTGGCCGACCAACTCCAGGGGTCCGTTGAACCCGGGGCCGAATCCCTTGGCCAGCAGCTGGTAGGCCTGGTAGGTGGTCGACGACGACGGGTCGGTGCTGGCGTCGAGCAGCCCGGTGCGCGAGCTGAAGAACGGGATGGCGAGCACGGCGATCACCGCCAGCGCGAGGAGGGCGGGGATCCGCGGCCTGCGGCCGAGCCCTTCGGCCCAGCGGAGCCAGAAGCCTCCCGCCTGCTCGACCTGGCGTCCCTGCTCTGCGAGCACCTTGCGCTCGGCTCGCCGCAGCACCTTCGGGCCCAGGAAGCCCAGCATGGCCGGCAGCAGGGTCAGCGATGCCATCATGGTCAGGCCGACCACGAGCGCGACCGCCACCGCCACGCCGTACAGGGAGCTGATCTGGAGCGCGAACAGCCCCAGCAGTGCGACGCACACGGTCAGCCCGGCCAGCAGCACGGCGCGGCCGGACGTGTTGAGCGCGGTGACGGCGGCGTCCTCGGGGGTCCGCCCGGTGAGCAGCCCGTTGCGGTGCCGGCTGACGATGAACAGCGCGTAGTCCACGCCCACGCCGAGCGCCACGATGATGGCGACCTCGGGCACCCAACTCGCGATCGAGATGGCGTGCGTGAGGACGGTGATGATCGAGAGGCCCACCCCGATCGCCACCAGCGCCGAGATGAGCGGCAGGAGCGCGGCGAGCACCGAGCGCCGGAACGCGACGAACAAGATGATCAACGCGAGCACGATCCCCAGTATCACGCTCGTGTAATCTCCGCTGGGCACGGCGACATTCTCGATCGCCGCACCGCCCAGCTGGACGTTCAGCAGCGGACGGTCGGCGGACTGGGCGGTGGATATCAGCGTCTGGACGGCCGAGTTCGGCACGCTATTCGCCTGGGCGGTGAGGTTCACCGTGGCCAGGCCGATCGTGCCGTCCTTGCTGATCTGGCCTCCCGGGCCGTAGGGAGGGGTCACCGAGCGCACATACGGAAGCTTTGCGACCCGGGCGAGCATGGTCGTGACCGCAGTCTCGGCGGTCGGCGAGCGCAGCGTCCCCTGCCTGGCCTGCACGACGATCTGATCGCTGTCGCCTGCCTGGGCGGGGTAGTTCGTCTGGAGCACGCTTAGCGCCTTGGCGGAATCGGTCCCCGGCAACGAGTCATTTTCCGCGTAGTTCGCTCCGACCTTCAGGCCGACCGCGAAGAAACCGATCAGGGCTATCAGCCATCCGGCCAGGACGGCCTTTCGGTGCACGAAGCACCAACGGGCGAAGTTAGCCATCGCCTTGTCCCTTCTGGGTGTCTTAACTCATGGACCCGCGCACGTCTGCCATGGTGGGCGATCGGCGCGGAGATTTCGTCGGGCCAGCAGCGGCTTTTGGCCTACGTCAGCGCGCGTAGCGAGGCGGCAAGGGGTACGCAGCACGTGCAGTTGCAGCTGCGTCGCGCGTGCGATGCGCCTGGCCAGACGGCTAGTTACGCTTGAACCGAGATGAGAGATCTTGGTGCCGCTCAAGCTGGAAGGCCCCCCCGCGTGCCGTGGTGGCCGCGGACGCTGAGCTTGCGCCGGGATCTCGCGCTGCCGTTGGTGCTGCTCGCGGTGCAGCTCACCGCGGCCGCGACGATCGAGGGCAGGTGGCACCTGTTCAGTCCGCCGCGCTCCCTCGGGCCGGTGGACTGGGTGCTGCTCGTGGCCGGCCCGGTGGCCCTGGTCGCGCGGCGCCGCCATCCGGTGCTGGTGCTGTGGGTGACCCTTGCCACGACGTTCGCGCCGTCGGGCACCGGGTTGACTCACGTGAGCTTCATCGTCGCGTTCTTCGTGGCGGCCACCACCGGCCAGCGCTACCAGGCCTGGCTGGCGCTGGCGCTCACCTTTGTCTGGACGATCTGGCTCGCCCCGCTCGCCTACAAGTACGCGGTACCGGCAAATGACGCGCTGGCGCTCGCCGGATGGCTGCTGGCGGTGGCGATCGCGGCCGAGGCGACCCGGATCCGGGGCGAGCGGGCGGCCGTGACCAGAGCAAGCCGTCAGCTCGATCAGCGCCGTCAGCAGAGCGAGGAGCGGCTGCGGATCGCCAGAGACCTGCACGACGTGATCGGCCACAACATCTCGCTCATCAACGTCCAGGCCAGCATGGGGCTTGACCTCATGGACAGCCAGCCCGAACGAGCGCGCGCGGCGCTGACTGCGATCAAGTCGGCGTCCAAGGAAGCACTCCAGGAGCTGCGCACGATGCTGACGCCGCTGCGCGGGGACGACGACGTCGCGCCCCGCTCGCCCGCCCCCGGGCTCGCCCGCCTCCCCGAACTCATCGAGCTCACCAGGGCCGCCGGCCTGGGCGTCGAGGTCGAGATCACCGGAACGGCACCGCCGCTGCCGGCCGCCGTGCATCTAGCCGCGTATCGCATCATCCAGGAGTCGCTGACCAACGTCGCCCGCCACGCCGGACGGGCCCGGGTCACGGTGCGCGTGAGCTACGACGACGCGGACGTGCGCGTCGAGATCGACGACGACGGGACGGCCTCCGCCGAGGGGCCCGCCGCGATCAGGACGGGGAGCGGGATCACCGGCATGCGGGAGCGCGCCACCGCCCTCGGCGGCGACCTGTCCGCCGGGTTCCGCCGCGGCGGCGGGTTCCGGGTCAGCGCACGCCTTCCAGTCAGGTCCTCGCGGTGATCCGCGTCCTGCTCGCCGATGACCAGAGCTTGGTCCGGGCCGGCTTCACGGCATTGCTCGAGGCCCGCGACGACATCGAGGTCGTCGGTGAGGCATCCGACGGGGCCGGCGCCGTCGATCTGGCCAGA
>DATHQE010000553.1:0-20667 GCA_035483035.1 Streptosporangiaceae bacterium | reverse complement strand
CGAGCAAGTCGTCCGGCCCCGTGAATCGTCCAGAAAACCCGCCGTCGACATTCTGCGACCCGAGATCGTAACTGCCGTCATCGGTGAACAGCCCGACCCACTGCGGCCCGCGGAAGACGTCGGCGCCGAAGGAATACCTCGTCAGCAGGTCGCGCAGGGCGCGCTCGTCCTCGAGTTCGCGCACCCGGAGTTCGAGCGCGTCGAGCCGCCGCGCCACCGCGGAGCTGGTGTAATGGTGCTCGTGCTGACCCTGGTCAGCCGCCATTGTGCACCTCCGGCGGTACGTGCGTGCCATACTGTGTTCTTAAAGATACTGTGTTCTTAAAGATACAGCTATTAGAGGGAGGGTGACCGTGAACGTCGACGCACCGCCCTTTCGGATCGCGGCTGCACGGCGGATCCTGGCGAACGAGGGCTGCGAGAGCATGGTCGCCGGCCACGTCAGCGAGCGGGCCGATATCGACTCGTTCTGGATCTCGCCATTCGAGTACTTCGACGAGACGCTGCCGGACCGCATCATCGAGGTCGGCTTTGACATGGTGGTGCGGACCGGGTCCTGGGAAGCCTCGCCCGCCGTGCAGTTCCACGCGGCTATTTACCAGCAGCGCCCGGACGTGGGCGCCGTCGTGCATACGCACTCCACCTACATCTCCGCGCTGACGACCCGGCAGGAGCCGGTTCGCGCCTACAACATCGTCGCGGCGCCTTTCGTCGGCCGGCAGTCGCTGTATCTGGAGGACGGCCTGCAGCCGCCGGTCGAAGGGAAGCTCGTCGCGGCCGCACTCGCCGACAACGACGTGCTGCTGATCAGTAACCACGGAGTGATCCTGGTCGGAGCGACCCTCGAAGAGGCGACCATGCGCGCGGTGCTCATAGAGCAGGCGGCGCGGTACCAGCTGGAGGCGACAGCCGTCGGCGGGCGCCCGTTGCCTGACGACGCCGTCGCTCGGCGGGTGGATTTCTTCGACAACGGCGGGCTCACCGACTTGTGGGACGCGTCCATGCAGCGACTCCCCCGCACCGACGCCGACCTGTACGCAGCCGCATGACCACCCCAATCGCCAATCAGCTTCACCAGCCACGGCTCGCCGAACTGGTGGCGGCCGACCTTCGCCGGCGCATCCTGGATGGCGAGATCGCCGACGGCGCACTGCTGCCCAACCAGGAGACGCTGCTGGCCGAGTTCGACGTCAGCAAGCCGTCGCTGCGCGAGGCCCAGCGCATTCTCGAGGCCGAAGGGCTCATCACCGTGCGGCGCGGGAACGTCGGCGGCGCCCAGGTGCACTACCCCGACGCACGGCACGCGGCCTACACGATGGCGCTCGTGCTCCAGCGGCTGAAGGTCTCGCTCGATGACGTCGGCCGAGCCCTGAAGCAGCTGGAGGGGACCTGCACGGGACTATGCGCGACCCGTCCCGACCGCGCGACCACGGTCGTCCCGGCTTTGCGTGACTGCAACCGCCGCGCGGAGGAAGCTCTCGAGGACGAACTCGAGTACGTAGCTGCCACCGCCGACTTCCACACGAACCTGGTCCGGTACTGCGGGAATCAGACCATGGGGCTCCTCGTGGGCTCGCTCGAGTCGCTCTGGCTCGGTCACGTCCAGGCATGGGCAGTACTCACCAAGTCGCAGGGCGGGTTCCCTGATGAGGAGTACCGCCGGCACGGACTCGCCATTCACGAGGAGATCACCGATCTCATCGAAGCCGGCGAGGTCGTGGCCGCCTCGGAGCTCGCTGAGGCGCACTTCGACCCCCAGCAGTTCTATCGGACACCCACGGATGGCTCGCGCGCCGTTGACGCCACCGTCATCCGCAACAACGCCAGGCGCGTTGGCCTCTACCCCGTCCGGGACGGCATCTAAGCCATCGCGGCGTGCCCGCGCGGGTTCCCGGCTGCCAATCCTCATTCTCTAGCGTCTAAATGATTGAAAAGATGGAGCACAAGGCGGAAGCTTAGGGGTATGGACTACACCACGCAGCCGGGACCAGATCCGCAGGCGTTCCGTGACGTGATGGCGGAGGTGTGCACCCCGGTCGCGGTCGTCACCACTGCGCTGGACGGCGTCCCCCATGGCACCACAGTCGGCGCCTTCATGTCTCTGTCGCTCAGCCCGCCCATGGTCGTCGTGGCGCTGGACCGCAGCAGCGATCTGCTGGCGAAGGTCCGGCTCACCCGCAGGTTCGGCATTAACGTGCTCGGGATGTCGCAAGACCAGCTCGCGGCGCAGTTCGCCACCAAGGGCAAGGCGAAGTTCGCGGGCGTGACCTGGTCCGTCGCTGACGGCCTGCCGAGACTGTCCGAGGCGATCGGCTGGCTGGCGTGCAAGGCGGCGGCGTTCCAGGACGGCGGCGACCACATCCTGATCTCCGCCTGGGTGCAGACGGCCACGGCCTCACCCGCGGCACCGCTCACCTACCACCGGCGCGTCTACGGCACCCACTGCGGCTTCGTCGGCGCATCGTCGTGACCACGGCGGTCAGCATCGGCCTGTTCCTGGATCTGCGGAATCCGCTGCCGTGGCGAGTGCCGAGCGACCGTCTCCTGGCGCGCACGGTCGACGTGGTGCGGCGCGCCGAGGCACTCGGTGCGGACTCTGTCTGGTCAACCGAGCATCACCTGTTCGAGGACGGCTATCTCAGCCAGCCCCTTACCCTCGCGGCCGTCCTGGCCGCGAAGACGGAGCGGTTGCGGATCGGCACTGCCGTGCTCGTCGCGCCGCTGCGCCATCCGCGCCACATTGCCGAACAGGCGGCGCTCGTCGACGCCGTCTCCGGTGGCCGGCTGGAGCTCGGTCTCGGGGCGGGCTACGCGGCGGCGGAGTTCGCCGCGTTCGGCGCCGAGCGGTCCCGCCGCTTCGCGGCCACCGACGCGGCGTACTGCGAGGTGCGAAGGCTGCTGGCAACGGGCGGACTCGGCCCAGGGCCAGTGCAGCACCCGGTCCCCATGTGGCTCGGCTATCAGGGTCCGCAAGGCGCCGCCAGGGCCGGCCGCCTCGGCGCCGGCCTGCTCACCCTCAACCGTGCGTCCCTCGAGCCCTATCGGGCGGCCCTGCGCGAGCATGGACATCCCGAGGACGCCGCGCGGATGAGCGGCAGCGTCGACCTGATCGTCAGCAGCGACCCGGAGCGAGCCTGGGCGCGGATCAGGCCGCACTACGCCCATCAGGCGCTCACCTACCTGCGTGCGCATGACCCGAAGGCCGAGGTCCCGGCGGCGGCGCTCGCCTCACGGCTGGGGGCCACCCGGCACGGCCTCGCCTCGGTCCGGCTGTCGGTGCTGACTCCCGACGAGGCTCTGACAGAGATCAGGCACCGCATCGACGGGCTACCGGCAGCCCACGTCTACACCTGGGCGAGCATCGCGAACATGCCGGGTGATCTCGTCGACGAGCACGTGGAGCTCCTGTTCGGCGACGTCGCGCCCCGGCTGCGGCGGGCCGGTGACTGACATGCTCTCCGAGGCAGTGTTCTTCTCCTTCGCCGAGGTCACCGGCCCTGGCTCGCACCGCGCGTACAACGCATGGCACCAGCTCGACCACCGCCCGGAGAACCTCGCCCTGGACGGCGTGCGCTACGGCGAGCGGTGGGTGCGCACTCCCGGCTGCGCGGCGACCTCGCTCGTCACCGACTCGCGCCTGGAGCGCACCCATTACGTGAACATGTACTGGTTCCGCGAGCCCTGGCGCTCATCGTTCGTCCAGTGGCAGGAACTGGCAGAGCGCTCCTACCAGTGGGGTCGCCGTCCCGAGATCGGATACGCCGGGCGCCCGTTCATGGGGCTGTTCCGGACTGTGCGGGGACAGGCCGCGCCGCGCGTTCTCGTCAGTCCCGACGCGCTGCCGTTTCGCCCGGCGCGCGCCGTGCAGCTTAGCGTGCGCAGGTTTGACGAGGCACACGCTCCGGCGACACATCGTTTTCTGGCCGATGCGGAGTCGCGGCGCGTTCCGGATCTTATCGCCGTCGACGGAGTCGCCGGCGTCTGGACGTTCAGCAGCATCGCCACGACGGTTGATCCGTCCTGGCAGCCGGCGGCGGGGAGCGTTACCTTCGACCCGGCGGGCACTGACGCCGGACTGTTCCGCGCCGAGCTGGTCTTCATCGATGGCCCGCCGCAGCAGACCCGGCACGGCATCGCCGCCGTGAGCACCGGCCCCGATGATGCCGGGCAAGAGATCTTCCGCAGCCTGCTGCTCCCGATCACCGCATGGGAGTGGGACTGGTTCGATCAGACCCCAGCTGGAGATTAGAGGGAGCAGATGCCAAGACGTGCGGAGCTGTCCATCGCCCTGCCGACGTTCGCCGTGGCGGACCCCGGCGACTGGAGTCGCGTCACCGACCTGGCCATCGCGGCGGACCGGGCCGGCGTGGACCGGGTCGTCGTGTCGGACCACGTCGTATTTGGCGAGCGGCTCGAGGCCTACGCCGACCCCAGCGTGGGCGGCCAGCGCGACGGCAAGCAGCCAACCGGCCCGGACGGGCCGTGGCTCGACCCACTGGTCACGTTGTCCTACGTCGCCGCGCTGACCGACCGGGTGCGGCTCGGTACCGCCATCCTGCTGGCCGCGCTACGCCGGCCAGCCGTCCTGGCGAAGATGGCGGCGACCCTGGACGTGCTCTCTGCCGGGCGCCTCGATATCGGCGTGGGAGTGGGGTGGCAGCGCGAGGAGTACGAGGCCGCCGGGCTGTCGTTCGCCGATCGCGGCCGGCTGCTGGACCACACGCTCGAGGTGTGCCAGGAGCTCTGGACCAGCCCGGCCGCTTCCTACCGCAGCCCGGAGCTGAAGTTTGACCGCATCCACCAGGCTCCCAAGCCGCGCCAGCCCGGTGGCGTCCCGATCTGGGTCAGCGGGACGGTGAACCGCCGGTCGATGGACCGCCTCGCGCGTTTCGGCGCCGGCTGGATTCCGTGGGGCGACGATGCGGCGGACATCACCGCAGCGATCCCGCGGATGCGCCGCGAGGTAGCGGCGCGGGGCCGGACACCGGATGACCTCCAGGTGATGAGCAGAATCCCGACCGTGCTGGACGGCACGGAGGTCGATCTGGACGCGACATTCGCGCCGACGGCGAGGCTGCATGCGCTCGGCGTCACGGACTTCCGTGTGACTATGCGGATCCCGGCTGGCCGGGAGCACGCTGAGGCCTTCCTGACCCGTGCCGTCGCCGCTTTCCGGACCGCGGTGGGCCGGCATGACTGACCTTGTGCAGCGCGTTGCGGACGAAGCCGCGATCACGCGGCTCCTCTATGCCTACTGCGACGCGGTGGATGCGAACCGGACTGAGGAGATCGTCGCGCTCTTCACCCCCGACGCCGTCTTCGACCTAGGCTACGGCCGCGTCTACACCGGGCCGGCCGAGCTGGCCAGGCTGTTCAGCCAGCTCGACTTCTACCGCGCCACAAGCCATGACCTGTCCACGCTGGTGATCGACTTCGACGACGACGACACCGCCAGGTGCCGCAGCCATGTCTACGCTTTCCACCTCCGCACCGACGGTGGTGCGCCGGTGCACCTGTGGGGCCGTTACACCGACGTCGTCGTCCGCGCCGGCGGCACCTGGGCGATCGCCCGGCGGCAGCTGCGGGCCGCAGCGGAACTCGGTGCGCCGCCGGCTCGCGGCCGACCAGGGCGATGGGAGCCCGCGGAGCGATGGAGCGGCGGGAGTGAGCAACCCTGAAAGACCGGAGAGCTCACTGGCCTCTTTCATATAGATGATTATAGCTTTTTCACTGATAGCCGGTTAGGCTGGTGGCGTGAGCCAGGTCGTGATTCGCAACGGAACGGTCGTTGACGGAACGGGCGCCGAAGAGCGGCCGGCGGACGTGCTCCTGGCCGAGGGCCGGATCACCGCCGTCCTCGCGCCCGGGTCTACGGTTCCCGCTGACGCTGAGGTGGTAGACGCGACCGGGTGCATCGTGACACCGGGATTCATCGACCCGCATACGCATTACGACGCCCAGCTGTACTGGGACGGGGCCGCGACACCGTCGGCCTATCACGGAGTCACCTCAGTAGTCATCGGCAACTGCGGCTTCGGCGTAGCCCCCGTGCCGGACGGGGGCGAGGAGTACGTACTGCGCAGCCTGGAATCAGTGGAGGAAATCCCCTACGCCAGCACGCGTGCCGGGGTGCCGTTCAGCTGGTCCACCTGGCCCGAGTACTTCGCTGCGGTCGGGGCGCTTAGCCTCGGCGTCAACGTCGCCGGCTACGTACCGCACTCGCTGCTGCGCCTCGCCGCCATGGCAGGGCCGGCTGATGACCTGGTCGACCGCGAAGCGGCGATGCTGGGTGCCGCGCTGGAAGCGGGCGCGGTCGGGCTGTCGTCCTCGCGCGGCCGCAATCACCTGGACGCCAACGGCCAGCCGATGCCCAGCCGCCTCGCGGACGACGCGGAGTTCGCCCGCCTGGTCGGCGTCGTCGGCGATCGGGTCTGGCAGGTCAACGTCGAGGCCAAGGGCGCCGGCGACGCGGCTGGCGCTGCCCTGCTGACCGCCGAAGTGGACCGCTACGTCGCGATGACCCGGCCGCGCGGCCGGCTGAGCTGGACGCCGTTCGTGGTGCAGCCTGGAGACGACACCGCCTGGCGGATGATCTTGGCCCACAACCACCAGGTCAACGACTCGGGCCTCGGCTGCACGGTGGCGCCCCAGGTGTCGGTGCAGCCGATGGCCGGCGGCATCATCTTCACCGGTCCGTCGACCGCGGGGATGATCGAGGGCTGGGCGCCCGCGTGGGCCGGCTACCCCAGCCTCTCCCCCGCGGAGAAGCTCGCCAGGCTCGCCGACGAGTCGTTCCGGGCGGCGCTTCGGGCCGCACCGGCCGACTGCCGGCGGATGATGGCACCCTGTTACGACCGGTGGGCGGTCTCGGTCTCGCCGTCACGGCCCGAGGTATCCGGCCTGACGCTGACGCAGCTCGGCGACCTCGACGGGAAGCATCCGGTCGACGCGATGCTCGACCTCGCGCTCTGCGACCGCCTCGCGACCCGCATCACCGTTCCGTTCGTCAACGTCGACGAGCCGGCCGTGCTCGAGCTCGTCGCGGATCCGACCACGCTCGTCGGGCTGGGCGACGCTGGTGCGCATGTCAACAGCATCACGAACTTCACCTATCCCACGTACCTGCTCGCGGCCATCGTGCGCGACGCGGGACGCATGCCACTCGCCGCTGCCGTGCGCGAGCTGACCACGCGCGCGGCCGAGGTACTGGGTATCCGCGATCGCGGCGCGATCCGGCCCGGCTACCGGGCCGACATCTGCGTCATCGATCTCACCAACCTGGCCGTCGGCCCGGTCGAGGTGCGGGCCGACCTTCCGGCCGGGGCGACGCGGCTCATGCAGCGCGCAGCTGGCTACCGCACCGTGCTCGTCAACGGCGAGGTCGTCCTGCATCACGATGAGCTCACCGGAACGCGCCCCGGCGAGCTGATCCGGGTATGAGGGCGCCAAGACGATCTGACGGCCGCCGCGCCGTCGCAGTGCGCTCCCTGTTCATCCAGCGCGCCCCTAGGTGAGGAGAAGGCCGTGCCCGCAGCGGACTGGATCGTGTCGGTCGACGACCATGTGATCGAGCCACCCGATCTCTGGCTGGACCGGGTGCGGA
This sequence comes from Streptosporangiaceae bacterium, assembly GCA_035483035.1. Lineage (GTDB taxonomy): Bacteria > Actinomycetota > Actinomycetes > Streptosporangiales > Streptosporangiaceae > JAJYUU01. The sequence goes on along the minus strand of DATHQE010000553.1, from coordinate 13,064 downwards.
GCCGCGACCGCGACCGGGCGCCGCGGCCGGTGATCGCCGACGACGGCATCCTCTACTGGACCTACGAGTCCGCACGGGTGCCGATCGCGCGCACGACCTTCCAGGCGGCGTTCGGCGTGGACGAGACGAGCCTCGGCTACATTTCCTCCTACGACGAGCTCGATCTCGGTTTCTACAACGCAGCCGAGCGGGTCAAGGCGATGGACCAGGACAACGTCCTTGCCGCACTGTGCTTCCCGCTCTTCCCCCGGTACTGTGGCCAGACTTTCTACGAGGCGTCCGACAAGGATTTCGCGCTGACGTGCCTCCAGGCCTACAACGACTGGATGATCGACGACTGGTGCGGCGCCGTGCCGGGCAGGTTCATCCCGCTGATCATCGTCCCGCTCTGGGACCCGGCGCTGGCAGCGGCCGAGGTCCGCCGCTGCGCCGCGAAAGGCGCGAAGGCGATCGCCTTCTCGGAGAATCCGTACCGGCTTGGCCTGCCCTCGCTGCACGACGCGGGCAATTACTGGGACCCGCTGCTGGACGCCGCGAACGAGACCCGGATGCCGCTGTGCATCCACTTCGGCTCCTCGTCGTCGATGCCGAAGACGTCACCGGACGCGCCGCTGCTGGTGACCGGGTCGCTCGCGCCGACCAACCTGATCTCCGCGCTAGTCGACTGGCTGTTCTGCGGCAAGCTTATTGACGGCGACACCAGCCCGTATCCGGACCTGAAGGTCTGCCTGTCCGAAGGCGGCATCGGCTGGATCCCCTACGTGCTGGAGCGCTGCGACATGCAGGTCCGGGTGCGGCCCTACCTTGCCCAGGGCGACTGGCAGGTGGACGCCGCGACCGGTGCGCGCGCGGAGATCACGGCAACCGGCGGGCGGCGCTTCGGCGTGCCGCCGAGTGAGGTGTTCCGCCGGCACATCTATGGGTGCTTCATCGAAGAGGACTTCGGCGCGCAGCAGATCGAGGTCATCGGCGTGGACAACGTCATGCTCGAGACCGATTACCCGCACGGTGACAGCAGCTACCCCCACTCGCTCGAGCACGCACAGCGGCGCCTGGCTTACCTGAGTCCGGAGAACCGGCGGAAGGTCATGCGCGACAACGCCTGCCGTGTCTTCGACTTCACCCCTGCGCCCGAGCCGTACTGAGCCCCCCGTGGTGCACGATCTCGTGATCCGCGGCAGCGTCGTCCATGACGGCACTGGCGCACCCGGCAGACGTGGCGACGTCGCGATCGACGCCGGCATCATCACCGAAGTCGGCACGGTTGCTGATCGCGGCCGGGAAGAGCTGGACGCGGACGGTCATGTCCTCAGTCCCGGTTTCATCGATGCGCACACGCATATGGATGCGCAGGTCTTCTGGGACCCGCTGGGCTCGAGTTCGTGCTGGCACGGCGTGACCACGGTGGTGATGGGCAACTGCGGCTTCACGCTGGCACCTGCCCGGCCCGCGAGTCGCGACCTGGTGGTCCGCAACCTGGAGCGCGCCGAGGACATATCGCCGGAGGCGCTGGCGGCGGGTATCGAATGGTCGTGGGAGACGTTCGCCGAGTACCTGGCCGCCGTGGACCGGCTGCCGAAGGCGATCAACGTCGCGGCATACGTCGGTCACTCGGCGCTACGCACCTGGGCCATGGGCGAGCGCGCCTTCGACGGGCCGGCCACGGACGACGAGGTTGACCTCATGGAGCGGGAACTGGCCAGCGCGCTCGAAGCCGGCGCGATCGGCTTGTCTACCTCGCGCAGTCGCAACCACCAGACGTCCGACGACCGCCCGGTGGCGTCGCGACTGGCCGACTGGAGCGAGGTGTGCCGCCTTGTCGGCACACTCGGTGCGGCATCGGGAAAGGTCTTCGAGCTGGCCGTCGAGCCGTCCTTCAGTGATCCGGACCCTGACGTCCGGGCGGAGGCGGCAACCCGCCTCGCGGCCCTGGCCGCCGCGACAGGCGTGCCGATCACCTTTGGCGTGGCGGCGCCCCACCCGCAGACCGCTACGCTGCTTGACCTGCTCGACCGGTCGGCCTCGGCCGGAGCGAGGATGTTCGGGCAGAGCCACAGCCGGGGCATCAGCGTCATCATGTCCTTCGGCAGCCACCTCCCATTCGATGCGCTACCGCAGTGGCAGGAGTTCCGCTCGCTGTCCCTGGGCGCGCAGTTGCACGAGCTGCGGGACCCGGCGGCGCGAGCCCGGCTGCGCGACGCCGCAGTCAACGGCTCGTACCCCAGGGGAATCGGCGCCGAGGTGCCGCCCCCGGACTACGCGCGCATGCGCGTCCTGCGCGACGCCGTCCTGCCGAATCCGTCGGTGGCAGAACTTGCCCGCCAGCGCGGCGTCGATCCGGTCGACGTCATGCTGGACCTCGCAACGCAGACGGGCCTGCAGCAACTCTTCGCGCAGCCGCTCACGCCACTGGAACCGGATGACCTCCTCGCGATCATGCGCCATCCGCACACGGTCATGACCTTCTCCGACTCGGGCGCGCACGTGAGCCAGATTTCAGATGCGTCGATTCAGACCTACCTGCTCGCTTACTGGGTGCGGGCACGCGAAGCCTTCACGCTCGCCGATGCGATCCGGATGATCACGTCCGTGCCGGCCGACGCATGGGGCCTGTCTGACCGCGGGCGGATCGCGCCCGGCCTGCGCGCCGACCTGAACATCTTCGACCCGGACCGGATTGCACCGATGCTGCCCGAGCTCGTGCACGATCTTCCGGCGGGAGCGCCACGGCTGCGCCAGCAGGCGACAGGCCTACTGGCAACTGTCGTCAACGGAATCCCCACCTTCCGCGACGGCGAGCACACCGGAGCACTCGCCGGCCGCCTGATTCGGCATGGCCAGACGGAGGATAGCTTGTGATCAAGATGATGTTCGGCTGGCGCGACAACCCCGGAAAGTCGGCCGAGGAATGCGAGCACCACTACCGGACGGTGCACATGGAGATGGCCAAGAAGGCCTTCGACGGGGCGGACGGCTTCGTCGCGGTCGTCTACAACCGGGTGCGAGCTGCCGCGGTCAACGACTTTAACCGGCCGGAACGCCGGGAGGTCGAACCCGATCTGGACGCGATCGTCGAGCTCTACTTCCGCGATGAACAGAGCATGCGTGCAGCCTTTGCCAGGCCGCAGATGGCGCGAATGTTCGACGACCACCCGAATTTCATGGACACCGACACAGCAGCCAACGTGCGAATCTACGAGGTCGAGGAGTCAGTTTTCTTCGGCTCGCGCACCGGCTGAGACCCAACCCGTTCCGACTAGCCTGCGCCAGAATCGGCGCTCCGCAGCAACGCCTTGTTGACCTTCCCGCTTGCTGTGCGGGGAAGCTCTGGCACGAGGACGAGCTGCTCGGGTGTCTTCTGCACAGCCAGCCCGTGCCGCTCGATCAGCCTCTTGAGGCGATCGATGTCGAAATGAGCGCCAGGGCTGGTGACCAGGTAGGCCCGGGCCCGTTGCCCCATCACCGGGTCGGGCACCCCCACGACTGCAACGTCAAGCACGGCCGGGTCGGTACGCAGAGCTTCCTCGATCTCGAGGGCGCTCAGGTTCTCACCACCTCGGACGATGATGTCTTTCGCCCGGCCGCGAATCTGCAGCGCACCGTTCTGGTCGAATACGCCGAGGTCACCAGTGCGAAACAGGCCCTCCGGTGTGAACGCTCCTGCGTTCAGCGAGGCATCGACGTACCCGAGGAACATCTCCGGCCCAGCCGCCAGGATGTGGCCTACCTGTCCGATCGGGACTTGGATGCCTGAATCGTCCACGATCACGATCTCAACGTCGCCGATCGGGAGGCCGTCAGTGAACCTGATCTGGCTGGTCGTCGATGTCGGAAGCGTGCAGGTGAGCGTCGGCAACTCCGACAGGCCATAGACCCGCAGGACCTTGACGCCGGCGGCTTCAGCCTGGGTCATCAGCTGGTCCGGTATGTCGGCGCCGCCGCATCGCACATAGCGGAATGACGCCATGGCTTGTGCCGCTCCGGGCAGGGCGAACATCTGCTGCAGGAATGGAGTGGCCAGCACCGAGTACGTGCAATGGTGCTCGGCGACCAGTTCCAGGGCCTCGCTGGGGTTCCACCGCGGCTGCAACACCACCGACCCCCCGAGGGTGATGGGCGTGACAACACCGTTCTGCAACCCGGTGATGTGGGCGAGCGGCGATGGCATGAAGAAGACGTCGTCCTGCGTCAAGTTTAGGAGGGTACGGATTGAGTCGGTGTCGTAGAGGAGGGTTGCCGCCGAGTGCATGACGCCCTTGGGCCGAGCCTCGGTACCGGACGTGTAGACCACGACCGCGACGTCGCGAGGTGCGAGCCGTTCTCGGCTGGCAGGCAGCGGCCCTCCTGCGGCCCAGCAGCCGGCCGAGCCGACCGCCACCGGCAGAACTGAGCGCAGTGCCGGTACCGAAGCCTGTACGTTGCGTGCCTGAGCCCCATAGTCGAATCGCTCATCGGCCTCAGGGACGGCCAAGACGACCGCCCCCGTCTCCGCGCAGATGAAGGCAACTTCGCGTTCACGGTAGATGGAGACGATCGGAACGGCAACGGCACCGACGCGCTGGGTGGCGAAGAAGAGAACCACAGACTCCAGGCAGTTCGGCAGTTGCCAGGCAACGGCGTCGCCACGGTGGACGCCGGCGGCCTCCAGCCACCGCGCGCACTGCTCGACCATGGCATCGAGCTGCGCATATGACACAGCCCGCCGCCCATCGATGACCGCGACTTTGTGCGGCCTAGCCGCAACGTCTGCGGCGAGGACCTCGTCCATCGTGAGGTTAGGCAAGCTGCTCGCCCAGCGTGCTTCGAACTCAGCCGACCGCACGCGGGACGCATGGAGCATGGGCCGAGCGTACTGCCGACCGAGGATCCCGCTAACCTCAGGTCGGCAGTACGACGAGCTTGCAATGCGGCGCCGCCCGTATCCGTTGCCATCCGCTTTCGATATCGGCGAGGGGCACAGTTTCAGCGGCGATAGATAGCTCGCCCTTCGCCGCGTGCTTCATCATTCGCACATACGCCGACCGTTTGATCTCGGCCGCAACATCCAGGTTGCTGTAGCCAAACAACGTGCGCCCGCGCAAGGCCAGCCATGGGATGGCCGCCACGTCGCCTGCGCTCATCCCGAGTTCGACCACTCGAGCGCGCTCGGTGCTTGCATGAAGTGCGGCCACGAGCGGCTCCCCGAACAAAGGATCGACGACGACATCGAAACCCCGATCAGTTGATGAGCACAGCGCACTGGCGTCGTCAACGCCATCGAGCACTACGATGGCGTCCGCGACACCGAGGTTGAGCAGACGTTTGACCGACGGCTCGTGCCGGGAAGCGGCCACAATGCGGCCAGCGCCGAGCAGCCTGGCTGCGTAAACGGCCGCCTGACCGACTGGCCCGCTTGCCCCGAGGACGAGGACGTGCTCGCCGGCCTCGATGCGGGCTGTGTGCTCGAGCGAAACCCAGGCAGCGAGGCTCGAGATCCCGAGGGTGACAGCTGTCACGTCGTCCAGGTCATCGCGAACATCGATCATCGTCTCAAGCTGAGTCAGCGCCCGCGGGGCAAGCGCGCCGTGGGGCGGCACCGTCCGCTCGAAATACACGCGACGTCCGTTGATGAGTCCCACGCCTTCGTTGCCCACCACTCTCGGCAGCGGCAGCGAACCAATGACACCATCGGCGTACAGCCGATCGCTCGGGTTGAGCCCGGCTGCAAGCACGGAAACAATTCCAGCCCCAGGCACTAGCTGCGGCTCGGGAAAGTCTCGAAGCCGTGGAGTTTCACCCAACCGCGAAACAACGGCGCCGATCATCAGACCTCCGTCATTCCATCGATGCGATCAGTGTCCTGAACGGGCGGCCTGCCGGGATAGCGTAATGATCGGCGCTACCAGCGGGAGGCACGAGATGGCAGCCGAAGCATTTACCTCCAGCACGATCAGCCTCGGCGGGCTGAGCATTCACTTTACCGACTGGGGCGACGTCAGCAGCCCGCCACTCGTCCTGCTGCACGGCTTGTCCGGCCACGCCCGGACCTGGGATCACAACGCGGCCGTGCTCAGTGAGCGCTATCGCGTGCTGGCGCTAGATCAGCGCGGCCACGGCGACTCCGGCTGGGCCGGTGACTACGGCTCGTCCGCGATGGCTGGTGATCTGCTGGCGTTCCTGGATGTGCTCAGGCTCGATGTGATCACGCTGGTCGGCCTGTCCATGGGCGGCATCGTGTCTTTCGTGTTCGCGGCGCAGCACCCGGAGCGGGTTCGGCGCCTCGCCGTCCTGGACATCGGCCCGGAGATCGCAGCCGCCGGCGCGACGAACGTCGCGACCACGATGGCAGCGCAGAACACTTTCAGCTCCGAGGACGAGGCCTTCGCGCTGGCCCGCGCGGCCAACCCCCGGCCAACCGACGCGGCGATCCGGCACCGGCTCGCGCACAACCTGCGGCCGCTACCGGACGGCACGCTCACCTACAAATACGACACCGCGCTCCGGATACCGCGCGCGATCTTCGACCACACCAGCGCTGAGCTCTGGAACTGCTGGCGAGCGGTCAGCTGCCCAGTACTGCTAATCCGCGGCGACGACAGCGACATCCTCGCGGAAGAAACCGCCGAGCGCATGATCGCCGAGAACGCCAATGCCAGCCTGGTCACGATCCCGGACTGCGGCCACTCCATCACACTGGAGCGGCCCGAGGCACTGCAAAAGGTGCTGGACGGCTGGCTGTAGCGACAGCGCATCCCACGCTCGCACCTGCGTGACAGTGAGATTGCGATATGGCGCTTGTAGCGCCATAATGGCGCCATGCCTAGCGTGCAGATCAAGGATGTTCCAGAACACACTCACGCGGTCTTGCGCCGGCGGGCGGCCGCAGCGCACCAGTCGCTCCAGGAGTACCTGCTTGCCCGGCTCATCGACGAGGCTAGCGAGCCGACCCTCGATGAGGTCCTCGACCGGGCAGGCGGCCGGGCGGGCGGCTCAGTGCCGATGAAGGCGGCTGTGGCAGCGGTACGAGCCGAACGTGATCGTCGCTGACGCCAGCGTCCTGGCCGTCGCGCTCGCGGACGACGGACCGGACGGCGACCACGCCCGCGCCCGCCTGCGCGGAGAGCGGCTGACAGCACCCGAGCTTGTCGATCTCGAAGTCATCTCCGTCTGGCGGCGGCAGGTGCTGGCCGGCGCCGTGGACGCCCGGCGAGCGGGCCTGGCGCTGGCCGACCTCGCAGCCCTTCCCCTGCGGCGAGCCGCGCACCGCCCCCTCCTGGCCCGCTGCTGGGAGCTGCGCGACAACCTGACCGTCTACGACGGCGCCTACGTCGCGCTGGCCGAGGCCCTCGATGTCACCCTGCTCACCGGAGACCGCCGGCTGTCAAGGGCCGCCGGCCCTCGCTGCCACATCGAAGTACTGAGGTCAGCATCCTGAGCAGAGATCCAGGCCGGACAGCTGAGATTTCAGGCCGCCCGGGAGTCGGGCTACATCCGAGTCTTCGCCGAGGGATCCGCGTCCCTTCTTGAGCACCGACCGGTCAGCGCGCAGCCCATGCCAACGGATGCTAAGGAAGTCCGAGTTCCTGCATTCGCGTCTCGACAAGCTTCGTAACCAGGGCGCGCGGGAGTGGCTCGTCGATCGCAAAGTGCAGAGACCCCTTCGTGCTCTGATAGCCGGCAAGGTCACCAGCTAGCTGCTCGAGTACGGATCCGCTGTGCGGCAAGTAGCTCAGGTGATCCTTGAATGCAGCGAAGCCGGCCACAGTCTTGCCCCGCACCTTGAACGCCGGCATCCCGTAAGAGATGCACTGCTCGGCATCAGGAATGACTGCCATGATGGACCGCCGCAGCTCCTCCAACGTGGTGCGCTTGGGTTTGTCGACAGTGGCGAGGTAACTGTCGATGTCCTGCGGTGCCATGGGCGAAGTCTCTCACCATCCTGGAGCCAGCCGTGACCCGGCGGCAGGCGGGCGCTGCCTGTTGCCGCGCCCGCCCCACCGATCGAGTGCGTGTGTATCTATTTGTGTGTCAGTTTCTGTTTGCGGCGCCGACGGTGGCACATGCTGTCAGGGCGGCGCCGCAGGCGACCTGGCCGAATCCGTTGCTGTCAGGAATGTTCCGAATCGGGCCGAGAGCGTTGTTATCGTCGTCGAGTACGACGCCGTGGCTGTATCCGGTGACGCCTACCTGGCTGGCGCCCGCGACCAGGCAGTCCCCTGCTGCGGTGCAGCCGACTCCGTAGAGGTATTCGGTCCCAGGCACGAGCTGGACTGGTCCGGCAACGCCTGCGGTCAGGGTGGTAACCATGCCTTCGCCCGTGTTGCCCGCCTCGCCGTCCATGACACAGTTGCCTACAGAGGGGCAGTCAATGCCGCCGACGTACCACGCGTCAGGGTAGGTGACGGGAGTTCCCGGCTGGCCACCGGTGATGGGAACGATGGCGGCCGTGTAGTTGACCAACCCAGCGGCGTAGCACTGAGAGTCGGTCGGGCAGGAGATCGCGTTAAGCCATTCACCACCTCCGGTCACCTCGGCGGGCGCGCTTGGCGTGCCGTTGGTGACGGTCGTGACAGCGTCGGCGATGTCGTTGGTGTCGTAGCCGACAGCCTCGCAGGTTGTCTCGGACGGACAGGAAATGCCATACAGGGCATAGAAGGCGGCCACCTGGCGGACGCTCACGGGCTGCCCGTTGACGATCTTCGCCAGGACAGCCTCGTCGGAGCCGGCGGTGGCCAGTCCGGCGGCCCAGCACGTCCTCGCCGTGGGGCAGGAGACCGATTCCAGGTTGCTGCTGCCTGGCACGATGGTCGCACCGGTTTCGCTGGTGGCAACGATGCCCTGACCGTGGGCGTTCTCACCGACCTCGACAGTGGCTCCGCTCGGGTAGCGGTAGACGCCGTTGAACGAAAGCGTCTTGCCGATCGTCTTGACGGCAATCTTGCCGCCGGTTCCTGTGGTTGCGATAGCTCCGGCGAACAGCCCGGGTGCTTGCGGCCCGGTCGGCCGTCCGCTCACCAGGGCGCTGCCCAGGCTGCCGTTAGCTGGGTCAGCGGCGTCACCAAGGTACGGAACCTGGTAGGCGTGCTCCAGCGACCGCAGCACGCCCGCAGTGTTCAGCGGGGCGGCCCGCAGCCCCATGCCGCGAGTTTGCGCAGAGACGACAACAATCGGTGGTATCTGGCCGCCGCTCGAGCCGTTGAACCCGCCCGAGTTGCCATACCCGGTGTCATAGAGGACCACGATCTGACCGCCGTCCCGGTACCAGGGCGTACTCATGATCTGCGGTACCTCCGTGCTGAGCCAGGTGTCGCCCGACGACATGGTGCCGTTGTCGCCGCCGTCGTTATCCAGATCTGGAACGACGTAGTTGTAGTCCGGCCCATTCGGCCCGGAAAGGTTGGCCAGCAGCGGCCCGAATCCGGACAGGTGCTTGCACTGGGTCGCGAAGTCTGCCATGTAGGCAAAGGCGTTGTGCTCGACGTCGTAGTTGCCGTGGAAGAAATCTGATGGGTTGTCGTCGCAGCCGGATACGTCGTCCTGGAAGTAGGCATGCCAGGAGACCCCAGCTGATTCCAGCTCGTCAGTGAACGTCTGGGCCGTCAGGTCGGTGCACCCGCTGTCGCCGGGATCACAGTCACTAGAGATGCCCAGCGTTGATCCGGCTAGCAGTTCCATGTAGTTGGGCAGACTTGGGTAACTCCAGCCGTACCCCTGAGTGAAGCCGGCGTATTCGTGAGCCAACTCGTTCAAGTACGGCATAGCCGATGAGCCGATCGCCTGACTGTAGTCAGTGTTCTCCATCATGATCACCATCACGTGCGGCGCCGGCGCGCCGGACGGCGCCGCATCAGCAGCAGTTCCGGCTGCCATCGCCAGCGCCACTGCGGCCGACAATCCGGCCGCGAGGCACGCCGCAAAACGGGAGCGGACTCTCACCTGATCTCCTCTCCGGGCCCGGGCAGGTCCCGCACCCGCTAAATAGTTAGCAAGGCGAAGCCTCACGAGATGGAATCCGGCGTTGCCGCGAGATGAATAGGTCAGGCGTGAAGGGTGCCGCCACGGCTGATCCACCGAATCCATGCAGTCGGCCAGCTTCGCCACGCGCAGGGCCGGCGACCGGCAAGCCGAGCCGAGGCGTCCGCGCTACCCAACCGCGATGAGGTCCCCCGGCCGGCCGAGCCCGTCGATCACACCGCTGCGCGTCACGCAGAATGCGCCCGCTCGACAGCCGTAGTCAATCGCCGACTCCATGGGCTCGCCCCGGACCAGGGATGCGGCCAGGGCCGCGTTGAACGCATCGCCGGCTCCGGTCGTGTCAACCGCCCGCACTGGATAGGCGTCGAAGTAGCGGAGTCCCGCCGCCGATGCCCACAGCGCACCGTCCTCCCCCAGCGTGACCACCACGTCTCGGATTCCATAGTCGAGCAGTCGCTGAGCCAGCACGTCGGTCGTACCGCCGCCGAGGCCCACAGATGCCGCAAGCATCTGGAGCTCGCCCTCATTGGGCGTGATGATGTCAAACACCGCGAGTGCATCAGGCGATAGCGGCCGCGCCGGTGCGGGGTTGAGGATCGAGACGGTGCCCGAGTCACGTGCCACCGACGCGAGGCCGATGGCGAGCTCGGCCGTGCACTCCAGCTGCATCAGCAGGTACTTCGAGTTGCTGAGGTCGGGACCGAAGCTAGCCAGTACATCGGCCGCGCTGAGCTCAATGTTGGCGCCTGGCGCGACCGAGATCGCGTTCTGGCCGGAGTCGTCGACGAGGATGAGGGCTATACCTGTCGGGCTGTGGTCATCCGTCGTGATGCCAAGGTCCGGCAGTTCTTCCGCGAGCAGGATGGAACGCGCCTCGTCGCCGAATACGTCAGCCCCGAGCCTCGTGACGAACAGTACGTCGGTGCCGAGCCGCCGCGCCCCGATAGCCTGGTTCGCGCCCTTCCCGCCGGGTCCACGGTCGAAGCGGCTGCCGATCACTGTCTCGCCGGGTGCCGGCAGCCTGGCGCTGTACACGCTCATGCTCGCGTTGTACGACCCGACCACCATCAGGTCAGCCATGTCGACTCTTCTCCCCTGCCATGTCCAGGACTTCGGCCGGCTCGCGCTGCGAGCTCGCCGGCTCGCGCTGCGAGCTGGCTCGCTCGATGAGCTCCGCCTGAAGTACGACGCGCCGCGGCGGGAACGCCTCGCCATCGACGCGGCGAAGCAGAAGCTTCGCCGCGGTCTGTCCGATCTCGTACGTCGGCTGCGCCACCACAGTCAGTGGCGGCCGGAGCGCGGTCGCCCAGATTGCGTCGTCGAAGCCCACGACCGCGATGTCAGCAGGGATGGCGAGGCCAGCCTCGGCAATGGCCCGCAAGCCACCGACGGTCATGAGGTTGTTGGCGAACAGCAGCCCGTCTGGCGCCCGACGCTGTCGCAGCAACTGCCGGGTGGCCGCGTAGCCGCCTTCGGTCCGGAAGTCGGCGTAAGCAATGAGGGAAGGGTCAGGCAGGCGCCCAGCAGCTCGCAGCGCCGCCCGGTACCCAGCCAGCCGGCTGGCGCCGGTCGTGGTCTGGACCGGCCCGGCGATGAACCCGACACGTCGGCAGCCCTGGCCGATCAGGTGCTGTCCCGCTGTCCGGGCTGCCTGGTAGTTGTTGACGGTGACGCTGTCCACCGCCGCTCGGGCCAGCCGCCGGTCTATGGTCACCACCGGGATGCCTCGCTCGAGCAGCACGTCGATGCTGGTGCGCGTCAGCGAAGCAGGGGAGAGCAGGACCCCCGCCATCTGCTCGGCGGCCGCGACCTCAAGGTAACGGGCTTCTTTGTCCACGTCCTCATCGGCATTGGCAAGCACGAGGGAGTACCCCGCGAGCTGCGCCTGGTCCTCGGCGCCGCGCACGACTGCAGTGAAGAACGGGTTGCTGATGTCCGAGATGATCAGACCGAGCACCATCGCCGCACGGGTGCGCAGGCTGCGCGCCGGACCATTGCGGCGGTAGCCGAGGTCCGTCACCGCCCCAAGAACACGCTGCCGCAAGTCGGCGGCGACATCTTGCTTGCCGTTTAAGACCCGCGACACCGTCGCCGGCGATACCCCGGCCACCGCGGCTACATCGCGAATGGTCGTCGGCACTGTCACCTCCCGTTCCTGCCGCGCGAAGGGTTGCGCGAAGGGTTGACTGCCTTCAGCGACGGTCCCTACAGTAATAGAAATCGTTTCATGAAACGATTTCTCGCTAGCTGACTGGGCTCTCTTCCGAGGTGCTCGTATGGCGCGTGTGGTGTTGCTGACCATGTCTGACGGGCGGGATTTCGTTGCCCGTGATCTGACCGGATTCTGCCAAGAGGCGGACGTGCTGAGGCGAGTGCAAGGATCTCATTCGCCGTGAGCCCACAGCCGCCAGCCGGTCACCGCAGCCTGCTGCTCGTTGGCGAGTCCTGGTTCAGCCACACCATCCATCAGAAGGGCTTCGACAGCTTCACCACGTCCACCTACGAAGAAGGCTGCGCCAGCTTCCTGTCGGCACTGGAATCGCGCCAGTGGACGGTGGAGCACATCCCAAGCCACCTGGTCGATACGAGGATGCCGTCCACAGTCGACGCCCTCAGGCAGCACGCGGCGATCGTCCTGTCCGACGTCGGCAGCAACACGTTCCTACTCGGCAGGCAGACCTTCTTCGACGGGCGGGTCGCGCCCGACCTCCTGGAGCTGATCGCGGCCTATACAGCGGGCGGCGGCGGCCTGATCATGGTCGGCGGCTATATGTCGTTCGCCGGAATCGACGGCAAGGCGGGGTACGGCAAGACGTGCCTGCAGGACGTGCTGCCCGTCACGGTGTCGGCGAGCGATGACCGGGTCGAAAAGCCGGCTGGGGTAGTTCCGACCCTGCACATGCCCGACCACCCAACCGTCGCCGGGATCACCGGCCCATGGCCCGCGCTGCTCGGCTACAACCGGCTGACGCCGCGGTCACCCGGCCAGGTCGTCGCCACTTGCGGCGAGGACCCCCTGCTGGTGGCCGGCACCTACGGTCAAGGGCGGTGCGTCGCGTTCGCCTCGGACATGGGGCCGCACTGGGCACCCGAAGGATTCATTGGCTGGG
>DATHQE010000552.1:0-1866 GCA_035483035.1 Streptosporangiaceae bacterium | reverse complement strand
ATGGCCGTCATCAACAACTCGTTCGGTTTCGGCGGCGCCAACGTCGCCCTGGCCTTCACCGGAGCCTGAGCCGTTGTCCGCGCTGCCGAGTGTGCCGAGCGTACCCCCCGAGCAGGATGCCCCCGTACCCCCCGAGGAGATCGACGTGACCATCGTGGACTCAAGGACTTCGGCGCAAGTGGGCTCCCGTGCCGAGCACGGTCGGGTGGCCGTCGCCACCCCTCCGGCACCCGCGGCCAGCCGTCCGCCCGCCGCGCACCCGGGTCCGCGTCGCGACCCGCAGTCGCGACTGGAAGCGCTGTTTGACCCCGGCACGCTCGAACTGCTGCTGCCCGAGGACGACAGCGGCATTATGGCGGGAACGGGGACCATCGGCGGCGTCGCCACCGTCGCGTTCGCCAGCGACCCGCGCGTCCAGGGCGGCGCCATGGGGATCGCCGGCTGCGAGGCGATCGTCACGGCGTACGCGCACGCCATCGAGATCGGCGCGCCAATCGTCGGCCTGTGGCACTCGGGCGGTGCCCGGATCCTCGAAGGCGTCGAGAGCCTGCACGCCGTCGGCATGGTGTTCGCCGCCATGACGAGGGCCTCCGGCAAAGTCCCGCAGATCTCCGTCGTGCTCGGTGCGGCCGCCGGTGGTGCGGCCTACGGGCCGGCGCTGACCGACCTGGTCATCCTGTCCGAGCAGGGCCGCATCTTCGTGACCGGTCCGGACGTGGTGCGCAGCGTCACCGGCGAGGACGTGGACATGGAGCGTCTCGGCGGCCCGGAGCCGCACAGCCGCCGGTCCGGTGTCGTGCACATCGTCACGGCCACTGACGGCGATGCGTTCGACAAGGCCCGCCAGCTGGTCGTGCTGTTCGGTCACCAGGTGACGACGGCGGATGCCACCCTCCCCGACACTGACCTCAGCAGCCTGCTGCCGGAATCGCCCAAGCGTGCCTACGACGTGCATCCGCTCATCGGCGGCCTGCTCGATGATGCTGGCATCGAGCTGCATCCCCGCTGGGCCCCCAACATTGTCACGACGCTCGGCCGCCTTGGCGGACGCACCGTCGGCGTCATCGCCAACAACCCGCTGCGCCTCGGCGGCTGCCTCGACGCAACGTCAGCGGAGAAGGCGGCCAGGTTCGTCCGGATGTGCGACGCCTTCGGCGTGCCACTGGTCGTGCTGGTCGATGTGCCGGGTTACCTGCCAGGCGTCGGCCAGGAGTGGGACGGCGTTGTCCGCCGAGGCGCCAAGCTGCTGCACGCGTTCGCCGAAGCCGTCGTGCCGCGCGTCACGCTCGTCACCCGCAAGGCCTACGGCGGGGCTTACATCGCCATGAACTCGCGCGCCCTGGGCGCGACGAAGGTCTTCGCCTGGCCAGGCGCCGAGATCGCCGTCATGGGCTCGGTCGCCGCGGTGCGCATCTTGCATCGCCGCACGCTGGCTGCGGCATCCGCGGAGGACCGGCATGAGGTCGAGGCGCGGCTTGCTGCCGAGCACTTGGAGATCGTCGGCGGCCTGCCGCGCGCAGTCTCCGTCGGCGTCATCGACGAGGTCATCGAGCCGGACAAGACCCGGCAGGCGATCCTCGACGCCATCGCACACGCGCCGCTCGAGCGCGGCCAGCACGGCAACATTCCGCTGTAACGGCCCCGTTCCCGGCCTTAGCCTGCTGTGCGGGGGCGGGCGCGCAGGTGGGCGCGCTCGCCCTGCCGGCCGAACAGGCTCAGCAGCTCGACCGCGCCGCGTCCGGCACTGCCGAACCAGTGCGGCACCTGGGTGCTGAACTCGGCGGCCTCCCCCGGCCGCATGACAAGATCCTGATCGCCCAGCACGAGCCGTAGCTGCCCGTCGAGGACATAGAGCCACTCGTATCC
>DATHQE010000551.1:0-4023 GCA_035483035.1 Streptosporangiaceae bacterium | reverse complement strand
GCTATCGCCGAGCGGTACAGCGGATCCGACAGGTCCGGGAAGAACTGCTCAAGCTGCAGCGCCGTCAGCATTCCCTTGTAGACGATGGTCCGGCTGGACAGGCTGGCCATATACAGGCTGAGCTCGTGATCGGCCCGCTGGCGCAGGCAGTACGCCATGCGATCCAGCGCCAGGCCGGATTCCCCGGCTCGCCCGGCCACGACCAGCTGGGCTAGCTCCGGGAGCACTGCCCGCGCCTCATTCCCGCAGCTGGCCAGGTCGTGCGGCACATCGCGCCAGCCGAGTACGGCCAGGCCCTCGGACGCGGCGATCCGCTCGACGCCGGCCTGCGCGACAGCACGGCCCGGGCCGGCGGGCAGGAACACGAGCCCGGCCGCATAGAACCCGGCCGGAGGAAGATCAAATTCACAGCGGGAACGCAGCAGCTCGTCCGGCATCTGCGTCACGATACCGGCGCCGTCTCCGGAATTCGGATCGGCGCCCTTGGCTCCCCGGTGATCCAGGTTGCGCAGCACGGTCAGGGCACTGGCGATGGTGTCGTGACGCCGCTGGCCGGTCAGGTCGGCGACGAAGCCCACGCCACAGGCGTCGTGCTCATTCTGGCTGTCGTACAGGCCAGTGCCCAGTGCCCCATTACCTGGCGGCAGGGAGGCAGATGTCATCCAGAGCGCTCCTGTCGTCTCGTCCGCCGCCATCGCCAATGGAGCGGTAGTCGGGTCGGGACGACACTGGCCCTGTCACGCGGGACAACACTGGCCCTGCTATGCGGGCGCAAGGGCAGCTACAGTGCTCGCGCCCCCTGCGCACTAGCAAGCAGTATAACGAAGGGAGCCGCTGAGGATCAGGCCCCACTGCCTCGATCATGCCCGGCCGCGCGGTATTTATCCGCACTAGGGCTCAGCAGCCCGTGGTTGAGCGGCCCGTGGTTGAGCGGCCCGTGGTTCAGCGGCCCGGGGTTCAGGGGCCCGTGGTTCAGCGGCCTGTCCGGACCCCAGCGGCGAGCTCGGCCGCGAGCGCCCGCACGCTGGCCAGGCCTTCCCGCAGATCACCGGCGGCCAGGAGCCGCTGGACGAACGCCGAGCCCACGATGACGCCGTCGGCGAAGCCAGCCACCTCAGCCGCCTGCCGGCCGTCGCGCACGCCGAGCCCGACGGCTACCGGAAGCTTGGTCGCCTCCCGGACCCTGGCCACCAGGCCCGCGGCCTGGCTGCCAACCGATTCCCTGGTGCCCGTGATGCCCATGAGCGAGGCCGCGTAGACAAACCCGCCGCAGACGGAGGTGACCAGCTCGATGCGCTGCCGCGATGAGCTCGGCGCGACCAGGAACACGGGGTCCAGGTCGTAGGTCGCGGCTGCGGCCAGCCACGGGCCAGCTTCCTCCGGCGTGAGATCCGGGGTGATCAGGCCGCTGCCCCCAGCCGCGGCCAGGTCGCGCGCGAACTCCTCGACGCCGTGCCGGTCGACCGGGTTCCAGTACGTCATGATCAGCGTCGGCACGCCCGCCGCTGCCACCGCCTCGACCGTGGCCAGTACGTCGGCCACCCGGGTGCCACCCAGCAGCGCCCGGTGCACGGCTTCCTGGATGACCGGGCCGTCCATCAGCGGATCGGAGTACGGCAGGCCGATCTCGATGATGTCCGCGCCGCCCTCGGCGATGGCGATCGCGGCCTCGATCGCGCCGGCCACGGACGGGAAGCCAGCCGGCAGGTAGCCGACCAGCGCGGCCCGGTCCTGCTCGGCTGCGGCCTCGAACGCGTCAGCGACGGCGGTCACGGGGCGACCCCGTTCCCATTCTGGGGGTTGTCACTAGGTGCGCCGCCCAGGTGACCGAACCAGCGGGCGGCGATGTCCACGTCCTTGTCGCCGCGGCCCGACAGGCTGACCAGCAGGACGGCGTCCGGCCCGAGTTCGCGGCCAAGCTGGAGCGCCCCGGCCAGCGCGTGCGACGACTCGATCGCCGGGATGATGCCCTCGGTCCGGCACAGCACCGAGAACGCGTTCATCGCCTGGGCGTCGGTGACGGCCCGGTAGCTCGCCCTCCCGGTCTGCTGGAGCCAGGCGTGCTCGGGACCGACGCCAGGGTAGTCCAGGCCGGCCGAAATGGAGTGTGTCTCCAGGGTCTGCCCGTCCGCGTCCTGAAGCAGGAAGGTCCGCATCCCGTGCAGCACGCCGGCCGAGCCTGCCGTCAGCGTGGCGGCATGGCGGCCGGTTTCCAGCCCGTCGCCGCCCGCCTCGCAGCCGATCAGCGCGACGCCGGGATCGGGGATGAACGCGTGGAAGGCGCCGATGGCGTTAGACCCGCCGCCGACGCAGGCGATCACCGCGTCGGGCAGCCGGCCGGTCGCGGCCAGGATCTGCTCGCGCGCCTCAACGCCGATCACCCGCTGGAAGTCGCGCACCATGACGGGGAACGGGTGCGGTCCGCCGACGGAGCCGATGCAGTAGTGCGTGTTGTCTACCGTCGACACCCAGTTGCGGAACGCCTCGTTCATCGCGTCCTTGAGTGTTCGGCTCCCGGTCCTAACCGGAACGACCTCGGCGCCAAGCATCTGCATCCGCGCCACGTTCAGCGCCTGCCGCCTGGTGTCCTCCTCGCCCATGAACACGACGCAGTCCAGGCCGAGCAGGGCGGCTGCGGTCGCCGTGGCCACGCCGTGCTGACCGGCGCCAGTCTCGGCAATGACGCGCGTCTTGCCGAGGCGCTTGGTCAGCAGCGCCTGCCCGAGCACGTTGTTAATCTTGTGCGAGCCGGTGTGGGCCAGGTCCTCGCGCTTGAGAAAGACCCGGCACCCGCCCGCCTGCTCGGCGAACCTGGGCACCTCGGTCAGCAGCGTCGGCCGGCCGGCGTAGCCGCGCAGCAGCGCGGAGAGCTCGGCCTGGAATGCGGGGTCAGCCTTCGCTTCGAGGTAGGCCGCCGTCAGTTCGTCGAGCGCCGCCATCAGCGCTTCCGGCGCGAGCCTGCCACCGAAGTCGCCGAAGTGACCCAGCGCGTCCGGAACGGCGCCAGCCTGCCCTGACGCGGCCGGCACTGACGCGGCCGGCACTGGCGAGCCGCTCATTGCTGTCCTCCATCGATCGTGTCTTCGCCGGTCGTCCCGCCGCCGGGCGTGCTGCCGCCGGTCGTCCCGCCGCCGGTCGTGCCGCCGCCAGGCGTGCCGTGACCGCGGCTAGATCGAAGCGCCGGGTGCGATCCGGCCGTGACCAGGTCGGCGACGGCGGAACGTGGATCCTTGCCCGTCACCAGGCTCTCGCCGACGAGCACGGCGTCCGCGCCTGCGGCGGCGTAGGCCAGCAGGTCGTGCGGCCCACGAACCCCGGACTCGGCAATCTTGATGATGCCCGCGGGCACCCGCGGCGCCAGCTCGGCGAACACACCGCGGTTGACTTCCAGCGTGGCCAGGTTGCGGGCGTTGACGCCGAGCACGGTCGCGCCCGCGTCGATCGCGCGCTCCAGCTCCGCCATCGTGTGCACCTCAACGAGCGGCACGAGCCCGATGGAGACAGCGCGCTCGACTAGTGAGACGAGTGCGTTCTGCTCGAGCGCAGCAACGATCAGGAGCGCGAGATCAGCGCCGTACGCTCTGGCCTCCCAGAGCTGGTACGAGCTCACGATGAAGTCCTTGCGCAGCACCGGGATCTGCACGGCGTCCCGGACCGCGGCGAGGTCATCGAGGCTTCCGCCGAACCGGCGCTTCTCCGTCAGCACGCTGATGATCCGGGCCCCGCCTGCCTCGTAGTCCGCAGCGAGGGCGGCTGGGTCGGCGATGGCGGCGAGCGCGCCCTTGGACGGGCTGGACCGCTTGACCTCAGCGATAACGGCGACCTCGGTGCCGGAAAACGCAGCCATCACGTCTTTGGGCGAGGCTGCCTTCGCGGCCGTCTCCTTGAGTCGCTCCAGCGGGGTCTCTTGCTGGCGGGCGGCCAGGTCCGCGCGCACTCCGTCGAGGATGTCGTCAAGCACGCTCACGCGGTAATGCCGCCCCCTCGGGTGGGATGCCTTGCCTCAAAAGAGTAGCGAGGGCG
>DATHQE010000550.1:0-2598 GCA_035483035.1 Streptosporangiaceae bacterium | reverse complement strand
CACGCTGGCGTATCCGGAGGCGGCGTTCGACGCGCCGCCGACGCGGAGCGGGTTCCTGGTACCGCCTGTGGATGGCAAGGCGGTGAAGGCGGTCACGTTCAGCTCGGTGAAGTGGCCGCATCTGCGCCGCGGAGATGCGGGACTGCACATCGTCAGGTGCTCGGTCGGCAGGCTGGGAGAGGATGCCGTGCTGCAGCGCGAGGACGCGGAGCTGGCCGGCCTCGCCGCTGCGGACCTCGCTGCTGCGACCGGTGTGCAAGGTCATCCGGTCGACGTCCGGGTCAGCCGCTGGGGCGGCGGGCTCCCGCAGTACAGCGTGGGCCATCTGGACCGGGTCGCTCGGATCCGCGCGGGCGTCGCTGCGGAGCCAGGTCTCGCCGTGTGCGGAGCCGCCTACGACGGGGTCGGCATTCCGGCCTGCATCTCGACGGCGCGGCTGGCGGTCGACCAGGTGCTGGCCTACCTTGGCAGCCAGGAGATGTCGGTGTAGCGCGGACGGGAGACGGCGTTGATCGAACTGGACCGTGACGGCAGCGTGTTCGTCCTGCGGATGCGCGGCGGCGAGAACCGGTTCAGCCTGGAATGGCTCGACGAAGTCAACGCGGCGCTGGACCAGGTGCAGTCGATCGAAGGGCCGGTCGCTCTCGTGACTACCGGCGAGGGCAAGTTCTACAGCAACGGCATGGACCTGGACTGGCTCGCCACCGTGCCGCAGCAGGCCGGGGATTACCTGATCGCGATCTACCGGCTGCTGGGGCGGGTGCTGAGCTTCCCCGCGATCACCGTCGCGGCGGTCAACGGGCACGCCTTCGGTGGTGGTGCGCAGCTTGCCGTGGCGCACGATTTCGCGGTCATGCGGCTGGATCGCGGGTACTGGTGCATGCCCGAGGCAGATCTCGGGCTGCCGCTGACGCCTGAGTACGTCAGCCTCCTTCGCGCGAAGCTTCCGGGCCGGGCGCTGCACGAGGCCCTGGTCACCGGACGACGCTATGGCGGACCGGATGCGCTAGCCGCAGGGATCGTCCAGCAGGTCGCGGCCGAGGACGACGTGCTGGCGCAGGCCGTCAAGCTCGCCGCTGATCTCGCTGGCAAGGACCGCCGGACGCTCGCGGAGCACAAACGGCTGCTGTATGGCGAGGCGATCAAGGCGCTGCTCGGCTAGGCAGCTCACGGCGCAGGCCGCCCTTGACGAACGATCTATCAAAGTGATATCACTTTGATAGGTACCTGGAAAGCCCAGGCGCCGCGGCGACAGGAGGCATCCCGATGCATGCACCAACTGACAACATCACTGCCCCGCGATCCGAGCAGGCAGCCGACCCGAGTTGCCCGCCTGCCAGCAATCTCGTTCGCACCTGGGCGCGGGGAAGGCGCCGGTTCACGCCATGGGCGTACCCGCGCTTGCGTGCCCTCGCGGCCGTGCGCTTCGCCGTTGGCCTGTTCCTGGTCGGCCTCGGCTCGCTGATGCTCTCTTACGGCTACCACGGATGGGTGGCCGCAGTGCCGCTAACGGGTGCGGCGCTGGTTTTCTCGATCGCCTATCTCGACTTCACCGTCGCGCGCTCTGCATCGCACCGCGCCTGAGCCCGCGCCACTCGCACCGGCCGGACGGGGGCCAGCCGAGTTGGCGGGGGAAGGTCTACTGCCGTATTTCGCTGCTGTGCAGCGCGATAAGAGGCCGATTCCGCCTCCGGAATCGGCCTCTGGCCTGAGCGCGCTTGGCCTGGTGGTCGTGACGCCTTATTGAGTCTCGTTGCGCTGGCTGGCCAGGATCTGGAGTGCACGGATGAACTGGCGACTTAGCGCGTCGCCGAGCGGGGCCAGGAACTCGCTCTCGACCTCGTCGCGTGCCTTCCCGGCGCCTCGCAGGCAGTCTTGCCCGACGGGCGTGAGCGCCACGATGTTCTTGCGCCGATCCAGCGGACTTCGGTGCCGCTCGACCAGGCCCTTAGCTTCCAGCGCGTCGATGAGCGTGACCATCGTGGTGCGATCGACGCCGAGTTGCCTGGCGGCCTCATGCTGCGACAGCGGGGCCTGCGCGGCCAGCACCGTCAGTACCGCGAGTTCGCGGCCGTCGATTCCGAATTCCGCCATGACCGGGCCGGCCGCCTGCACGAGTCGTTGCTGCGCGTGCTTCAGCAGGTAACCAAGACGGGACGCGAGCGCGTCCGGCAGCCCGTCGCTCATAGGGCAACCGTACAGGGTCGCTGATACTCAGCTACACTGATAATCAGCAAGGCTGACTATATCCTTGACCCTGAAAGGCGGACTGCAAGTGACCGATACGCCAAAGCTGAGCTTCGGGGTCAAGACCTCGCCGATGCACACTACCTACCAGCAGGTACTCCGTACGTGGCAGCAGGCCGATGACGTGCCCGAGATCGAGCACGCCTGGCTGTGGGACCACATGCTGCCGCTGAGCGGACCCAAGGACGGCCCGATCTACGAGGGCTGGACGCTGCTGTCGGCGCTGGCCCCGCAGACGCGGCGACTGCGATTCGGCCTGCTGGTGACCAACAACCAGATCCGGCAGCCTGCCGTGCTTGGCAAGATCGCTAGCACCCTCGACGTGATCTCCGGCGGCCGGCTGATCCTCGG
>DATHQE010000549.1:0-3200 GCA_035483035.1 Streptosporangiaceae bacterium | reverse complement strand
CGCTGGAACTGATGTGCCGCCGGGTCACGAGCCGGGTCGCGTGGGGCAAGCCGCTCGCGGAGCAAGGTGTCATCCAGGACTGGATCGCCGACGCCCGGGTGCGGATCGAGGCGGCCAGGCTGCTCGTGCTCAAGACCGCGTGGCTGATGGATACGGTCGGCAACAAGGGCGCGCACACCGAGATCCAGTCGATCAAGATCCTGGTGCCGCAGATGACCGAGTGGATCATGGACAAGGCGATCCAGGCGCACGGTGCCGGGGGAGTCAGCCAGGACTTCCCGCTCGCCGCGCTGTGGGCTCACGCCCGGACGCTGCGGCTGGCCGACGGGCCGGACGAGGTGCACAAGCGCTCGCTCGCCTACCGCGAACTCAAGAAGTACCGCTAGACCACTAACGCACCAGATCAACTAGCACAGCAGGAGGACTACATGTCAGAGGCGTCCCAGCGAGTCGCCATCGTCACCGGCGGCGCACGCGGCATCGGCGCGGGCACAGCCAGGCGCCTGGCCGCGGACGGCCTGGCCGTCGGCGTGCTCGACCTCAAGGAAGGCGACTGCGGGACGACCGTCGACGCGATCTCCCAGGCCGGCGGCACGGCCCTCGCCGTCGGTGCCGACGTGAGCGACGCGGAGCAGGTGCAGGCCGCGGTCGACAAGGTGGCCACCGAGCTCGGCCCGCCCGCCGTGCTGATCAACAACGCCGGCGTCATCCGCGACAACATGCTCTACAAGATGACCGTCGACGACTGGGACACGGTGCTCGGCATCCACCTGCGGGGCTCGTTCCTGATGAGCAAGGCCTGCCAGAAGCACATGGTGGACCAGCGGTTCGGCCGCATCGTCAACCTGTCGTCCAGCTCGGCGCTCGGCAACCGCGGCCAGGCGAACTACTCGGCTGCGAAGGCTGGGCTGCAGGGCTTCACCAAGACGCTCGCCATCGAGCTCGGCCCGTTCGGCATCACGGCCAACGCGGTCGCGCCCGGCTTCATCGCGACCGACATGACCGCGGCCACCGCGGCCAGGATCGGGATTGGCTTCGAGGACTTCCAGAAAGCCGCCGCCGCCGGCATCCCGGTGCGGCGCGTCGGCACGCCCGACGACGTCGCGCACGTGATCTCGTTCCTGGTGAGCGACGGCGCAGGCTTTGTGTCGGGGCAGGTCATCTACGTGGCGGGCGGTCCCCTGTGCTAGGTAACACCGGGCTAGGTAACAGCGGGAACGGGGCCGTCACCGACGCCGCCGACCTCAAAGCTCAGGTGGCCGAGTTCCTGGCTACGCACGACCCCAAGGGCAGCGAGCCGCTGGAGTTCCTTCGGGCCAGGTTCGACGCCGGGCTCGCATGGGTGCATTACCCGGCCGGACTTGGCGGACAAGGGCTACCCCGTTCCCTGCAATCGGTTGTTGATCGTGAGTTCGAGGCGGTCGGCGGGCCCAGCAACCACCCGGAGCGCAACGGCATCGGGCTCGGCATGGCCGCGCCGACGATCCTGGCGCACGGCACGGCGGAGCAGAAGCAGCGCTGGCTGCGGCCGTTGTGGACGGGCGAGGAGATCTGGTGCCAGCTCTTCAGCGAGCCGGGCGCCGGGTCTGACCTGGCCGGCCTGGCGACCAGGGCGGTGCGTGACGGCGACACCTGGACCGTGACCGGCCAGAAGGTGTGGACCTCGGTCGCGCACCTGGCCAGCCGTGCGCTGCTGGTCGCCCGAACCGACCCGGACGTGCCGAAGCACGAGGGGCTCACGTACTTCTCCCTCGACATGAGACAGCCGGGCGTCGAGGTCAGGCCGCTGCGGCAGATGACCGGTGAGGCCGAATTCAACGAGGTGTTCATCACCGACGCCACGGTCCCCGACGCCGACCGCATCGGCGCGGTCGGCCAGGGCTGGATGGTGTCGATGGCGACCCTCATGAACGAGCGCGTCTCCATTGGCGGGAACGCCATGCCGCGCGAGGGCGGCATGATCGCCTTGGCAGCGCGAACCTGGCGGGACAAGCCCGAGCTGCGCACGCCCGGCCTGCACGACCGGATGCTGCGGCTGTGGGCCGACTCCGAGGTGGCCAGGATCGCCGGCACCCGGCTGCGCCAGCAGCTGGCCGCCGGGCAGCCGGGTCCGGAAGGGTCGGCCGCCAAGCTGGTCTTCGCCCGGCTGAACCAGGACATCTCAGAATTCGAGGTGGAACTGACCGGCGCGGACGGGCTGCGCTACGACGACTGGACGATGCGCAGGCCGCAGGGGGCGAACTTCTTCGGGCGCAACCCTGGCTTCCGGTTCCTGCGGGCGAAGGGCAACTCGATCGAGGGCGGCACGTCTGAGATCCTGCGCAATATCGTCGCCGAGCGGGTGCTCGGGCTCCCCAAGGAAGCCAGGGTCGACACCGGCCCGTGGAAGGATCTGCCTCGATGACCACGGCAAACGTGACTGGCGCACCGGGCCGGGCGCGCCCGCTAGACCTGCTGTACGGAGAGACCGAGACGGAGCTGCGAGCCGCCGTTCGTGACGTCCTGGCCGACAAGGCAGGCTGGCGTGACGTGCTGGCCAGGACGGAGACGGCGCAGACCTACGACACCGGACTGTGGCACACGCTGGCCGCCGAGATCGGCGTGGCCGGCTTGCTGATTCCCGAGTCGCTGGGCGGTGCCGGGGCGAGCTACCGGGAGGCCGCCGTCGTGGCCGAGGAGGTCGGCCGTGCGATCGCGCCAGTGCCGTTCCTCGGCAGCGCGGTCGTGGCGACCACGGCGCTGCTGTCCGCCGGCGACACCGAGCTGCTGACCGCGCTGGCGTCTGGCGCGCTGACCGTCGCGCTCACCGTGCCGTTCGCGGCCGGGCCAGGGAAGCTGCCGGTGCCAACCATCCGGATCGAAGGCGCGCAGCCCGGCGACGCGGCTGGCACGTACCGGCTCAGCGGTCAGGTACTCGGGGTGGCCGACGCGCTGCCTGCCGACGTGCTGCTCGTGCCCGCCGATGGCGTGCCGTACGGGCTGTACGCGGTGCGGGTCGCTGACGCCGGTGTGAGCACCGTCCCGGTGGTCTCGCTCGACCAGACGCGGCAGCTGTGCGACATCACGCTCGCGGCTGCCCCGGCCCGGCAGGTGGCCGCTGGCCCGGCCGCCGAGGCGGCGGTGGCGGCGGCGCTGCTCGCAGGCGCCGGAGTGCTGGCGTCTGAGCAGTTCGGCCTGGCGGAGCGCGCGCTGGAGATCAC
>DATHQE010000548.1:0-2258 GCA_035483035.1 Streptosporangiaceae bacterium | reverse complement strand
CTGCCCCCTCGGCCACCCGGTGGCGGAGAGCGACCTGTTCCTGCGCACGTCCGAGCTGGCCCGCTTCGGCAGGCTGCTGCTGGACGATGGCCGCCACGAGGGCCGCCAGCTGGTCCCCGCCGGGTACTGCGCGCGGATCGCGGCCGAAAGCGTCGCCGCGGTCAACGGCCCCGAGGACCAGGGGTTCCGCCTGGCGCCCCGCTACGGCCTCGGCGCCTGGTGCGGCCCCGGCGACGGCACGTTCAGCATGGCGGGCCGCTACGGCCAGTTGTGCATCGTCTCCCCGCCCCGTGAGGCGGTGGTCACGATCACCGCCCACGTAGAGCAGGGCTCCGCCCGCACCTCGATCACGACCCTGGTCACCGAGGAGCTACTCAACCGCCTGTAGAACTAGCGCCACCAGCGGATCTCGCGTCGCCCATCCGATAGTCGGAAGTACGCCGAGCCCCGGTCGGCTCCGGCTACTGAGACGCGGGCGAAGGCTCGTCGGCCCTTGGCGGTTGGCTAGGTTCAGCTGATCGTTTGACCATGATGGAGCGGGGCTGGAGTGTCAGCCTTGCCGGGCCGATAGCACGCAGAATTCGTTGCCTTCCGGGTCAGCCAGGACAACCCACGGCACCGTTCCTTGCCCAACATCCGCCCGGCGCGCCCCAGCCCGGAGGAACCGCTCGACTTCGTATTGCTGGTCATTGGGCCGAAAGTCCAGGTGAAGCCGGTTCTTCGAGTCTTTGGCTTCCGGTACTGGCAGGAAGACCAGCCCGGGCAGCTGGTCTGGCGACGGGCGAATCTCGAACTCGTCAGGCGAGTCGTTCAAGATCACCCAGCCCAGCACGTCTGCCCACCACCGCCCGAGCGCAACAGGATCCCGAGCGGCCACGACAACCTGCTCCCATTCCAGGCTCATCGCAGAAGCGTACGCGTTCCGCTGGTGCCCGATGCGTGCCTGATGAGACGGATGACGCCGCTAATCGGCGGCGAGCCTGGCGCAAAGTTTTCGCTGGCATCGTGGCAGGCGGTGTCGATTCGGCGCGGGCGACTTCGTAGCGGGAGTGATGGTCGGTCACGGACCGGCCCCGGATGACATACGGGAGTGATCGTCATGACGCAGTACCTGCGCTACCCCCACGCTGCACGCGATCTGATCACGTTCGCTGCTGAGGACGATGTCTGGCTCGCCTCGCTGAGCGAGGCGGCGGACGGCCGAGGCGCTCAGGCGTGGCGGCTGACTGCTGACCAGGCTCCGGTGCTGCATCCGCGGCTGAACCCGTCAGCTACGCACGTCGCCTGGACCTCGACTCGCGACGGCTCCCGGTCGTCCGGGCGCGGCGCCGCGCGGGAGGCATATGCAGTGTGCGCGGACGGTGGCCCGGCCACGCGGCTTACTTACTGGGGCGACAGGCTGGCGACGACGCGCGGCTGGGTCAGCGACAACGAGGTCCTGGTGCTCAGCCGGACCGGCCAGCATTCCAGCATGAAGACCTGGGCGTTCGCCGTGCCGCTAAGCGGACCGGCTCGCCGGCTCGATTACGGGCCGGCGGGTGACGTCGCGGTACGCGACGGGGCTGTACTGGTCGGCAGCGCCATGAACTTCGAGCCGGCCGAGCCGGCTCAATGGAAGCGCTACCGTGGCGGCTCCGGCGGCAAAATCTGGTACTCGCCGGACGGCTCGCACTACACGCGGATCTTCGCCGACGTGGGTGGCAACCTGGTGAACCCCATGTTCGTCGGGTCCCGAGTCGTGTTCCTATCCGACCACGAGGGGACCGGCGCGCTCTACTCCGCGCTCCCAGACGGTACGGACTTTCGCCGCCACACCGACCTCGGCGAATACTACGCCCGGCACGCGACGACCGACGGACAGCGCGTGGTCTATCAGCTGGCCGGAGACATCTGGCTGCTCGAGTCGCTCGACGCCAAGCCGGTGCGCCTGGAGATACGGCTCAGCGGAGACCGCGCCGGGCGCGCTCCCTATCCGGTGTCCGCGAAGTCGCAGCTGAGCTCGTTCACGCTGGATCGCGCCGGCCAGGTCGTTGCCGCCGAGGTGCGCGGTACCGTGCACTGGCTGCGCGGCCGGGACGAGGCCGCCGCCCTGCCCCTGCTGGCCGAGCCGGGCGTGCGCGCCCGGCTTCCGGTGATCATCCCCGGCACGGACACGGTTGCCTGCGCATCCGACAGCGGCGGCGAAGACGGCCTGGACGTCATCCCTGCTGACGGCTCGGCACCGAGACGGATCGGGCATGGCGAGTTCGGGCGGATCC
>DATHQE010000547.1:0-3212 GCA_035483035.1 Streptosporangiaceae bacterium | reverse complement strand
ATGAGCGGTGGCATGAACCCGTCCATGCAGCTGCTGGAGACGTCGTCGCCGCAGAACTTGCTCAACCGGGCATCGATCATGACCCAGCTCGAGCAGCAGAACGGCGCCAAGGTCAGCCTGGTCGCGGCTGCTGAGACCGCCGCGCTCCGCGCTGAGGCGGCCGCGGCGCAGGAGCAGAAGCGCGCCAAGACGCTGACCGCGACGATGGCAGCCAAGGTCAGCCAGATCCAGCAGAAAGAGAACTTCTTCAACAGCCAGGCCTTCCAGCAGGCCGCGGCAATCTACGCGAAGACCGGCAAGTACCCGTACATCGCGCCGCAAGGCCGTTCGATCGGCGTGCAGGCGCTGCGGGCTGCGCTGACCAAGGTCGGCGACCCGTACGTGTGGGGTGCGGCCGGACCTAGCGAGTTCGACTGCTCGGGCCTGGTGATGTGGGCCTACGCTCAGGTGGGCATCAGCCTGGAGCACTTCACCGGCGACCAGTGGAACGAGGGCGAGCACATCTCGCGCAGCGAGCTGCAGCCAGGCGACCTAGTGTTCTTCTACCCTGACATCGGGCACGTCGGCCTCTACGTCGGGAACGGGCTGATGGTCGACGCCCCCACATTCGGCCAGCCGGTCCAGGTCCAGCCCGTGTTCTGGTCCGCTTACGTCGGCGCCGTCCGCATCGTCGCCTAAGCCGAGGTCTGCGTAACCCAAAGGCCCAACTAACCCCAGAGCTGTCCCCCCGAGACTGCCCGGCCGGAAACCCCCCGCTGGCCGGGCAGTCGCTTGTCTCGCCGCAGTCGCTCGCCTAGCCGCAGTCGCTTCCCGGCCATCCGCCGGGCCGCCTGATCAGGTGGGCTTGACCAGCGGGAACAGCACCGTCTCCCGGATCGAGGCGCCGGTCAGCATGATGAGCATCCGGTCCATGCCCATGCCCATGCCGCCACTTGGCGGCATGCCGTATTCCAGCGCGCGCAGGAAGTCCTCGTCGAGCTGCATGGCCTCCGGGTCACCGCCAGCTGCCAGCAGCGACTGCGCGGTAAGCCGGGCCCGTTCCTCGGTGGGGTCGACGAGCTCGGAGTACGCGGTTCCGATCTCGGCGCCAAACGCGACAAGGTCCCACTTCTCCGCCAGGCGCGGGTCCTGGCGATGCTGACGGGTCAGCGGCGCCACCTCGACCGGGAAGTCACGGTAAAAGGTCGGCTCCACGGTGACCGCCTCGACCAGGTGCTCGTACAGTTCCAGCAGGACCTGCGCCTGACCCCAGCCTGGCTGGAGTTCGATGCCGCGCTCTGCCGCGAACCCGCGCAGCTCCTGCTCGCTGGTATCCGGGGTGACCTGCGTACCCAGGGCCGCCGAGAGCGCCCCGTGCACCGTCTCCTCGCGCCAGCTGCCGCTGATGTCGACCTCGGTCCCGTCAGGCCGGATCGCCACCTGGCGACCGTGTGCGGCCTCGGCGGCCGCTTGAATCAGCTCCCTGGTGAGGGTCGCCATGGTGTTGTAGTCGCCGTAGGCCTGGTAGACCTCGAGCATCGTGAACTCGGGATTGTGGGTGGCATCGACGCCCTCGTTCCGGAAGATCCGGCCGATCTCGTAGACACGGTCGATGCCGCCGACGACGAGCCGCTTTAGGTACAGCTCCAGCGCGATGCGCAGGTAAAGGTCCAGGTCGAACGCGTTGATGTGGGACGTGAACGGCCGGGCGTTGGCGCCGCCGTGCAGGGTCTGGAGTACGGGCGTCTCGGCCTCGAGGTAGCCGCGCGCGTGCAGTTCCTCGCGCACCGACCGCGTGGCAGCCGCGCGGATTTCCGCCATCCGCCGGGCCGACGGGTTCGTCATGAGATCCACGTAACGCTGCCGGACCCGCGACTCGGCGTCCGTCAGGCCGTGGTACTTGTCCGGCAGGGGCCGCAGCGCCTTCGCGGTGATCGCGAACGAGTCAGCCAGCACGGACAGCTCGCCGCGCCGGGAGGAGATGACCTCACCGGTCACGCCCACGTGGTCGCCCAGATCGACGTCCTGCTTCCAGGCCGCCAGTGCATCCGGGCCGACGCGGTCCAGCGAGATCATCACCTGGAGCTCGCCGGTGCCGTCTCGTAGCGTGGCGAAGCACAACTTGCCACTATTGCGGTACAGCACAACGCGGCCGGCGACGCCAACGACCTTGCCGGTGACGGTATCGGGCGCCAGCTCTCCGAACTCGCCGCGCACCTCGGCAATCGCGTGGGTGCGCGGATAGCCAACCGGGTAGGGGTCGATACCAGCCGCCCGCAGCCGCTCGACCTTGGCCAGCCGGACCCGCATCTGCTCGGGCACATCGAAGCGGGCCGACCCGCTCTCCTGATCCTCCGTCATCTGCCCGAGGTTACCGGTGCCGCCATCAATCGGTCACCGCAGTATCACCGCGTACGGCGGCGGCCGGCGCGCGATCAGCGGGAAAGCCGCGGTCCGCGGTGTTCCGCTCATAGGTAAGCCGCAGCCCGATCAGGGTCAGCCACGGCTCGTGCGCGTCGATGACGGCCACCTCGTCGATGACTAGTGGCGCGAGGCCGCCGGTGGCGATGATCGTGACGGACTCCGGATCCGACGGCGCCAGCTCGGCCGCCATCCGGCTGGCAATGCCCTCGACCTGCCCGGCGAACCCGAAGATGATGCCGGACTGCAGCGCCTCGACCGTGCTCTTGCCGATTACCCGGCTCGGCCGCGCTAGCTCCACCTTCAGCAGCTGCGCGGCGCGGCGAGACAGTGCATCGACGGAGATCTCGATCCCTGGCGCGAGCGCACCGCCGACGAACTCGCCGCGCTCGCTTACCGCATCGAAGTTGGTCGACGTGCCGAAGTCGACGACGATGGCCGGGCCGCCGTACAGGTGCACGGCGGCGACCGCGTTCATGATCCGGTCGCTGCCAACTTCCTTGGGGTTGTCGTAGCGCAGCGGCACTCCGGTCTTGACGCCCGGCTCCACGATCACGGCTGGCACGTCGCCGTAGTACCGGCGGCACATTTCCCGCAGCTCGTGCAGCACCGAAGGCACAGTGGAGCACAACGCGATCCCGCTGACATCCGGCTCGGCGAACAGCGTGCTTTGCCGCAGCAGCCCCTGGATCAGCACCGCAAGCTCGTCGGCCGTGCGGACCGGATCGGTGGAGATACGCCAGTGCTCGACGACGTCCGGGCCGTCGAACACGCCGAGCACCGTGTTGGTGTTGCCGACGTCGATGGTCAGT
>DATHQE010000546.1:0-14357 GCA_035483035.1 Streptosporangiaceae bacterium | reverse complement strand
CGCAGATCGAGACGGCCAGGCTGAAGCAGGGCGACGGCGACCTCGCCGACCTGCTGGCGGGCAGCGACACCTGGCAGGTCGGCTAGCCGTGTCGATGCCGGGTGCCGCTCGGCCGGCTCATGCGGTTGGCAGTGCGCGTACTCCAGCCAAGGCCAGCCCGGTCCGGGTCGACCGGGTCGGCCCGGTCACCACGGTGATCCTGGACCGGCCTGAGGTACGCAACGCCGTCGACGGACCGACGGCGGCGGCGCTCGCCGAGGCATTTGCCGACTTCGACGCCGATGGTGACGCCGCGGTCGCTGTCCTGTTCGGGGCCGGCGGTACGTTCTGCGCCGGCGCTGACCTTAAGGCCATGGGCAGCCTGCGCGGCAACCGAACCGAGCCCGACGGGACCGCCCCGATGGGTCCGAGCCGCCTGCGCTTGTCCAAGCCAGTCATCGCCGCTGTCGCCGGCCACGCCGTTGCCGGCGGACTGGAGCTGGCGCTGTGGTGTGACCTGCGCGTCGCCGAGGAAGACGCCGTCTTCGGGGTTTTCTGCCGTCGCTGGGGCGTTCCGCTGATCGACGGCGGCACGGTCCGGCTTCCGCAGATCGTCGGCCTCGGCCGGGCGCTGGACCTGATCCTAACGGGCCGGCCGGTCCCGGCTGCCGAGGCCCACCAGATGGGCCTGGTCTCGCGGCTGGTCAAGCACGGCGACGCGCGCGAGGAGGCCGAACTGCTCGCGGGCCAGATTGCCGCGTTTCCGCAGGCCTGCATGCGCAGCGACCGGGCCTCAGCCCTGGACTCGGTGTCGCTCGGTTTCGATGACGCGATGGCGAACGAGTTCGCCCGCGGGATGGCGACATTGGCTGACCCGGGCGTCGTCGAGGGCGTCTCGAGATTTCGGGGCGGCGCGGGTCGCGGCGGCGCACCCGCCTGACGACGCGTCAGCATTCAGCCGTCGCCTGCCGCTGCTTGTCGGTCAGGTCCTGGCCAGCTCTACGACATCGCGTACTCGGCGACCCACGCCACCGTCATGGTCTCCGTCCCGTTAGCGGGCTGCGCCGGGCCGAGATTCTGAGACTGGATGTCGAGGTTCATCCTGATGTTCGGCCACGAACCGGTGTCGCTCTGGCTGACGCTGCCCACCGACTGCCCGTCGACAGTGAAGGTGATGGTGCTCGGAGTCCACTGGACACCGTAGGTGTGCCACTCCGTGGCATTGTTGTTGTTGACATTCACGTGCGCCTGGTTGTCGTTCACACCGTTAGGCCCTGGATGCACGGTCGCCAGATAGTTACCGCGATCGCCGCCGCTGTCTTCGAAGAAGTCAATCTCCGGTGGCCATACGTTACTGTCGGGCCACAGCAGCAGAATGTCAGAGATACTGATACCGGGCTCGTAGTCGCCCTTCATGCGCACCTGATACATGCCATACGTCTGCGGGTTCCCGCCGAAACTCACCCCGCCGGTGGCGCCATTGTTTGCGTAGAAATGCAGCTCGCCGCCGCGGACGGCGACATTGTCCGGATCCCACTTGCCATAGGGATCGCTGCCAGGCTGCCCGGAGTAGGCACCCCAGCCGGATGGGAGAGAGATACCGGGGAAGTCCGTCGAATAGGTCAGCCGCCAGCCAGGGACGTTCCCTGGCACCCCGGCACCTGACGGGGGGGCGGCACCTCCGCCGGCGGTCTGCTGGCCGGCCGGACTGCTGGTCGCCTTCGCGCTGGGCGCGGGAGAGACGCTGCCTGTCGACAGCTCAAAGCGACCGCCGGCGGCCGGCGCCGTTGTTTCAGGCCGTGCGAGCGCCTTGGCCCTAAGCCCGGCGGGCACGGAATTCACGCTGATGTGCCGGATCACGGCCGTCGCACCGACGCTCAGCATCACGACGAGAATGGTGGCTATCGCTACGACGAGCCGCCTGCGGTTGATGGTCCGCCTCGGGCGTCGCCGTCGTGGGGAGCGGCGGTTTCGATCACCACGCCCTGCCCCAGAGCCGCGGTCTTCGTCGTCCCATGCCGCGTCAATCTCTTCCCAGTCGTTATCCAGGTCGTCCTGCATGACCGCAGCCCACGCGCCAACGCCGCTGTGCCACCCGTCCGGACTGGGCTGGACCTCCCACCCGTCGTCGTCGACCGCAGCCCACGCGCCAACGCCGCTGTGCCACCCGTCCGGACTGGGCCCAGCCGCCCCGGCGTCTACATAACCATTGGTGTCGCCGGCGCTATGACGGCCCCGCGGCTCGTCAAGGCCATACCCGTCGAGTTCATCAGCGGGGCGCCCGCTCATCTAGGTCCTAACCGTCGCGTTCGGCCGTAGCCATGCTAAAACTGCGACCACAGCATATGACGCGGGCTCTCGATATGCAGGTCGTTCGCGTGTGTCGCCTGGGTCGGTCAGGCCTTCCACAGCTCGACCGAACGGATATTAAGAGAGCCCGAGCACACACCTGGAGTCGTCGGGTTCACCGAGTCCGCGAGATTAGCGATGAAAAACATCGGCAAATGCGGGACGGCAATGCGGTCCACAAAATACTCCTTGCCGTCTATGAACCAGGTGAGCTGTGACCTGGTCCAGGACAGGCCAAACGTATGCCAGGCCGTCCCGATGAGGTCCGGCGGGAGTCTAAACCGAAGCTGCCCCTGACCCACCGGATGGAGGAATTCTGCGGATTCCTGGTCGACTCCCCAGTGCTCCAGTATGTCAATCTCAGGCGGCCACTGGCCGTTCGCCGCCTCGAGCCACAGGGCGGGCCACATGCCGGGCTCCTCCGGGATCTGAGCGACTACCTGGAGATATCCGTACTTAAATTGCAGGCCTGGGTCGGACGTAACTATGCCTGAGCGGCAAGCGTAAGTCTGCGGGCTGCCATCACGCGCGGTGCCAGCCGTGGGGATCTTCTGCGCGACGAGATGAAGGGCCCCGCCGTAGACCTGGTCCTGGGCGGGCAAGTACCACTCGAACTCTTTGTTTTCGGAATTGGTGCAACCCGAGGGGCTACCGTCCGAATCTCCGGGGTACGGATAGCAGGTGCCCCACACCGAACGGTCCAGCCCCGATCCGGAGAAGGTCGCATCGAATACTGGGCTGCCTGTCGGCTGTATGACGCCTGGGTCAGCTGGCGGCGTGGACTCGGTGGGTGACGCCGACGGAGAAACGCTAGGCGTACGAGAAGCAGCGGACGACACGGAGGAAGAAGACCCACTAGCGCTAGATCCCGTGCTATTCGTGGCGCTGGCCTTGCCCAGACCCCAGTACACGCCGGCTGCCACGGCCAGAACCGCGACCGCCACCGCCAGCACGCCGGCCCCCACCGTGAGAGTCCGGGGTGACGGCTTCCCCAGCCTCATCCGGCTACCTCCCACCTAGACGCCTGCTCGGGCGCCAGCATCTTATCCCGATAGTCGCCTGAATCTGCCCGACCTGCACCATTGCTACCGCAGGCTGCGGTGGGGCCGGCTGATTTGCCAGAATTGCCATCGTGGACGCCCAGGAGCTTGAACGGGCCTACCGGGCCGAAGCCACCAGTCTGCGGGCAACTCTGGCTAGGCGGCTCGGCGACGTGGGCCTGGCTGAGGAACTGGTCCAGGACGCGTTCGTCGAGGCACTCGAGCACTGGCAGGCCGACGGAGTCCCGCCGAACCCCGGCGGCTGGCTAACGACCACTGCGTGGCACAAGGCGATCGATCGGCAGCGGCGGGTGCGGACTGGCCGGGAGAAGCTAGCGCTGCTCGCCGTCACGGCGGACCGCACGGGTGGCAGCGAGCCAGCGCCGGACCCCGACGATGACCTGCTGAGCCTGGTCTTCGCGTGCTGTCATCCCGCACTGCCCGCCGACTCTCAGATCGCACTCACGCTGCGTGCCGTGTGCGGTCTGACGACTGCGGAGATCGCGGCCGCGTTCCTGGTCAGTGAGCAGGCGATGGGACAGCGCCTGTCGCGAGCCCGCCGGTCGCTGCGCGACGCCGGTGTCGCCGTGCGGATACCCGATCCCGACGACCTGGGCGAGCGGCTTGCGGCCGCGCTGGCCGTCGTCTACCTGGTGTTTAACGAGGGCTACCTGGCAAGCGCCGGGCGGACGCCCGCTCGCCGTGACCTCGCGGCTCAGGCGGTGTCGCTAGCGCGGCTGCTGCACCGCCTCATGCCGCGCGAGCCAGAGGCGCTCGGCCTGCTGGCGTTGCTGCTGCTGCATGAGTCGCGCGCGGCCACCAGGTTCGACGGGTGGGGCCGACTCATCCGGCTCGCTGACCAGGACCGCCGCCGCTGGGACGGCGAGCTGGCAGCCGAAGCGACGGGCCTGCTTGACCGGGCGATCGCCCTGCGGGAGCCGGGACCGTACCAGGTCCAGGCGGCTATCGCTGCGCTCCACTCGGCGGCGCCGACGTATGCGGAGACTGACTGGCAGCAGATCCGGCTGCTGTATGACCGGCTTCAGGGCATGACGCCGTCGCCGGTTGTCCAGCTCAACCGGGCGGTCGCCACCCGATATTCGCTTGGCCCGCAGGCGGCGCTGGCCGAGGTCGAGCCGCTCGCCGCCGAGCTGGACGACTACCGGCTGTTCCATGCCGTCCGCGCTGAGCTGCTCAGTGCCGTCGGGCGCACCGCCGAGGCGAGAGAGGCCAACGAGCGAGCGCTCGCGCTGGCCGCCAACCCGGCCGAGCGCGAGCTTATCGCCCGCCGGCTGACTAACTGAGCCGCCGTCTCGCCGAGGACAGGAGACGCGCCGCAGGCACGGGGCCTACATCTCCACGACAGGCCGCACCTCGATGGTGATCAAGCCGCGATCCACGCCCGGCCACGTCCGGCCAAGCTCGATTGCCTCGTCGACGCTAGCTGCCTCGAGCACCGAATAGCCGCCGAGCACTTCCTTCGACTCGATGAACGGACCGTCAATGACGCCGCTGGCCCGTGCAGTCTTGGCCGTCTCTGGCCCCTGCAGCTGGTGACCCCCGTCGGCGAGAGCCCCACTGGCGCCGTGCTTCTCGTACCACGCCATGAT
This sequence comes from Streptosporangiaceae bacterium, assembly GCA_035483035.1. Classification (GTDB taxonomy): domain Bacteria; phylum Actinomycetota; class Actinomycetes; order Streptosporangiales; family Streptosporangiaceae; genus JAJYUU01. Next base: position 9,379 of record DATHQE010000546.1, on the reverse strand, counting down.
CTCCGCATACCAGGCCTGCTGCTCCTGCTCGGTCATCTGGTTCACGAGGTCGGTGTTCATGATGAGCATCACGTACTTCATCTCGCGTGCCTCCTGCTAGTAGCGCGGGTGCCGGCGGCACCCTCCTGTCTAGTGCCACGAACGGCCTGACGCGGATTTCGACATCTTCTGGCGGCAAATTTCCGCCAATTTGCCGCGTCCAATGCCAACCCGGACGCGTACTTGTGCGTCAATCCTTGTAACGACAATCAGGGAGCAGAGATGGGCCGTATTCGACGGGGACCTGTGACTGTGCTGACAGTAGCCGGGTGCGTGGCGGCACTCGCCGCGGGGATCGCGCTCCCAGCAACTGCCAGCGCCGCCGCTGCGACAACGAGCATCTGCACCTCAGCTAAGCACCCGAGGATCGCGGGCCGGATGTCGGGTGGCATCTCAGCTGTCCTCGCGGCGCGCCGAGGGTCCTTCGTGGGCTTGGCCGCGTCGGATCCCGCCGACGGTCTGACCTGCGCGTTCCATCAGTGGCGGTATTTCTACTCAGCCAGCGTCGTCAAGGTCACCATCCTGAGCGCGCTGCTACTCAAAGAGGGCGCACCCGGGCGCCTGACCAGCAAGCAGCGGAGTCTCGCTAACCAGATGATCACCCAGTCCAGCAACAGCGCAGCGACTGCGCTCTGGAATGAGGTAGGGATAGGCAGTCTGCAGCGCTTCCTCGACGAGGCGGGCATGCACCATACGATCCTCAACGACAAAGCCTGGGGCCTGACCCAGATCACCGCGCATGACGAGCTGACGCTGCTCAACCTCCTCACGACGCCCGGAACCGTGCTCAACACCAGGTCGCGCAACTACGTGCTGCAGCTGATGGCCGAGGTTATTCCGTCCCAGCGGTGGGGTGTATCGGCTGCCGCGCCGGCCGATGTCACGGTGCACATCAAGAACGGCTGGCTGCCATACCCCGGCGCCATTGACTGGCGTATCAACAGCATCGGGGCGTTCACCGGGGTGGGTATCACCTACCAGATCGCGGTCCTGACTGGACCGCCGTCCGGCGGCAGCCAGAGTGAGGGCTACGGCATCACCACTATTGAGAACATCGCTGCCATTATCAACAGGAACCTGGCCGGCTGATTCGCCTGACGGCCGTGAGCTGGCCGATAATGTTCCGTGCTCCCAGCCGCGCCGCGCACAGCCGAGTTCCCCGACTGGCGGTTCGCGCCCAATATCGGCGGCCACCCGGACGGCTACGAGCTCGAGAACAAGGCGCTGGACCAGGCTGGGCACGTCCTGGCGGCCATGCACGCAATCGCCCCGTGGGCCGGGCGCACGATCGTGGATCTCGGCTGCGGGACCGGTTACTGGCTGGCCCGCTACTGCGCTGACGCCGCCCGCGTTATCGGCATCGAGCCTGATCCGGCGCTGCGCGCTGCCGCCCGGCATGCCGCCGCGGCGCTGTCAGGTGCCGAGGTACTGGCGGGGTCGGCAGAGCACTTGCCGCTGGACGATCGCAGTGCCGACGTCGTGCACGCCCGATTCGCTTACTTCTTCCCGCCAGGGACCGAGCCTGGGCTCGTCGAGGTGCTGCGCGTCCTGCGGCCGGGCGGACATCTGGTCGTGGTGGACAACGACTACCGGTGGGGCGAGTTCGCCCGCATGTTGGCCGCATCAGCGCTGCGCCCACCGCAGTCGACCGCTGCCGCCGTCGACGCCTGGTGGCGGGACCGGGGGGCGACCCGGTATGAGGTGCGCTCGCGGCTGGACTTCTCGAGCCGGGCCGAGCTGTCCGCGGTCTTGCACATCGAGTTCCCGGCTGACGTAGCGCGCGCCTGGCTGCGCCGTCATCCGGCCGCAACCGGACTGAGCTACGGCTACGTACTATTCGCGGTGCGCGCCTGAGTCAGCGTAGCTTGTTGCCCAAGCGCGGCTGGCTCCGGCGCTGTCGGCGGGTCACCATCGCGTGACTGCGACGTTTTGGCCCTGCTCGCGGCTAGCACCCCCAGGCACACCACGCAGGCGCCGATGACCTGCACGATCGTCGGTTGCTCGCGCAGCACGACGGCTGCCAGCACGAGTGCGCCGGCGGGCTGCAGCAGCAGCAACAAGGATGACATCGAGGCTGGCAACCGGGGCAAGGACGAGGTGATGAGCAGCCAGCCTGCCGTCCCGCTGAGCATCGCCAGCATCAGCAGCCAGCCGAAGGCCGACCAGGGGATCACGACCTGGAAGCCGCCGAACAGCAGGCCGAGTATGGCCGAGCCGATGGCCGCCCCGACGGTCGCGTCCGCTAGCTGGCCGGCCACATGTCGCGTCTGTCCAGCGGTGGATCGCAAGGTCAGCAGGAAGCACGCGTAAGCCGCGGAGGTCGCGAGGCCGAAGCCGACGCCGGCGACCGGATCCAGCCCGGCCGCGTGCCCGCCCAGCATGCCCGACACGAGCACGACGCCGGCCAGCACCACGGGCAGCATCAGCAGATACCGGCGGTCCGGTCGTTCGCGCAGCACCAGCCAGGCAAAGGCAGCAACGAACAGCACTTGGAGGTTGCCGAGCACGGTCGCCACCCCGGCACCGACGTCGGCGATCGCGTGGTTCCACAGCACAAGGTCCACCGCCAGGAAGAATCCGGCGATCACCGCGCTGCGCCGTCGAGCTAGCGGCCGCGGCCCCAGGCGTCGCTGCTCGAGCACCGCTAGCGGCACCAGGACCGGGAGCGCCAGTGCACAGCGGAAGAAGGCAGTCGTGGCGTCGCCGGCGTGGGCAAGAGTCACCAGGATCGCCGAGGACGAGATGCATGCAGCCCCCAGCACCGCAGTCAGCACTGGCGAGCCGACGAGACCGCTGCGACCAGTGGCGGTCATGACCGTTTCGTCGTACGGTACTGACATGGCACCAACACTACTGGGCGCAGGTGACAGGGGTCAAAGTCACTTCGATGCTGACCAGCTCGAAGCTATGGCCGGCTGCGTCGAGCTCATCAACACCGGCCGAGCGGCCGGCGGAGATGCGCTGCGCAATCTCTCTGACCTCCAGGCGATGGCGGACAGATACGCTTTTGCCGGCGTACGGGGGGCTACGGCGGACCTGGCCCAGGCGCGCGAGTACCGGGGCCGACTCGACTCGATCGTCACCAGCTGCGAGACGGGCGACGAGACAGGCGCCATCGCGCAGATCAACGCACTCCTCTCGCAGACGGGGGCCAGCCCGCAGATCGTCGCCCACGATGGCCGCGGCCCGCATCTGCACGTGTCCCGCCCGACGTCGCCGCTCGCCGACAGGATGGCCGCGCACTTTGGGATGGGTCTCGCCTGGCTCGTCGTCGCGGGCGAAGCCCGCCGCGTTCGCACCTGCGAGTCGCCCGCCTGCCGGGACGTGTTCGTGGACCTGTCCAGGAACCGGTCACGGCGTTACTGTGACAGCCGGACGTGCGGCAATCGCCTGCACGTCGCCGCATATCGCGCCCGCAAGCACGAGGCGGTCAGCTAGCGCCGGCTCCCGCGCACGACGCGGCGACCCGCGTCAGTCCCGCGGGGAGACTGTGACCAGTCCAGCGTCGGTCGACGCTTTGAGTAGCCGGTCGTCGTAGCTGAGGAGGGCATCCAGTTCGGGCGCGAGGATACGAGCGGTCGCCAGATGGATTGCGTCCAGCGACCGCAGGCTGCGGTCGGGCTCGTTCATCGCCCCCTCGACAACGTCGTCATCGATCGCGATGTAGGAGAACGCGAGGAGCATGTCCCTGGCCACGGGCAGCAGAGCGGGCCTAGCGCGCAGAACGGCACGAATGATCTCAATCCGCAGTAGCGCTGAACTGACCCACTCGGCTTCGCTGTGCGCGTCGTAGAAGGCCGCGAATGCGTTGGAATCCGTCTCTTCGACCAGGAGCTTGATCACCGCGGAGGTGTCGGCGTAGTAGAGGCTCACCAGCGTTCCTCGTCCCGCATTGCTTCGAGGGTTTCGGTGAGGCTGTCGCTGCCATCGCCCGGCAGCATGCGGGGACGGTACCCAGGCCTCCGCGCGAGCGTCGCCCGCCCGGAGGCAACTAGGCGTGCCAGGATCGGCGGCGGCTCGCGTTCTCCTACGGGAACGATGCGCGCGACAAGTCGGCCGTGCTCGGTGACATCGATAGTCTCGCCGTGCCGGACCCGCGCCAGCACCTCGCTTGTGTGGTGGCGCAGGTCCCTCAGTCCGACCGAATGCGCGTCCGCTGTCATGCGCCTAATGTATCACAATTTTGTGGCCACATGATCAGGCTCGCCGCCTGTGAGCCCGCAGCTCGCCCGCTGGCGCGCTGGTTGTGACAACCACGACGCTGTATGAGCAGCAGCGCCACAACCATGACGTATCTGGTGGGCGGCTAATTCAGGAGTCCGCTGACACGGATCCGATCGGGCCGCTGGCCTTGACGACCCCGATGGGGCACGATACGCCGGTGCCGTGGTCGGGGCAGTACCCGTACGGGTTCTTGGCGTCGCTGAGATACTGCTGGTGGTAGTCCTCGGCGAAGTAGAAGGTGCCCGCGGGCACGATCTCCGTCGTGATGTCCCCGTATCCGGCCTCGGACAGCCTCTTCTGGTAGTTCGCGCGCGACTCCTCGGCCTCGGCCTGCTGCTGCGGCGACTGGTAGAAGATCGCTGACCGGTACTGGCTGCCGACGTCGTTGCCCTGGCGCATCCCCTGCGTGGGGTCGTGGGACTCCCAGAAGACCTTCAGCAACTCGGGGTAACTGACCTTGGCGGGGTCGAACACGACGCGCACCGACTCGGCGTGGCCAGTGCGGCCGCTGCACACTTCCTCGTACGTCGGATTCGGGGTGAATCCGCCCTCGTAACCGACGGCGGTCGAGACCACACCGGGCGTCTGCCAGAAGTTCTTCTCCGCGCCCCAGAAACAGCCCAGCGCAAACTCGGCGACCTCGGTGCCCGCTGGGTATGGCGGCACCAGCGACGTCCCGAGCACCTCGTGCCGATCCGGGACCCGCATCGTCGTCTCGCGGCCCGGCAGCGCGTCCTGCGCCGTCACCATCTGCGCCTTGCGGTGTCCGAAAATGCTCACTGCTCCTCCTCGCGTCGCCAGGCACAACGAGCCGACCATGCCCTGGATTCCCCCGCCAGCCACCGGCCGGTGTAACGAGCGCCCGCTATATCCAGGTATCTGGTTACTTGAGGTTGTTCAGGTTCAGCACCTCGTTCGCGGGCGGAGCGACCGGCTTCGGCGCTGCATTCCACTTCGAGTACGTGACCACCTCGTGCGCGCTCCCCCCGGTGGACGCGGCCAGCGGATAGTGCTGGCTCGTGGTGCTGACGTCCAGCTTGCTGCCGTCAGACGCGCGCAGCACCCAGGCAGACTGGCCGTTGACGGTCACCTTGCCGGCCTCGGCGAGCGCTGGCACCTTACCTGAGGTGAGCGGGGCGGTCAGGCTGCTCATGCTGAGATCTCCAGTGAGCTGGCCGGCTTCGGCGGTGGTCAGCTGAAGCCATTTGCCGCAGACAACGGCGCAGGCGCTGGTCGGCGCCTTCACCTCCTGGAGGAACGCACGGGTCGCCTTAATGTAGGTCAAGTTGCCGAGGCCAACGACCTGGAACGGCGCCGCATTCTGGCTGACAGTTCCGGATACGTCACCATTCCTGTGCAAATCCAGGTCCACGCTGATCGGCGTGCCGTTGTTGGACAGGTTCCCGGCCACGTGCACGCTGCTGGCCTGCCGGACCGAGGATTGCATCGCGGTCAGTAGTGCGGTCGACGAAGGCTCTTTCGGCGGTGCGCTAGCCGAGCCGCTCGTCGATCCGCTACCCCCGCAGCCTGCGATGACGATGGCCGCGCAGCCAGCGACTCCGGCAGCCAGGGTTTTGGCAGTCAGGGCTTTGGCAGTCCGTACGTTGGCAGGCACGCCCATAAGGGCTGACTACCCCGTGCGCTCGACCACGAACTCGCACAAAGCCTCGAATGCGGCCCGGGCCGGGACGTCGGGCAGGCCGAGGATCTGCCTGCGGGCCTGGTCAGCCCAGCGCCGAGTGTCCGCCCTGGCCATCTCCATGGCCGGATGGTCGCGCAGCAGGCCGAGCGCTTCCTTGTGCAGCGCAGGGTCGGTGAGCTCGCCCATGCTGAGCAGGTCGACGAGCCTGCCGCCTGCCCCGTCGGCTGACCGCAGCGCATGCAGCATAGGCAAGGTCCGCACGCCTTCGCGCAGGTCGGTGCCGGGCGTCTTGCCGGATTGCGCCGATTCGCTCGCCACATCAAGAATGTCGTCGGACAACTGGAATGCCACGCCGATCGCCGCGCAGGCAGGTGTGATCCGGTCGACCACGCTCGGCGGCGCACCCGAGTACATCGCGCCGAACTGGCCTGCGGTCGCGATGAGCGACGCCGTCTTCTCGGTCACGACCCGCATGTAGTGCTCGAGCGGATCATCGCCGGGCCGGCAGCCGACAGTCTCAGCGATCTGACCCGTGACCAGACGCTCGAAGGTCTTGGCCTGAATCCTGATCGCTTCCGGGCCCAGGTCGGCCAGGATCGCCGACGCCCTGGCGAACAGGTAGTCGCCGGTCAGGATCGCGACGGTGTTGCCCCAGCGGGAGTTCGCGCTGTCGCCGCCGCGCCGGACAACTGCCTCGTCCATCACGTCGTCGTGATACAGCGTGGCCAGGTGGGTCAGTTCGACCGCCACGGCGGCCGGCACGACCCGCGGGTCTCTCGGATCGCCGAACTGGGCAGCGAGCAGGACCAGCGTCGGCCGGAATCGCTTGCCGCCGGCCTCCATCAGGTGCGCCGAGGCGCCAGCGAGCACGTCGTGCTCGGCCTGCGCGGCCACGCGCAGGCCTTCCTCGACCAGGGCAAGCCCGTCGACGACATCGGACGCGAGCGCTGCGTCGGTAAGTTCCATCGGAACGGCGGCAATCACGTGGGTCCCCTCATGGCTCGCCGATCCTCGCTGGCGGGCCAGTCATAGCCGAGGCTATCCTGCAGCCTTCCCCAAGATATGCGGCAAGCTTGGCAAAGGCTGGATTGCGGTCCTGCTAGCGGACGAACAGCGAGCTGGCCGCGTGGTTCGCCAGGTTCAGCAGCGGTTGCGGGATTATGCCGAGCACAACAGTGGCAACGGCCCCGATGGCGACGGCCAGGCCGGTGTAGGCGCTCGGCCGGATCACGACCGGACCCTCAGCCGCGGGCTCGCTGAAGAACATCAGCACGATCACCCGGACGTACGGGAACGCAAGGATGGCGCTACTGATCACGCCCACGATGACGAGCGGCAGTGCACCACCCTGGATGGCGGCGTTGAACACCGCAAATTTGCTGGTGAATCCGCTGGTCAGCGGGATGCCCGCGAACGCGATCAGGAACAGCGCGAAGACCCCTGCCACCAGCGGCGAGCGCTTGCCGAGGCCCGCCCAGCTCGACATGTGCGCCGCCTCACCGCCCCGGTCCCGCACCAGTGTCACGATGGCGAAGGCGCCGATGGTCGCGAAGCCGTACGCGGCGAGGTAGAACATGCTGCCCGACAGGCCGGCCGTGTTCGCCGCGATGACGCCGGTGAGGATGTAGCCGGCTTGCGCGATCGAGGAGTAGGCGAGCAGCCGCTTCATGTCCGTCTGCGTGATCGCGATGATCGAGCCAACCAGCATGGTCAAGATGGCCACGCCCCACAGGGCCGGCCGCCAGTCCCAGGTCAGCTGGCCGAACGCGACGTAGAAGACGCGCAGCAGCGCGCCAAAGGCCGCCACCAGAGTGCACGACGCCATCAGCGCGGTGACCGGCGTCGGCGAGCCCTGGTAGACGTCAGGCTTCCAGGCGTGGAAGGGCACCGCCCCGATCTTGAAGAGCAGGCCGAGGCCGACCAGCCCGATCCCGGCGTACAGCAGCGTCGCCGACTGCGTGCCGGACTGGGCGGCCGTCGCGATCGCGGACAGCTGCACCGAGCCCGAGAACCCGTACAGCATGGCCACGCCGAAGATGAAGAACGCCGATGAGAACGCGCCCAGCAGGAAGTACTTCATCGCGGCTTCCTGGGACAGCAGACGGCGGCGGCGCGCCAGGCCGCACAGCAGGTACAGCGGCAGCGACAGCACCTCGAGCCCGATGAACATTGTCAGCAGGTCGTTAGCCGCCGGGAACAACAGCATGCCGCCGACGGCAAACAAAGTCAGCGGGTAGACCTCGGTGTGCGCGACGCCGGCCAGTATGCCCTCGCGCTCCTCGGCGCTACCGGGAATGGCGGCGGCCTGCGGCGTGAAAGCGCTGACCTCACGCGACGACTCCGCGATCAGCAGCACGCTCACGAACGCGAGGATCAGGATCGTTGCCTGGATGAACAGCGTGGGCCGGTCGACGCCCACGGCGCCCACGGCGACCACGGCGCCGTGCTTACCGTCAGCGAAGATCGAACTGCGGGCAGCGAGCACGATGGTGAGCACGAACGCGCCCGCCAGGCTGCCGAGCGCCAGCACGATGTGCATCGGCCGTCGCAGGTCGCGAGCGGCGAACGCTTCGATCAGCACGCCCGCCAGGGCGGCGGCGAAGACCAGCAGCATCGGGGAGAGCAGGCTCCACTCGATGTGCGGGGCCGCGATAGTTGGCGCGGCAGCCGCCACGATCCGGGTCACCCCGAGCTCCCTTGCTTCAGTACAGGCGTCAGTGCAGGCTGTGTCAGGGTCGGCTGAGTCAGTGCAGGCTGGGTCAGTGCAGGCTGGGTCAGTGCAGGCTGGGTCAGGCGGGTCGCCTGGCCCAGGTCAGGGACCCAGGCGTGGTGCACGAGACTGGTGGTGCTGACTGGGCTCACCGGCTGAGCCGGATGCGGCGGCACCGGGTCGGACGAGTGCGTCCCCACCAGCGTGCTGTGCACTGCCGGATTAATGATGTTCAGCACCGGCTTCGGGTAGACGCCGAGCACGATGATCAGCGCGATCAGGGGCCCGACCGCCCACAGTTCCCGTGGCTTCAGGTCGGGCATGCTCGCGACCTCGTCCCGCACCGGCCCGGTCATCGTCCGCTGGTACATCCACAAGATGTAGATAGCCGCCAGGATGATGCCGAGCGTGGCCAGGATCGCGGCCGCCTCGTACCTGGTGAAGGTGCCGACCAGCACCAGGAACTCGCTCACGAACGTGTTCAGGCCAGGCAGCGACAGGCCGGCCAGGCCGGCGATCAGGAACAGGCCGGCCAGCACGGGGGCGACCTTCTGGACCCCGCCGTAGTCGGAGATCAGATGCGAGCCGCGCCTGCTCACCATGAACCCGGCCAGGATGAACAGTGCACCGGTGGCGAAGCCGTGGTTCACCATGTAGAGCGTCGCCCCGGACTGCCCCTGGCTGGTCATAGCGAAGATGCCGAGCGTAATCAGGCCCATGTGGGACACCGAGGTGTAGGCGATCAGGCGTTTCATATCCGCCTG
>DATHQE010000545.1:0-8364 GCA_035483035.1 Streptosporangiaceae bacterium | reverse complement strand
GCTAGCGCACGTGTACCGCCGGCTGGGCCGCTACGGCGACGCCCGCGCGTTGCTGCGTGACACGGTCGACCGCCTGGAGCGCGTCTTGCCCGATGGCGATCCGCTGATCATCGAATTGCGCCAGAGCCTGGTCGACATCGGGGAGGAGTGACCCCAGGGGCGCCTAAGCGCTGCCCGACTGCTCAACCAGGAACGGCGCCGACGGGTCGTCTCTGATGGCTTATCAGCTAGGCGGCGGGCCCGCGCTGCCGCGGCGGTGCAGGTGCGGCTCCAGCAGGGTGGAGGTCGGCTGTTCCGACCCGGCGATCAGACCCGCGAGCCGTTCGACCGCAATCCTGCCCAGATCGGACGCGGGCAGCGCCACGTCAGATACGGCTGGCATCATATGCTCTGCCTGGTCGTCGGGGCAGATTGCTACTACCGACATCTGCCCCGGCACGCTCCGGCCGAGCTGGCGCAGCCGGTCCAGGACGAACGGCAGCGCTTGCTCGTTATACACGACCAGCCCGGTCAGCCCGGGGTGCTGCCCGAACAGATTCTCGATGGCTTCCGCCGCCCCCGCCGGAGTGGCGCGGGCGGCGGACCATGCCGTGGCCAGGCCGCACTCGCTCATGGCACTCAGGGCGCCGTCCCGGAAGCGCATGGCGTACCCCAGCTCGCGGGCATAGGTCTCGGCGCTCTGGCCGATCAGCCCGACGTTGCGGTGTCCGAGGTCATAGAGGTACTGAACGCTCATCGCCCCAGCCGCAGCGAAGTCGAAGTCGACGTGCACCATCCGGTCGGCATCGGCGGGGGTTCCGATGAGCACGACGGGTCGGTTCAGCGCGCGCAGCGCCGGCACGCGCGGATCGTGGACCTGGACCTCCATGACGATCACCCCGTCGACCATGGCGCTGTCGACCAGGTTGTTGATCTCTGATACCCCGTCTTCGGCGGTGAGCAGCAGCAGGTTGAACCCGTTGGCGCGGGCGCTAGAGAGCACGGAGAAGACGAACTGCATCTGCACCGCGCTCTGCCCGTCGGCGGGCATCGGCAGCACCATGGCGATCACGTTGGTGCTCTGACGGCGGATGGAGCGGGCTCCGGCGTGCGGCCGGAATCCGAGCTCCTTGATGCTGTCCTGAACTCGCCGACGGGTCTCCTCGGAGATCGGCCGGTTACCGCTGAGGACGTAGGACACGGTGCTGGGTGAGACGCCGGCGTGCCTGGCTACGTCGATCAGCTTGGCTGCCACCACGTTCCTTTCGCGTCGGTGCAGGTCACGGATTCTACTCTGGCTGGCTGGCGAGGATCGGCAGCTGCGCGTCGTCGCGCAGGAAGAGCGGGATGCGATCGAGCGGCGCTGGGCACTGCACGGTCTGCCCGCCGCGCAGGCTCTGACCAGTCCATGCGTCGCGCCATCGCGCTCCGGCCGGCAGGTAGACCTCGCGGCTGGTGGCGCCGGCCTCGACGACCGGAGCGACCAGCAGGTCAGGACCCAGAAAATACTGGTCGGCGACGGTCCAGCACGCGGGGTCATGCGGGAACTCCAGGAACAGCGCGCGCATCGGCGGCAGCCCGCTGTCGGCGGCGGCGGCCATCTGCTGGTGCAGGTACGGGCGCAGCCGCTCGCGCAGCGAGAGATATGCCGTCATGATCTCGGCAGCCCGAGAGCCGTAAGACCACACCTCGTTCGGGCCGCCGGCGATGCCCGGCCCCAGCGGTGTCCGCGGCTCGCGGTGACCGTGCATCCGGAAGATGGGACTGAGCGCGCCGAACTGGAACCAGCGGATCATCAGCTCCTGGTAAGCAGGATCGTCGGGGTCGCCGCCATGGAACCCGCCGATGTCGGCGCACCACCACGGCAGCCCGCTGATGGCGGTGTTCAGCCCGGCGGCGATCTGGCGCCGCAGGCTGGGAAAGTCCACGCCGATGTCGCCGGACCACAGCGCCACACCGTAACGCTGGCTGCCGGCCCAGGCTGACCGGCACAGGGCCACTGAGACTTCCCCGCCGGCTGCGGCGGCTCCTTCGAAGAATCCCCTGGCGTGCTCGCGGGGATAGATGTTGGCGACTTCCGCTCCGTTGCCGGCCCAGAAGCTGAGGTTCGCGTGGTGCAGCGGCACGATCTCCGGTTCGCACGCATCGAGCCAGAAGGCCGTGATGCCATGCAGCACATAGTTGCGAGCGACCTCGTTCCAAACGAATTCTCGGGCCTTAGGGTTTGTCGCGTCGTAAAAGGCGACCGGGGTCGGTTCCGGTGACGGCTTGTCAATCCATCGGGTGTGCAGTGGCAGGCCCGACTGCGTGCCGATCAGCAAGCCGCGCCCGCTCAGCTCATCCCAGTTCTCGCTGACCGGATTGACGGACGGCCAGACCGAGACCATCAGCTTGACGCCCAGCGCGTCCAGCTCAGTCACCATCTGCTTGGGATCGGGCCAGTCGGCCGGGTCGAAGGCCCAGTCGCCCAGCGCAGGCCAGTGGAAGAAGTCTGCGACGATGACCGAGAGCGGCAGGCCGCTTCGCTGGTACTCGCGGGCGACTGCCATCAGCTCCTCCTGAGTGCGGTAGCGCAGTTTGGACTGCCAGAAGCCGCTGGCCCAGGCAGGCAGGTCAGGGCTGTGTCCGGTCGCGTCCGCATACCGAGACAGAATCTGCGTGGGATCCGGCGCGGCGGTAATCCAGTAGTCGATCTGCCGTGCCTGATTGGCGCTCCAGCGTGTGCCGCTGCCGGCCAGCTCGACCGCTCCCACGGCCGGGTTGTTCCATAGCAGGCCGTATCCGCGGCTGGAGAGCAGGAACGGAATACTCACCTCGGTGTTGCGCTGGACCAGGTCGATCACGGCGCCTTTCTGGTCGAGCAGTCCATGCTGATGCTGCCCGAGCCCGTAGATTCGCTCGTCCTCATAGGCCCGGAAACGCTGCTCGATGCGGTACCGGCCGTTACCCAGCGGGTCGAAGTGCCGGGCGCCGGGCCACCAGAAGTGGGCCGGCTGCTCGGCCAGCAACTCGGCGCCGTCAGCGCGTACAAAGGTCACTAGCCCGGCCGGGCTGACCTGAGCCTGCAGGGCGCCGTGCCGCAGCACGGCCGAGGGACCGGTCACGCCGATCGCCGCCCCGATCGTGGCCTCGGGAGAATGACTGATTGCCGAGGCTGGCGGCAGCTCTACGACCGGTTCCGGGTACGCAGTGCGATCCGGCTCGAGTAGGGCACCGGGCAAGTCGTGCAGCAGCCTGCCGACGCCAGAGCGTACGCGCAACGAGTCCGGGCCCCAGCCTTCGATCCGGACGAACTGCTCGGCGTTGCGCCACTCCAGGCCGCCAGCCACTGGGCGAAACGAACCCATTCCACGTCACTCCCGTCGCGCGTCAGGGCCCTGTGTCAGTCGACCCAGGCCCGGCGCAACAGGATAGTCGAATTGATTCGACATCGCCAGAGCACATCAGTCACTCCGCCCGCTGCTCCGCCATGGTGTCTCTGACCTGCCGCTATGGATGACACCCCTGCGCACCCAGTTACTAGCAAGCTGGTGAATCTCGCCAGGTGGTTGACAGTGGCACAGGCTCGCGCTTAACTTCATCGAAACGTTTCTACAAGCCAGCTGAAACCCCGGCCGCGACCGGTCAAACGTGCACCTTGACCGGCTCGGACACTGCGCTGCCAGTCGTTGCATAGCGGCTTCAGCAGCGCCGCAACGCAGCGGTCATGCGCATACCATCCGAAGTCTAGAAAATCCATGTAAAGGCAGGTAGTGATGAAGAGTGAAGCTACCGCACGCGCCCGGCCCCGGGTTCTGGCGCTGGCCGGAACGGCCGCGCTGCTCGCCGCGGCTACAGCGTGCGGGTCATCATCGGGCACGGCGACCGGAACGTCATCGGGACCGATCACGCTAACGGCGATGGACTACTTCACCTCAGAGCCCGCACACAGCGCGGTCGGTGACGTGCTGAATAGCTGCGCGGCCAAGGCCGGGGTGAAAATCACGCACGAGAGCGTTGCTAACCCGCAGCTGATGCCGAAGGTCCTGCAGGAGCTGTCCTCGCACACGCTTCCCGACCTGCTCATGCTCGATAACCCCTACCTTCAGCAGATCGCCGAGACCGGCGCGCTGACCCCGCTCAGCACGGCTGGCGTCGACCTCTCCGGCTACTATCCCTCGATCCTGGCGGCGGGTAGTTACAAGGACAAGGTCTACGGGCTGGCGCCGGGCGTCAACTCGATCGCCTTGTTCTACAACAAGCCGATGCTCGCTGCCGCGCATATCAGCCCGCCGACCACCTGGGCCGAGCTGACCGCGGACGCGAAGATGCTCACTACTCCCCAGCACGAGGGCTTTGCCCTGTCGGCTGACAGCGACGGCGAAGGCACCTGGCAGTACCTTCCGTTCTTCTGGTCCAGCGGAGCGAACCTCGACAGCCTGGATTCCCCGCAGGCGGTGCAATCGATGCAGCTGCTCACCGGCATGGTGGACAACGGCTCGATGTCGAAATCTGTCGTCACCTGGGCGCAGAGCGACGTCAACGACCAGTTCATCGCCGGCAAGGTGGCCATGATGATCAACGGCCCCTGGCAGTTCCCGACCCTGAACGCAGCCAAGGGCCTGAGCTACGGCGTCGCGCCGATCCCAGTCCCGGCTTCCGGCGACACCCTGAAGGTCCCGCTTGGCGGGGAAGTGTGGACAGTTCCGGTGACCGATAGCGCGAAGGAACAGGCGGCCGGGAAGGTGCTGACCTGTATGAACAGCAGCGCCAATCAGCTGTCCTACGCCAAGCAAGTCGGATACGTTCCCTCGCTGGAGTCCGCAGCGGCGCAGCTTGCCTCAAGCAACCAGGCTATTGCCCCCTTCGTTTCCGAGGTCTCCACTGCCCTGTCGCGCACCGCCGAGGTCGGAACCAAGTACCCGGCGATCGCCACAGCAATCGCGACCGCAGAGCAGGCCGCCCTCAGCGGCGCTTCGTCAGCGCAGACCGCTCTGACCACTGCTCAGACGACCGTGACCAAAGGCTCCTAAGGTAGCCGCCAGGAAGTCGGGCTTGCCGGCAAACGGGGCTTGCGGCGATAGCGTTGCCGCAAGCCCCGGCTGGGCGTAGCTGCCTCGATATGACGGCATCGCGAAGGATCGCATGATGACTCAGACCGCTTCGCTCGCGGATCGTACGGACGCGGCAGCGGGGCCGGGCCAGGGCCGGGACGTCCGGTCCCCCGCGCGCCGTGCCCGCCGCCGGGAACGAGCCGCCCAGTGGCTCTTCCTGACTCCGGCGCTGGTGTACATGGCCGCGTTCTTCGGCTACCCGATCGTGAAGAACGTGGTCATGAGCTTCCAGGACTACAGCGTCTCCAGCCTGTACACAGGCACGGCGCCGTTCGCTGGCCTGCTGAACTACCGGGCGATCCTCAGTTCGGGCCTGTTCGGGCAGCTGGCCTGGAACACCGCCGTGTTCACCGTGTTGTCGCTGGCCGGGCAGTTCACCCTGGGACTCGGCCTGGCGCTGTTCTTCGCCCGGCGTTTCCCGCTGAACGGCGTGATCCGGGCCTTGCTGCTGCTGCCCTGGCTGCTCCCGCTGGTCGCATCCGCCACCGTGTGGCGGTGGATGCTCGGCCAGGATAACGGCGTGGTCAACGCGCTTCTCGGGCTGGCGCATCTCGCACCGGCCACCGGCGTGCCGTGGCTGTCCAGCACCAGCGTCGCGCTCTTCGCCGTGATCCTGGTCAACATCTGGATAGGCATCCCATTCAACATGGTCATCCTCTACAGCGGACTGCGGGAGATCCCTGAGGAAATACACGAGGCGGCTGCCCTCGACGGGGCCCGCGCGATCGCACGGTTCCGTTACATCACCTGGCCGATGCTGCGTCCCGTGGTCACCGTCGTGCTCGTACTCGGCTTTATCTACACGATCAAGGTCATCGACATCATCCTGGTGGTCACCGGCGGTGGCCCGGCCAACGCCAGCCAGACCCTGGCGGTGCAGTCCTACCAGTTGTCCTTCAAGGAGTTCCTGTTCGGCCAGGGCGCAGCGATGGGCAACGTCCTGATCCTGATCTCGCTGGTGTTTGCCCTGGTCTACCTGCGCTTTAACCGCGCTGCCCTGCGCACAGGAGGCGAGCTGTGACCCGTCCCGCTGCCCGGAACTGGCGCTCCACGGTGCTGGCCGTGCTGATCCTCGCCGTGCTGCTGTTCCCGGTGTACTGGATGATCAATACCTCGCTGCAGAAGAACGCTACCTCCTTTGCCACCAGCTGGTTCCCGCTGCATCCGAGCCTGTCTGGCTACCGCTAGGCTCTGTCCCAGCAGGGTAATCACCTTCTGATTAGCCTGATCGTTGCCTTCGGCGCCACAGCGATCAGCACAACGGTGGCTACGCCCGCCGCTTATGCGCTAGCGAAGTTTCGGCTGCCCGGCCGCGGCTGGATCATCTTCGCCGCGCTGGCCACGCAGATGATCCCAGGCATCGTCATCGCCAACGCCTTGTACGGGACGTACAACGAGCTGCATTTGCTGAACTCGCTGCCTGGCCTGATCCTGGCTGACGCGTCGCTCGGTATCCCGTTTTCCATCGTGCTGATGCGCTCCTTCATGACGGCGTTGCCCAACGAGATCATGGAGGCAGCACGCATCGACGGCGCCGGGCGGCTGCGAGCGTTCATCTCGGTCGCGGTCCCGGTCAGCCGTAACGGCATCATTACCGCAGCCCTATTCAGCTTCCTGTTCGCGTGGAGCGACTTCCTCTTCGCCCTGACCCTGACCACGACTGGCTCAGTCACGCCGATCACGCTGGGGATCTACCAGTACCTCGGGGCACAGACCGAACAGTGGAGCCCGGTCATGGCCACAGCCGTGATTGCCTGTGCCCCTGCCGCTGTCCTGCTCGTGCTTGCCCAGCGTTTCATTGCCACCGGCATCACAGGCGGTGCCGTCAAATGACCCGCTGGGCATCTGCCCGCTCGCCCGTCTACTACCGCCAGGAGCGACGATGAACCAGCCCCAGCAGGACGCTTACCAGCCGGCGAAGCAGGACAAGTTCACGTTCGGCTTGTGGACCGTCGGCTGGCAGGGCCGCGATCCGTTCGGCGACGCGACCCGCGAGCCGATTGACCCGGTCGATACGGTGCACCGGCTGGCCGAACTCGGCGCGTACGGCGTCACCTTCCATGACGACGACCTGATTCCATTCGGTGCCAGCGACTCTGACCGTGACCTGCGGGTCAAACGGTTCCGCGCCGCGCTCGACACGACCGGCCTGTGCGTCCCGATGGCGACCACGAACCTGTTCACACATCCGGTCTTCAAGGACGGCGGGTTTACTGCGAACGACCGCGAAGTGCGGCGGTTCGCGCTGCGCAAGACCGTCCGCAACATCGACCTGGCGGCCGAACTCGGTGCCGGGATCTACGTGGCCTGGGGCGGGCGCGAAGGCGCCGAGTCCGGAGCGGCCAAGGACGTGCGTGTCGCGCTCGACCGGCTCAAGGAGGCCTTTGACCTGCTAGCCGAGTACGTCAGCGAGCAAGGCTACGAGCTGCGTTTCGCGCTGGAGCCAAAGCCGAACGAACCCCGCGGCGACATCCTGCTTCCGACCGTCGGCCATGCTCTCGCCTTCATCGAGCGGCTCGAGCGCCCTGAGCTTTTCGGCGTGAATCCGGAAGTCGGGCACGAGCAGATGGCCGGACTTAACGTCGCGCACGGCGTCGCGCAGGCGTTGTGGGCCGGCAAGCTGTTCCACATCGACCTCAACGGGCAGAGCGGCATCAAGTACGACCAGGACCTCCGCTTCGGCGCGGGCGACCTGCGGCAGGCTTTCTGGCTGGTCGACCTGCTCGAGACCGCCGGATACCAAGGCCCGCGGCATTTCGACTTCAAGCCGTCGCGGACCGAAGACCTCGAGGGAGTCTGGGTTTCCGCTGCCGCGTGCATGCGCAACTACCTCATCCTGCGGGAGCGAGCCGCGGCCTTCCGCACGGATCCGCAAGTCCTTGAGGCGCTGCATGCATCCAGGCTCGACCAGCTCGCGCTGCCGACGCTTGGTACCGGCGAGGGGTTGGCCGGATTGCTCGCTGACCGCAGCGCCTATGAGGAGTTCGAGGTCGAGACTGCGGCACGGCGCGGCATGGCGTTCGAGCGGCTCGACCAGCTCGCCTTGGAACACCTCACGGGTGCGCTCTGACGGCAACTTTAGGAAACGCGGACAGCTGCACTGCAGCTCCCTGGATCAGTGTCCAGCGCCGGGCCCACAACGGTCGCGCGGCGCGACTCCCCCAGGGCCTGACGACGCTCGCGTTCGCGTTCAGTCACCCCGTTTGCCCGTCGATCGACTCGCGAATGAGATCGGCGTGCCCGTTGTGTCGCGCGTACTCCTCGATCATGTGCAGAAGGACCCACCGTAGTG